>CAZKSE010000175.1:0-8661 GCA_964555305.1 uncultured Rhodobacter sp. | reverse complement strand
GTGATACCGACGCGATGCCGATGGGACACCGCGGCCGGTTTTGCGTCGCTCTCAGCGCAGCGCTTGCGCAGGGCGTGCGGGGTGTCCGGGCATGAAAGCGCCGCGCGCAGGAGCTGCGTGCGGCGGATGTCTCAGGCAGGTCGGGGCGCCGGTTTACGGCCGTCCGAGAGGGGGCGCGGTTGCCCGCGCCGCCGGCTCAGCGGCGGATGCCGAGGCGCTGGATCAGGTCGCGGTAGCGGCCTTCGTCCTTGCCCTTGAGGTAGTCGAGAAGCTTCCGGCGCTGCGCGACCATCATCAGGAGACCACGGCGGGAGTGGTTGTCCTTCTTGTGGCTCTTGAAATGCTCGGTCAGCGTGGAGATCCGCGAGGTGAGGATCGCAACCTGTACTTCGGGCGAGCCGGTGTCGCCTTCCTTGGTTCCGAATTCCTTGATAAGGCGGGTTTTTTCTTCAACGGTAATCGACATCGGGGTCTCCTGTATGATCGGGTGAAGGCGCAGGCCGGGATGTCGTCCAGCAGGGCCCGTGGAGGTGTCCCGCGACTCATGCGCCGGGGAATGCGCGCGTATAGGCCAAGACGGAGGGCCGCGCAACCGTCAGCGCTGCGCGCTCTCCCAGGCGGGGTGGATCCAGGGTTCCTGGTTCGAGCGGGGCAGGGGCGGGCGGCCGAGGATATGGTCGGCGATCTTCTCGCCGGCCATGATTGTGGGCGCGTTCAGGTTGCCGTTCGTGATCCGCGGAAAGATCGAACTGTCCGCGACCCGCAGCGCCTCGACCCCGATGACGCGGCCCTGCCCGTCGACCACCGCCATCGGATCCTCCCGCCGGCCCATCCGCGCCGTGCCGCAAGGGTGATAGGCGGATTCGACATGCTCGCGGATGAAGCCATCGAGGCTTGCGTCGTCCTGCGCCTGCTCGCCCGGCTGGATCTCATGGGCGACGAATTCGGCCATGGCGGGCTGCGCCATGATCTCGCGCGTGAGGCGAATGCAGGCGCGGAACTCGGCCCAGTCGTCGGGATGGGACATGTAGTTGAAGCGAATCTGCGGGTCATCCTTCGGATCGGCCGAGCGCAGGCGGATGCTGCCGCGACTTTTCGAACGCATCGGGCCGACATGGACCTGAAAGCCGTGCCCATCGGCCACGGCCTTGCCGTCATAGCGTACGGCGATGGGCAGGAAATGGTACTGGATATCCGGGTAGTCGATGCCCGCGCGCGAGCGGATGAAAGCGCAGGCTTCGAACTGGTTGGACGTGCCCGGCCCGCGACCGAGGAAGAGCCATTGCGCGCCGACCCAGGCCTTGCCCAGCAAATTCCAGTACTTGTAGAGCGTGATGGGCTTTTTCGAGGCGAATTGCAGATAGATCTCCAGATGATCCTGCAAATTCGAGCCCACGCCGGGGCGGTCGGCCACCACCGTGATCCCGTGTTCGGCCAGATGATCGGCCGGGCCGATGCCAGAGAGCATCAGAATTTTCGGCGTGTTGATCGACGAGGCCGCGAGGATCACCTCGCGCCGGGCGGTGACGATCCTGCCGCCGGCCAGTTGCACGCCCGTGGCGCGGCCGCCGTCCACCACCACCCGCTCGACCAGGCCGCGGACCAGCCGGGCGCGGCCCGTCTTCAGCGCCGGGCGCAGGTAGGCGCGCGCGACCGACCAGCGCGCGCCACGCCAGATCGAGGCCTCCATCGCGCCGAAGCCTTCCTGCTGCGCGCCGTTGTAGTCATGCGTGCGCGGGTATCCCGCCTGCTGTCCAGCGGTGATGAAGGCGTCGAAGAGCGGGTTCTCACGCGCGCCGCGGGTGATGTGCATGGGGCCTTCATGGCCCCGCCAGGCGCCGTTGCCGGGGGCGTCGCGGCCGGCATCCTTGGCCCCGTGCCAGGTTTCGGCGCGCTTGAAATAGGGCAGGACATCGGCGAACCCCCAGCCCTCTGCCCCGGCCTCGGCCCAGTGGTCGAAGTCGCGGGCGTGGCCGCGGACCCAGACCATCCCGTTGATGCTGGAGGACCCGCCGACGACCTTGCCGCGCGGCACCGGCAGTACCCGTCCGTTCAGCGCGGGCTCGGGCTCGGTTTTCAGGCCCCAGTCGTACAGCGACATGTTCATCGGATAGCTGAGGGCACCCGGCATCTGGATGAAGGGCCCGGCATCCGAGCCGCCGTACTCGACCACGATGACCGAATGCCCGGCCTCGGCCAGGCGATAGGCCACCGCCGCGCCGCCCGAACCCGATCCCACGACCACGAAATCCGCGTCCATCCTTGCCTCCAAAAGATCCCGCCGGTTTCACGGGGGTGGGCCTTGCGCCTTGGCGCGGCCGGGTCCGCCCGACGGTTGTCATGGCGTGTTCAGGTAAGGGCTGAACCGCCGTTCGGAATAGTCGGCCCTGCAACAGGGCCGCGCGGGTCAATAGGGCGCGTCGACCGGCCCCATGCCCACATAGACCGTCTTGATCTGCGTATAGTGCTCCAGCGCCGCATGGCCGTTCTCGCGCCCCACGCCCGAGAGCTTGGCGCCCCCGAAGGGTGCCTCGACCGGCGTCAGATTGTAGGCGTTGATCCAGCACGAGCCGGCCTCGAGCCGCCCGATCACCCGGTGCGCCCGCGCCAGATCCTGCGTGAAGACCGCCGCCGACAGACCGAAGTCGGTCGCGTTGGCGCGGGCGATCACCTCGTCCTCGGCATCGAAGTCGAGGACCGACATGACCGGGCCGAAAACCTCTTCGCGGGCGATGGTCATGTCGTCGGTGACATCGGCAAAGACCGTTGGCGCCACATAGAAGCCGTTGCGGTTCAATCGCTGCCCGCCGGTCACTAGCCGCGCCCCCTCGGCCCGCGCCCCCTCGATATAGCCGAGGACCTTCTCCATCTGCGCCTCGCTGACCAGGGGGCCCATCTGCGTGGCTTCGTCCAGCGGGTCGCCCAACCGGATCGCCTCGGTCCGTTCCTTGAGGCGGCTGAGGAAACGCTCCTTCATGCCGCGCTGAACGAAGACCCGCGTGCCGTTCGAACAGACCTGTCCCGAGGAATAGAAATTCCCCATCATCGCCCCTCCGACCGCGTCCTCGAGGCTCGCGTCGTCGAAGACGATCAGCGGCGACTTGCCGCCCAGTTCCATCGTTACATGGCGGATCCCCTCGGCCGCGGCGGCATAGACCTTGCGCCCCGTCGGCACCGAGCCGGTCAACGAGACCTTGTTGACGCGCGGGTCGCTGACCAAGGCCGCGCCCAGATCGCCATGGCCCTGCAGGACGTTGATCAGGCCCGCGGGCAAGCCCGCCTCGGTCAGGATCGACGCGACCTGAAGTGCCGAGAGCGGCGTGGTTTCCGAGGGTTTGAAGACGACCGCATTGCCGAAGGCCAGCGCCGGGGCGGACTTCCAGCAGATGATCTGCGTGGGGTAGTTCCAGGCGCCAATGCCGACGCAGACGCCCAGCGGCTCGCGCAGCGTATAGATGAAATCGCGACCTTGCGGCACGGTCTGGCCGGTCACGGTCGGCGCGAAGCCCGCGAAATATTCCAGCGCATCCGCGCCCGAGGTCGCGTCGGCCACCAGCGTTTCCTGCAGGGGTTTGCCGGTGTCGAGCGTTTCCAGAACCGACAGGTCGTGATTGCGCTCGCGCATGATGTCGGCAGCACGCCGCAGGATCCGGCCGCGTTCGACCGGCAGGCGGGCGGCCCAGTCGGCCTGCGCGCGGCGCGCGGCCGTAAGCGCCCGCTCGACCAGCCTCGGGGTCGCGGCGTGCAGGCGGGCGATCACCTCGCCGGTGGCGGGGTGGATCACCTCCATCGGTGCGCCGGCGGTGTCTTCGACGAACTGGCCGTCGATGAAATGGCTGGCTTCGGGCTGGGCTTTCAGCGTCATCGGGTCATTCTCCGCGGGGAAAGCGCTGGTTTTCCTCCAGCACGTTCAGGTCCATGTGGTTGCGCATGTAGCGCTCGGATGCCCGCTGCAGGGGCTGGTGGTCCCACGGGTAATAGGCGCCGTTTCGCAGCGCCTCGTAGACCGCCAGCCGGCGGGCCTGGCTTTCGCGCACGGCGGCGTCATAGGCGGGCAGGTCCCAGCGTGCCGCGGCCTCGGCGCGGAAGGCGGTGAGCTTGTCGGCATGGGCCGGATCGCCGGCGAGGTTGGTGTGTTCCTGCGGGTCGGCCGACAGATCGAAGAGCTGTTCGGGATCGACCGGGCAGGCGGTGTATTTCCATCGCCCGCGGCGCAGCTCCACCATCGGCGCGATGGATCCTTCGGCGGCGTATTCCATCGCCACGGTCCCGCGTTCGGCCCCGCCGGCCACCGCGACCAGGCTTTCGCCATCGGTCCAGGGGGCCACGGCATCGAGCGGCACGCCCGCCAGTTCCGCCAGCGTCGGCAGCACATCCATCGTCGAGACCGGGGCTTCGATCCGTCCGGCCCCCAGCCCCGGCGCGGCGATCATCAGCGGCACGCGGGCCGAGCCTTCGCGGAAGCTCATCTTGAACCACAATCCCCGCTCGCCCAGCATGTCGCCGTGATCCGAGACGAAGACGACGACCGCCTCCTGCCGGGTGTCGTCAAGCACCTGAAGGATCGTGCCGATCTTGTCATCGAGATACGAGACATTGGCGAAATAGCCGCGCCGGGCGCGGGCGATGTGGTCGTCGCTGATGGTGAAGTTGCGCCAGTCATTGGCATCGAACAGCCGCTTGCCGTGCGGGTCCTGCGCCTCGTAACCGGGGTCGGGCACCTGCGGCAGCAGATGCACGCAATCCTCGTAGAGGTCCCAGTAGCGGCGGCGCGCGACATAGGGGTCGTGGGGATGGGTGAAGCTGACGGTCAGGCACCAGGGCCGGTCGTCCTGCCCGCGGGCGAGGTCATAGAGCTTGGCGGTGGCGTGATGCGCCACCTCGTCGTCGTATTCCATCTGGTTGGTGATCTCGGCCACGCCCGCGCCGGTGACCGAGCCCATGTTGTGATACCACCAGTCGATCCGCTCGCCCGGCTTGCGCCAATCGGGGGTCCAGCCGAAATCGGCGGGGTAGATGTCGGTGGTCAGCCGTTCCTCGAACCCGTGCAGCTGGTCGGGGCCGACGAAATGCATCTTGCCCGAAAGCGCGGTGTAGTACCCGGCGCGGCGCAGATGGTGGGTGTAGCAGGGGATGCTGGAGGCGAACTCGGCGGCGTTGTCATATACCCGCGTGCGGCTGGGGAGCTGGCCCGACATGAAGCTTGCCCGTCCCGGCGCGCAGAGGGGGCTGGCGGTGTAGGCGTTGGCGAAGCGGACGGAGCGTTCGGCCAGACGCTTGAGGTTCGGGGCGTGCAGCCAGTCGGCTGGCCCGTCGGGAAAGAGCGTGCCGTTCAGCTGATCTACCATCAGCACGAGGATATTCGGCCGTCGGTTCATGCGCCGCGCTCCAGTTCGCCGTCCAGATAGGCCTCGACCATGGCCGCTGCCGCGGTGCCGTCCGGCGCGCCGGGGCCGAGGGCCGCGTGCAGGTAGACCCCGTCGATCATGGCCGCGATGCCCCTTGCGATCGCACCTGAACGCCCCGCCAGCGCTGGCCGCAACGCATGGCTCAGGTTCGAAACGAGCCGCCGCTGGTAGATCCGCAGAAGACGTCGCGCCTGATCCTGCGACTGCGCGAGGACGTAGAAATTGAGCCAGGCCGCGACCACTTCGCGCCGGAAGTTCGCGGCGCTGAAAGAGGCGCGGATCACCGCCCGCGCCCGCGCGTCACCCGGATCCGCCGCGGCCAGCGCCCCGCGCACCTCGGCCCCGTAAAGGCCCAGCACGTCGCGCATTGCCGCGAGAAAAAGCGCCTCCTTCGAGCCGAAATAGTGATGCGCCAGCGCCGAGGACATGCCGGCGCGCTTGGCGATCCGGCTGACCGTCACTTCCAGGGTCCCCGCCTGACCGATCTCGGCGATTGTGGCCTTGATCAGCGACGCGCGTCGTATAGGCTCCATCCCGACCTTGGGCATCCGTTCTTCCGCTTTCGTCCGGGGCAAAAAAGGCTTGCGCCACTGGTAGACGAATGTTTATTGACTCGTCAATCAACAAAAACGCCAGCATGGAAACGACAACAGGAGACCGTCATGCACCGCCGTACCCTGATCGCCGCCACGACCGCGTTGACCTTGGCCGGATTGCCCGCACTGGCCTCCGAGCATGAATGCGCGACCGTCCGCTTTTCGGACGTGGGCTGGACCGACATCACCGCGACGACGGCCGTGGCGACGCGGATCCTGGACGCGCTCGGCTATGATGCGCAGGTGCTGGTCCTGTCGGTGCCGGTGACCTACACCTCGCTCGCCAATGGCGATATCGACGTCTTCCTGGGCAACTGGATGCCGACGATGGAGGCCGACATCGCCCCCTACCGCGAGGCCGGCACCGTCGATACCGTGCGGCGCAACCTGTCGGGTGCGAAATACACGCTGGCGGCCAATGCCGCGGCGGCCGAGCTGGGCATCGGCAGCTTTGCCGACATCGCCGCGCATCATGAGGCGCTGATGGGTCGGATCTACGGGATCGAGCCGGGCAATGACGGCAACCGGCTGATCATCGACATGATCGAGGCCGACGCCTTTGGCCTGGGGGAGTTCCAGGTGGTCGAAAGCTCCGAACAGGGGATGCTGTCCCAGGTCGCCCGCGCCGAGCGTCGGGGCGAGCCGGTGATCTTCCTGGGCTGGGAGCCGCATCCGATGAACGCCAATTTCGAGATGGTCTACCTCTCGGATGGCGACGACTGGTTCGGCCCCGATTACGGCGGCGCCGAGGTCTTTACCAACACCCGCTCAGGCTATGTCCAGGAATGCCCGAATGTCGGCCGTTTCCTTGAAAACCTCGAATTCACGCTGTCGATGGAAAACGAGATCATGGCGATGATCCTCGATGACGGGATGGATCCGAACGACGCCGCCCGCGCCTGGCTGTCGGACAACCCCGAGGTGCTGGACCCCTGGCTGGAAGGTGTCACCATGCGCGACGGCTCGGCCGGTGCGCTGGAGGCGGTGCGCGCCGCGCTCGATTGATCCGATCCCCCGGCCCGGCCGGGGGTATTTCTTTCTGATCCGGACATCCGATGCTCGACAGGCTTCAGGCTGCCATCACCGACGCCAAGATCCCGGTTGGCCGCACGGTCGCCGATGCGTTCATCTGGCTGCAGGACAGTTTCATCGACTTCTTCGATGCGGTGGAATTCGGCCTTCGGCAGGGCGTCACGGCGCTGTCCACCGCCCTGACCACGCCGCATCCGCTGGTGCTGATCGCCATCTTTGCGGCGATCACCTGGGCGCTGCAGCGCCGTCTGGTGCCGGTGCTGATCGTCACCGGCTGCGCGCTCTTCGCGCTCAACCAGGGCTACTGGCTGCTGACCATGCAGACGCTGACCCTGGTGCTGGGGTCGTGCTTTGTCTGCATGGCGGTGGGGGTGCCGCTGGGCATCTATTCCGCGCATCACCCCCGGTTCTACCGGGCCCTCACCCCGGTCCTGGACCTGATGCAGACGCTGCCGACCTTCGTCTATCTGATCCCGGTGCTGGTGCTATTCGGGCTGGGCATGGTGCCGGGACTGGTCGCCACCGTGATCTTCGCCATGCCCGCGTCGATCCGGCTGACGGAACTCGGCATCCGCTCCACCCCCACGGCGCTGTCCGAGGCCGCGACGGCCTTCGGCGCCACGACCGCGCAGCGCATTTTCAAGGTCGAACTGCCCTGGGCCTTTCCGCAGATCATGGCGGGGCTGAACCAGACGATCATGCTGTCACTCAGCATGGTGGTCATTGCGGGGCTGGTCGGTGCGCCGGGGCTGGGGGTGCCGGTGGTGAGGGCGCTCAATCAGGTGAACGCCTCGCTCGGGTTTGAATCGGGTGCCGTGATCGTCGCCGTGGCCATCATGCTCGACCGGATGCTGCGGGTGGAGCGCAAGGCATGACCCAGGCAAAGACCCCCGCCGTGTCCTTCCGCAACGTCTCGATCGTCTTCGGCGACAATCCGTGGAAGGCGATCCCGCTCATGGAGACGGGGCAAAGCCGCGCCGACATCCAGAAGGCGACAGGCCAGGTTCTGGGGGTGCATGACTGCACGCTCGACGTGGCCGAGGGCGAGATCGTGGTGCTGATGGGCCTGTCGGGCTCGGGCAAGTCGACGCTTCTGCGCGCGGTCAACGGGCTAAACCCCATCGTGCAGGGCGATGTTCTGGTCAGTGACGGCAAGGAAATGGTGAGCGTGCCGAAGGCCGGGCCGCGCAGCCTGCGCCGGCTGCGGATGCATCATGTGGCGATGGTCTTTCAGCAGTTCGGGCTGCTGCCCTGGCGCACGGTGCGCGAGAATGTGGGCCTGGGACTGGAGTTGGCCGGCATGGGGCGGCGCGAGCGGGGGGAGCGGGTCGCGGAGCAGCTGGAACTGGTGGGGCTGTCCCAATGGGCCGACCGCAAGGTCGCGGAACTCTCGGGCGGGATGCAGCAGCGGGTGGGTCTTGCCCGGGCTTTTGCCACGCGCGCGCCGATCCTTCTGATGGATGAACCCTTCTCGGCGCTCGACCCGCTCATCCGCACCCGGTTGCAGGATGAGCTTCTGGACCTTCAGCAACGCCTCAAGCGCACGATCATCTTCGTCAGCCACGACCTTGACGAGGCCTTCAAGCTGGGCAACCGCATCGCCATCATGGAGGGGGGGCGGATCA
>CAZKSE010000174.1:0-8677 GCA_964555305.1 uncultured Rhodobacter sp. | reverse complement strand
CGCGATGCGGGATGAAGAAATACTCCTCCGCCCAGGTCTTGAAGCGGGCGTAGTAGTCGGGCGCGTGGGCGTCGCAGGCCGCGCGCAGGGTGTCGTGAAAATGGCCGGTATCGTCGGCGTATTCGATGCAGGGGTTCAGGTCCGCGCCGCCGCCGAACCACCAGGCGCCGGGCGTCCAGAACATGCGGGTGTTCATGTGCACCGCCGGAACATGCGGGTTCTGCATATGCGCGACCAGACTGATGCCCGAGGCCCAGAAGCGCGGATCCGCCTCCATGCCCGGCACGCCGCGCGCGGCCATCGCCGCCTGCGCCTGCGCGCCGAGCGTGCCATGCACGGTCGAGATATTGACGCCCACCTTTTCGAACACCCGCCCGCCGCGCAGGACGCTCATCAGCCCGCCGCCGCCGCGCCCCTCGTCACGCCGGGTCTCGCGCAGCTCAAACCGGCCCGGGGGCTGGTCGGCGGCGGGGCCGGTCGCGGGCGCGTCTTCCTGCGCCTCGAAGGCGGCGGTAATCCGGTCACGAAGCTCGCGAAACCAGGCGCTGGCGCGGGCCTTGCGGGCGTCGAAATCGAGCGTGTCCATGCGGGCTCCGTCTGCGGTCGGACAATTTCTGACAGAAACCGCCGACCAAGACCAGAGCCCTGCCTTCAAGGCGTGCGAACCAGTCCCATGCCGCGCTGCGCCGGCGGCGTGCCGGAGGCCAGCCCCGATGTCGTGGCGCGGGACTGAAGGTTCGTTTCGACCGCGCGAAGCCCCAGAGGCGCGTTCCCGCCCTTGACCGCCTGCCACCACAGCGCCGCGACTCCTGCAACATGCGGGCAGGCCATGCTCGTGCCGCTGAGTGCGACCAGTCCGCCTCCGGTCTTCGCGGAGACCACGCCGACGCCCGGTGCCACAAGGATCGGATTGGAGTTGGAGAAGGTCGCCACCTTCAGCCCCGCAGAGCCCTGTTCCAGCGCGCCGACCGAGATGACATCGTTGGCAGCCGCGGGGACCGAGGCCGAGACCTCGAAATTCGGGTGCTGATCGCGCCGGCTCTCGTTGCCGCTGGCCGCCACCACCACCGCGCCGCCGCTGAAGGCCGCTTGCGCGCGCAGATGACTCATCAGCGTGTCGAAGAGCCGGAGGTTCATCCGGTAGCCCTCGAGCGCGATCGAGGTCGCCAGCAGCGCCGGGAATCCCTGTTGCTGCAGCCTCTCCGCGAAGCCGGGAAAGTCGAAGCCGAGCGACATCGAAACGACCTGCGCCCCTTCCTGCGACAGCCACAGCATCGCCTGCGCCAGCATGTCCGTGCTGCCCCGGCCTTCGTTGTCCAGCACCTTGCCGATCAGCGCATGCTCGACCCCCGGCGCGACGCCGATGCGGATCCCGTCCACATCGCGCCCGAAGATCGTGCCGGCGCAATGGGTGCCGTGGCCGTTGGCGTCCTGATCGCCGCTGCCGGTGAAGTCGCGGCGAGTTAGCGTCATGCCGGCGAAGGCCGGGTGCTGGTCGTCGATCCCTGTGTCGAGCACCCCAACCGTTACCCCCGCGCCGTCGAAGGATGAGGTGTCGGCGCCGACCGCCCGCACGCCCCAGGTGACGCCGGCGCTTTGCGCGCCGCTGACGTCGGTGTCACCGGATGCAGCGGTGGGTTGGATCAGCTTTATCGGCATGGTGCGGGCCAGACCGACCACGTCGGGTTCGCGGGCCATTTCAGCCGCCTCCCGCTCTTCCATCTGTTCGACGTCGATTTGCGGCGCGGGCGGAACCTCGAGCCCGCCGCGCATGCCGAAAACGCCGTCCCCGGGGCCACCGCCAAAGCTTGGCCGAGTGGTGCGCAGGCCCAGGTTTCTGTCGCGCAGGACGATGAAAGTTTCGCGTTCCATGCGGATTCCCTTTCGGTGATCGCGTCGGTTGCGGCCGCCGCGGTGCTGCCGCGCGCCCGAAATGCGGCGATGCGACCCCTACATTCTAACGCAAAACCTGCGGGTTTTCAGCCGGATTCGATGCGCGACCCCTGCGTGGTCGGGGAGCGATTCAACGGGTGCCGCTGGAGGCGGCATTCTGCGGGTTGCCCTCGCTGCCGGAGCCCTTAGGCCGCGCCGAGGGCCTTGATGATCGCGCCGAAATCGCTGGCCTTGAGCGAGGCGCCGCCGACGAGGGCGCCGTCCACCTCGGGGACGGCGAAGACGGTCTCGGCATTCTCGGGTTTGACCGAGCCGCCATAGAGCAGGCGGATGCCGCGGTCGGGCAGGCGGTCGCGCAGGCAGCCATGCACCTCGGCGATCTGTTCGGGCGTCGGCGTGCGGCCGGTGCCGATGGCCCAGACGGGTTCATAGGCGACGACGGTATTCGCCGCCGTCGCGCCCGCCGGCAGCGAGGCCGCCAGCTGCGCGCCGACGACATCAAGCGTCTGGCCGGAGTCGCGTTCTGCCGCCGTCTCGCCCAGGCAGACGATGGCGATGAGCCCGGCCCCCCAGGCCGCGTGCACCTTGGCGGCGACCTGCGCGCTGGTTTCGCCATGATCGGCGCGGCGTTCGGAATGGCCGAGGATCACATGGCTCGCGCCCGCATCGGCCAGCATCGCCGCCGAGATGTCGCCGGTATGCGCGCCGCCTTCCGCGTCATGGCAATCCTGCCCGCCGATGCGCATCCCCGATCCGGCGAGCGCCACGGCCATGCGGGCTATCAGCGTCGCCGGCGGGCAGAGCAGCACCTCGACCGGCGGTTCGGGGAAGGTTGCGGTCAGCGCGCGGGCCTCGGCCAGATCGGCGGCAAGGCCGTGCATCTTCCAGTTTCCGGCGGCGAGGCGCGGCAGATCGGGCATGGGCAAGCTCCTTTTTGCCCGTCATACCCGCGTGCCGCGCCGGATCAAAGCCCGCGCGGCCGGATTGGCGCCCGCAGGCGGGGTCAGCTGCCGGTCTTGCCCAGTTTTTCGGCCATCTCGTCCAGATCGCCGAACTTGATCGATTCGCCGCAGCCGCAGGCCTCGGTCACGTTGGGGTTGCGGAACTTGAAGCCGCTTTCCAGAAGCCCCGTCTCGAAATCGATCTCGGTGCCGAAGAGGAACATCTGCGCCATCGGCGCGATGATCACCCGCGCCCCGCCCTGTTCGACGATTTCCTCGTGCGGGCCGATCTCGTCGGCGAATTCCATCGTGTATTCCATGCCCGCGCAGCCGCCTTTCTTGACGCCGATGCGCAGGCCCTTCTTGTCCTGACGCGCCATCAGCCGGGCGATCTGGCGCTCGGCGGCGGTGGTCATGGTCACGGGGGATTTGCCGGGAATGGCGAACATGGAGCGTCCTTTGGGCGTTGTTCTGCGGGGCCTTACATGAAGCCCAGTTCCAGCCGGGCCTCGTCGGACATCATGTCCATGCCCCACTGCGGCTCGAAGGTCATCTCGACATCGACCTGCTTGACCCCTTCGACGGAGCTGACCGCATCGGCGACCCAGCCGGGCATCTCGCCGGCGACGGGGCAGCCGGGGGCGGTCAGGGTCATGACGATGCCGACCTCGTTCTCGGCGGTGATGTCGATCGTGTAGATCAGGCCGAGGTCGTAGATATTGACCGGGATCTCGGGGTCGAAGACGGATCGGCAGGCCTCGACCACGGTATCGTAGAGCGGGTGCTCGGTGCTGGAGGGGCGGATCAGGGGTTCGCCCTCGGTCAGTTCGCTGGTCATGGTGCCGGTCCCGTCGTTTACCTGACCATTCATATAGGAAATCGGGGCGGTGCGTCCAGTGGGGCGGCTTGGCAAGCACGGGCAAATCGCGCAAGAAGGCGCGACAAAGGGGCACGGCATGGGTTTTCACTTCGATCTGCAGGCCACCGACGGGCGGGCGCGCAACGGCGTCATCCACACGCCCCGGGGCGAGATCCGCACGCCGGCCTTCATGCCGGTGGGCACGGCGGGCACCGTGAAGGCCATGCTGCCCGAGAATGTGCGCGAAACAGGCGCCGACATCATCCTGGGCAATACCTATCACCTGATGCTGCGCCCGGGGGCCGAGCGGATGGCGGCGCTGGGGGGGCTGCATCGGTTCATGAACTGGGACCGGCCGATCCTGACGGATTCGGGCGGGTTTCAGGTCATGTCGCTGGCCGGCCTTCGCAAGCTGACCGAGGAAGGGGTGCGCTTTGCCAGCCATATCGACGGCTCGCGCCATCTGCTGACGCCCGAACGCTCGATGGAGATCCAGCGCCTTCTGGGATCGGATATCGTGATGGCCTTCGACGAATGCACGCCGTTTCCGGCCGGGGAAGGGGTGGCGCGGGCGTCGATGGAGCTGAGCATGCGCTGGGCCGACCGCTCGCGCGCGGCGTTCGGCGACCGGCCGGGACATGCGCTTTTCGGTATTCAGCAGGGGTCGGTCTACCGGGATCTGCGCGCCGAAAGCGCCGAACGGCTGCGCGAGATCGGCTTTCACGGCTATGCGGTCGGCGGTCTGGCGGTCGGCGAGGGGCAGGCGATGATGTTCGAGGTGCTCGACTACGCGCCCGAGATGCTGCCCGCCGACCGGCCGCGCTACCTGATGGGGGTGGGCAAGCCCGATGATATCGTGGGCGCCGTCGAACGCGGGATCGACATGATGGATTGCGTGCTGCCGACGCGCTCGGGGCGGACCGGTCAGGCCTGGACGCGGCGCGGGGCGGTGAACCTGAAGAACGCGCGCCACCGCGACGACCCGCGGCCACTCGACGAGGCCTGCACCTGCCCGGCCTGCCGGCGCTACTGCCGCGCCTATCTGCACCATGTCATCCGCGCCGACGAGATCATCGGGGCGATGCTGCTGACCTGGCATAACCTCCATTACTACCAGGAATTGATGGCAGGGTTGCGGGGCGCCATCGCGGCGGGCGGGCTGAACGCCTTCGTGGACGCATTCCACGCGACCCGTGCCGAGGGCGACATCGAACCGATCTAGGCCGCCGCCCGCCCCGGTGGTCTCGACAGTTCCGGCGCCGGGGGCGGGGGGTCCGGGGGGCAGCGCCCCCCGGCTTGGCCCAACGCGAGGAAGGTTGTGCGCAACGCGCACAGCCTGACGAGGGGCGGGAGACCGTCCGTCCCCCTGCTCCCGCGGTGGCGGTCAGTCTGGACTTGAGACGCGCAATTGTTTCGTTCCGGTTAACGGTGGCAGGTTCATGAAACCAGTCCAATAACTTGCGGAATAGTCCGCCAGCGGACCGCCGTGCCGCCTGCGCGGTCGTCCGCTTACATTTCGCGGATGCGGAGGCGGGTCAGGCGGTTCTCGGCGCGTTCCACGACCTCGAAGCGGAAGCCGTGGAAGCGGAAGATCTGCCCGGCTTCGGGGATCATTTGCGCCTCGTGGATGACCAGGCCCGCGACGGTATTGGCTTCCTCGTCGTTCAGGTTCCAATCCATCGCGCGGTTCAGGTCGCGGATGGTCATCGCGCCGTCGATCTCGATCGTGCCGTCGGTCAGCCGGGTGATCGGATCGGGCAGGTCCTCGTCATGCTCGTCCTCGATCTCGCCGACGATCTCCTCCAGGATATCCTCGAGCGTGATGAGGCCCAGCAGCGCGCCGTATTCGTCGATGACCAGCGCGAAATGCCGCCGCTGGGTCAGGAACTGGCGCATCTGCTCATCGAGCGGCGTCGTCTCGGGGACGAAATAGGGCTCGCGCGCGACCTCCATCAGATCGAGCCGCGCCACCGCGTCGAACCTGCCGCCGGCCTCCGAGACGAGCCGGTGCACCTCGCGCATCAGGTCGCGCGAATGGATCACGCCGACGATGTTCTCGGGGTCGTCGCGCCAGGCGGGCAGGCGGGTGTGGCTGGAATTGACGCACTGGGCGATGATATCCTCAACCGGGGCGTCGATATTCACCGTCTCGATCTGGCTGCGATGCAACATCACCTCTTCGACGGTACGATGGCCCAGATCCAGCGCGCCCAGGAGCCGGTCGCGGTGTTCCTTTTCGACCACGCCTTCGGAATGCCCCAGCGCCAGCGCGCCCGCGATCTCCTCGTGATAGGAAAGGACCGCCTCGTTCGGATCGGTGCGCACCCCGAAGAGCCACAGGATCCCGCGGACCAGCGCCCGCACCGCGGCCACGACCGGCGCCAGCACGATGATCACCACCCGGATCGGCAGGGCCACGCGCGAGGCGGCGTTTTCAGGGTTCGAGATGGCGTAGGTCTTGGGCAGGACCTCGGCGAAGATCAGGACCAGCGCGGTCATCACCAGCGTCGCAAGGGCCACGCCCGAATCGCCGAAGAGCCGGGTAAAGAGCGCGGTGGCCAGCGATGCGGCCAGGATGTTGACCAGGTTGTTGCCCAGAAGGATCGCGCCGATCAGGCGTTCGCTGTCCTCGGTGACCTTGAGCGCCGTCTCGGCCCCCTTGGAGCCCTTGTCGGCCTGCGCCCGCAGCTTGCCGCGCGACGAGGCGGTGAGCGCGGTCTCGCTGCCCGAGAAGAAGCCCGACAGGACCAGGAGCGCCAAGATCGCCAGAACCGTGGTCCAGAAGGCGGTGTCGAGAGATCCCGTCATCGGCGCAACCGCAGGGTCGAGCGGTCGGCGGGGCAGGGGGGCGCAGGACGCGCCGTGCTAGGTCGGGGTTTCATCAGGCGATCACGCTGGCAATTCAGGACGCGCTTCCAGTATGCCGCCCAGGGTGCCACTGGCAAGCGCTGGCCTTCAGGCTCGTGAGATTAGGCGCGCGGCGGCACCGGCGCGACACGCCGCGTGCCCGCCGGGTGTGCGGCTCAGGTGCCCCAGCTGCGGACCGGGCCGCAGTCCATATGGGTGAAGTCCGAGCGCGAATAACGTCCGACCCCGCCGGCCCGGCAGGCCGCAGCGGCACGCGCGACCTGCGCGACGCTGCGCGAGCGCAACCGCAGATCCGCCGCCTGACCGATCGTGTGCCGCGAATTCGACGCGACGTTGCGCGACCGGGCCCGCAGCATGGCGTTCGTTTGCGGCGAGCGGTAACCGGAGAGCAGATTGTAGGGCTCGTCGGCATTGAGCAGCCGGTGCGCGGCGGCCATGATGTCGAGTGTCCGCGTGTCGATACCGTGCACCTGGTTGTTGCGCCAGTCGCGGAAGAAGTGATTGATTTCCGCCAGAACCTCTGGGATGTACTGGCCATCCACCCAGTAGACCGCGTCCAGTTTCTCACCCGTGCGCCCCGAGTAGAGCTTCAACCGGCGGATGTCGCCGGACCCGCGGAGAAACGAGAATGCATTTGCATATGTCGGAGCGGCGGTGACAGCGGTTGCAGCGAAGATGCCCAAGAGCGCGCGCCGGGTGAACCCGGTGGTGTCGTTCCGTTCCATGATCAATCCTGTCCCGTCCCAGTCATGCTCTGTCCTGCCTTCTGGCCTGGCTTCATCTCGTCTCCCTTCTGGGTCGGCGCAGTTGGGCTGCGCGCAGTCCGGGGATCGGTGGCCAGACGCTTTTTGTTGCCTCTGATGCCGTCATGCCACAATCGCGTGACCGGCCCAACCCCTGAATCGCAAGAATGGGTTCGCGCAGGCAGAATAGGCGGGATATTGCTTACAGCGGCTTAACCGCGCAATTTCAGGGAACTTGCGAGCCATCAGGGCGTTAATCCGCAAATTTCACGCCCTCGTGATGGGACCAAATCGCGTTTCAGGGCATTCTAGACATAGGCGGTTTCTTGCCGGCGTGTTGGGTCGGCATGACGGATCAGTGAACGAGGGGCAGTGTATGCGAGTGATGACAAGGGCGCGTTCGGCCCTGACGGGCGTTCTGGTCGGAGCAGGGGTTCTTCTGACAGGGCTTCCGGCGGTAATGGGCCTGCCCCTCGCGCAGGCGCAAAGCGTCGCGCAAAGCTTCCCGGCCTTCCGTCAGGCGCTGGCCGAGGCGGTCGCTCAGAACGCCGATCTGGCGAGTTTCTACCGGGAAACGGATTTCGCGCCGCTCTGGACGGGCGCGGAGCACGCGGCCCGTCGAACGGCGCTGGTGTCGGCGCTGGCGCAGGCGGGCGATCATGGCCTGCCGTCGCGACGCTACGACCTGCCGGGCCTGCTGGCCGCCTTCGGTGCGGTCGAAAGCGAACGCGACCGGGGTCTGGCCGAAGCGCGTGCCAGCCTTGCCTTTCTGCAGTACGCGCGCGACATCTCCAGCGGGGTGCTGGAGCCGCGCGCCATCGTGTCGCAGATCGTGCGGGAGTTGCCGCGCCCCGATACGCTGCAGTTGATGCGTGACTTCGCCGCCGCCGAGCCGGTCGGTTTCATCCGCAACCTCGCGCCCCACGCCCCTGAATATGCGCGCTTGCTCCACGCGAAGCGCCGGCTGGAGGAGCAGATGGCCCAGGGCGGCTGGGGGCCGCAGGTGACCGGCACCCCCCGCCCCGGTGAGACGGGCGAGTCGGTGATCGGGCTGCGCAACCGGCTCATTGCGATGGGCTACATGCCGCGCGTCGCCACCGCCCGCTACGATGGGGTGATGCAACGTGCGGTGCAACAGTTCCAGATCGCGCATGGCATCGAATCCGATGGTATCGCCGGGCGCGCCACGCTGGAGGCGATCAATATCGAACCCGAGGAGCGGCTTCGCTCGATCATCGTCGCCATGGAGCGCGAGCGCTGGCTCAATATCGAGCGGGGCGAGCGCCATATCTGGGTGAACCTGACCGATTTCTACGCCCGGATCGTCGATTTCGATCAGGTGACCTTTGAGACCCGCTCGGTGGTCGGCGCCC
>CAZKSE010000173.1:0-8698 GCA_964555305.1 uncultured Rhodobacter sp. | reverse complement strand
CGGGCGTCATGGACGCGGAAGTGATCGGCGAACCAGTGCTCCAGCGTGTGGGTCAGCCGGTCGGCGGCGGCATCGGGGGTGTCGGGCGCGGCATCCATGAGGTCGCGCAATTCGTCGAGTAGGCGTTCATGGTCCGATTTGTGCGTGCCCAGCTGGTCGTAACGGGCTTGGCGCATCTGCTCCTCCTCCAGCGCGAAATGGGCCGATATGGCGCGGTAGAGATCGCCGAAGGCACGGTCGATATCGGTGTCGGGGCGACGCTCGAGGATTGCGGCGGCGGCGATATTGACCAGCTCGACCAGTTCCTGATGCTCATGATCCACGGCGGGATCGCCGACGCTGTACTCTGGTTTCCATTCGATCGGGGACATGGCTGGACCTTTCAGTGAAAGACGAATTCGCCGGTGCCGCTGCGGAAATCGATCGCCAGGTTCTGCCCCGGCGCCAGCGTGATCCGGCGGACGGTCTGGTGGGTGAACTCGGTTGCTGTGGGGTCGTCGCGCAGCCGCAGTGCCACTTCGTGCGTGCCCGCGGGCAGCAGGACGCGCTGGTAGGCCCGCGACGGGCCGCTGCCGGCAAGACCGGTAGGCGGCAGGTCGGCGGCAAGAACCGGCGCGCCGTCGATGTCCATCTCGATACGGACGGGCGCGCGGCGTCGCTCGCAGATCTGCGGATTGCGCATGTTGGGGGGCAGGGCGGCCAGTTCCTCCGGCGTCCGGTCGCGGCAGATCCGGCCGCTGGAATGGGTGAAGCTGAGGCGGATCAGACCGGCATCTTCGGGCACCGATTGCCACTCGGGCCAGGCGGAGAGGAGAGCAGACGCCGCGCTGATCGCCAGCATCGTGAGCCCGCCGAGAGCCAGGTGCCGACCGCGACCGGCAAGGCTGCGCGAGACGGCCCTCATGGCGCGGGCTCGTGTGTGGTCGCGGCGGCGACGGCGGCGGCCTCGTCTGCCTCGCCGGGTTCGAGGGGGCGCAGTTTCTCATAGGCGGGCAGCGCGGCGAGGCGTTCGGCGAAAGAGGCCAGCGCCATCTGCAGGCTCAACGGGTCGCTGGGACCGGCCCAGACGGTCAGCAGGCGGTCGCGCGGCACACGCTCACGCAGGAAGGGATCTCGAGTGCGGTCGATGCGGGCCTTGGTCCAGGCGACGCCGAAACGGTGCTGACAGTCGCGTTCGGCGCAGCCGGCGATGCAGACGCCATCGGCCAGCCCTCGGCTGATGACATAGTCGATGATCGAGGGCGGTGGCATGGCCGCGCAGGGCACCAGCACCCGGCCCGGCGGCATCGTCCCGGCATCCTCGCCCCCGGCGCCGTGGGCGCAGGCAAGGGTCAGCACCCGGCCCGGTCCTGGCGGCAGCGCCGCGCCGGCGGCGATCACATCGGCGCGCAGCTGCGCCAGCGGAAAATCGGGCAGGTCGATTCCGGTGCTCAGGTCGCCCGAACGACGGAACGGCGTGGAGGAGGGGCAGGAGCCCATGCAGATCCCGCAGGCCACGCAGCGGTCGGGGTTGACCTTGACCTCGCGCGGGAAGGGCAGGCCGTCGCTGCGCGGCTCGACGGTGATGGCGGCGTAGGGGCAGTCGTTGGCGCAGCGCATGCAGCCGTTGCAGCGGGGCAGGTAGACTTCGGCGGCGCGGGCTTCACGCCGTGGGGGCAGCCAGGGAAGGCCGATCATCAGAACCGTGAACACCGCGACCCCGGCCCAGATGAGGCCGGGCGGGACCAGCTCGATCAGCGGAAAGAGCGGCAGGTAGAACCAGTCGATGCCGACACGCTGCGGCACGACCGACAGATCCGCCGGCCCCTGCGAGACTGCCGGGATGGCGAAGGAGGCGGCGATCAGCGCGCCGAGGGTGATCACCGCCAAGCCCGCAGGCGGTTTCGTGCGCGCCTCGGTGATGCGCTGGGTATGGATCCACATGACGAGAAGCAGCAGCAGCGGGATGGCGATATGCAGGAAGACCATCAGTGTGAAGAAGCGGCTGGACAGGTGATCCGGGGCGAGGAAGTTGCGCGCGATCGGCTCGGCGAAGATGCCGAGGGCGTCCAGAAGTTCGGTCGAGGTGATTGCGATGTATTGCGCCAGCTGGTCCCAGACGAGCCAGTAGCCGGTGATGCCCGACAGGTAGACGAACCAGATGATCGGCACGCCGGTGACCCAGGAGAACCAGCGCTTGCCGCGGTAGCGGTCTCGCGCCCATTCGCGGAGCAGGTGCAGGAACATCACCAGAACCATCAGGTCCGAGGCGTAGCGGTGCAGGCTGCGCGAGAGCCCCGCGTGCCACCAGAGGTCATGCGTGATCCATTCCACCGATTCGTAGGAGGCATGGACCCCGGTATCCCAGAAGATGAAGAGATAGACGCCTGTGACGACGACGACCCAGAACAGGAACCAGCCCAGCGGGCCAAGCTGGGCCAAGGGGTTCCAGTCGGCGCCGAAAAGCCGGTCAAGGCCGCGTTCGGCCCGGTCGAACCCGCGCCGCAGGATCCCGCGAAATACGGCCATTATCCCGCCTCGCGACGGGGTTCGTCGATGGGGCCGGGCTTGCGCGTGGCGCGGCGATGGGCCAGCACCATGCGCGCCAGGATCGCCGCGAAGATCAGAAGCGACAGCCCGCCGAAGAAGATCCCGAAGAAGATGCCGTAATCGAAACGGTAGGCGCCGGTGAGCGGATTGTAGGTGGTGCATAGAAAGTTGATGCGGTCCCACAGGTCGGACGGCGCGAGCGAGCGCGTCCGCGTGCCGAAGACCAGATCCTTCATCGGCTCCATGAAGACCTGAAGCGGGAAGGTTTCGCCATAGATCTGACGGTAGACTGTGCCGTCCTCGTCCAGAAGGGTGGTCTGCATGACGTGGTCGAACCCGCCGGCCGCGGCGCGGAAGGAAAAGCCCAGGTCCTCCAGGAATGCGGCGGTGGTTGTGTCGGTGGCGCTGGCGATGTGCCAGCCCTCGACCCCCAGTATGCGGTGGGTGTTGGCGAAGGCCTGAAGTTGCGCGGGCCGATCACCGCGCGCGTCGAAGCCGAAGGTGAGGATATTGAACCGCCCGGTGCCGAGGGCGCGCTGGGCCTCGATCACGGCGTCGCGCAGATGGCCGGTGGTGACGGGGCAGACGGTGGAGCAGCTGGTGAAAATGAGCGAGACGACCAGCGGCTTCCCACGCAGATCGGCCACGGAAAGTGCAGCGCCGGTATGATCGATCAGCAGATGCGGGCCGACCTGCCGGCCGATCGCGGCCTGGCTTTCGTCGAAGGCGATCTGCGCGTCGATCCGTCCCGTCTGCGCCGGGGCAGGACCGGCAAGCGCCAGCAGGAGCGGCAGGAGGAGAAGGCGCCAAAGGGTCATGCCACAATCCGGTCGAACGCGCCTTGCAGGATTACCCCCAGCGCCAGCGCGGCAAAATGATAGAGCGATGCGCGGAAGCAGGTCATCGCGGTCTGCTTTCCGGGCGCGCGCATCAGCGCCCAGCTGGTGCGCAGGAAATGCAGCCCCGCCCCCAACGCGAACAGGCCGTAGATCCAGCCCAGCCCCAGCATCAGCGGCAGGAGCGACAGGCCGACGAGCGCGGCGACATGCAGAAAGATGGTGGGCCCCCACACCTCGGGCTCGGTCACGACGGGCAGCATCGGGATGCCGGCGCGTCGATAATCCTCGCCCCGCGCGACGGCGAGGGCCCAGAAATGCGGGGGCGTCCACAGAAAAAGGACGGCGGCCAGGATCAGCGCCTCGGGGCTAATCAGCGGGCCGAACGGGTCGGCGGCGGCGGCCGCGCCGGCAAGAAGTGCGAAGGAGCCCGCCGCGCCGCCGATCACCACGTTCCAGACGGTGCGGCGCTTCAGCCAGACAGTATAGACCAGCGCATAGGTGAGCGAGCCGAGGAAGACGAGCACGGTCGCCAGCGTGCCGCCGACCGACCAGGCCATCAGCAGGGACGCGGCCAGAAGCGCCGTGAAGCTCACGGGCCAGATCGGTCCGGCTTTCAGCCGGCGGCTGGCGAAAGGGCGGTTGAAGGTCCGCGCCATCAGCCGGTCGCTGTCACGCTCCAGATACTGGTTGAACGCCCCCGCCGCGCCCGAGGCGCCGAGCACGGCAAGGGTGAAGACCGCGGCCTCGAGTGCGCCCATCGGACCGCCGGCGACAAGGATCCCGACGAGCGCCGCCAGCGCCACGAAAGAGCCGATCCGCAGCTTCAGGATCGAGACGGTCATGGCGAGCGCGGCTTTCATGGGTAGCCCCCTTCGCGTTGGGTTGTGGATCACCGAAACAGCCAGAGTTCGGACAGGTACATCCAGTTGACGAAGTAGTAGAGCACGAAGGAGGCGAAGAAGATCGCCACCAGAATGATCGTGCCCGGCAGCTTCAGCGTGGTGTGGCTGCCGTAGGTGGCGACAGATTCGCGGCTGCGGTCGTGCAGCGGGAAGGTCAGGCGCGCGTCAGGCCCATCGAGCTTGCGTCCGAAGAGGATGGTGCCCACGATCAGCACCACGAAGAGCGCCCCACCGACCGCCGCGAAGATCGCGAAGATGCCGTTCAGCGCCATCATCAGATAGGCGGCCGGCGGGTATTCGAAGAGATGCATGGCATCGACCAGCGACAGGTCCCAGTGACGCCTCGGCACGCCGAGCGTCCCCGCGCCCATCATGAAGAGTGAAATGCCGCCCGCCCCGATCCCGAAGAGATAGGGCTGCCATTTCGCCAGCGTCGGCCAGATGATGTCCCGCCCGAAGAAGAGCGGCACCAGAAGGAAGGAGCCCGCCATGAAGGCCAGCGTGGTGCCGGCGACAACCGTGCCGTGGAAATGGCCCGGGACGTATAGCGTATTGTGCATCAGCACGTTCAGTTGCTCGGTGCCCAGGATCACCCCGGTGATGCCGCCGATGAAGCCGAACATCACCAATGACATGAACATCCCCGAGAACGCCGGATTGCCCCAGGGCGCCTTGGTCAGCCATTCGAAGGCGCCGCGGGTGTAGCCGTTGCGCCGCTGCGCGGCCTCGATCGCGCCGGGAACGGTCAGGCCGTGGATCATGGAGCCAAGCACGGCGAGATACATCATGTACGAGGTGTTGACGATCTTCCACGTCTCGCTCAGTCCAGGTTCGGCCAGCAGGTGATGGGCCGAGGCAAGCTGAAGGAAGAGGATATAGAGAAAAAAGGCCATGCGGCTGACCTTTTCCGACAGGGGCTTGGCGCCCAGCACCATGGCGGCGATCGCGTACCAGATCGCGACATGCGCCGAGACGTTGATCTGCTGGCTGGAATGGCCGAAACCCCACCAGACGAGCTTGTACATCAGGCTGTCGATCTCGCTGATCAGGCCGAGCGACCAGAGCCAGGTGGGGATCAGGATGATCGCGCCCGAGGCGATGGTGAAGACCGCGATGATCGCCGCGGTGATCGCGCCGAAGGTGACCAGCGGGACCGAACCTTCATAGGTCCCCTCGTCCTTGGCGACAACGAGCGAGCCGAAGAAGCAGCAGACCGCCACCAGCGCCCCCACCGCGAAGAGAATGAGCGACAGGTAGAACCAGTGCGAGGCCATCATCGGCGGGTAGGAGGTAAACATGACTGACGAATCGCCGCGCAGGATGGCGTAGTTGGCCATCACTGCGCCGATGACCATCAGGCCGAACCCGGCCCAGGCGAATTTCGGGGCCGCGAGGCGCGCGCCCAGCAGCACCGCACCGGCGAAGTAGAGCACCGCGATCTCGAAGAAGATGATCCAGAAGACCAGCACGTTCGTCCCGTGGCCGGTGAGGACAAGGTAGAAAAGCTCGGCATCGAGAAGTTGCACCGCGGGCCAGCGCGTCAGCGCGACCAGCAGCCCCAGGAGCCCGCCCCAGGCCAGGAATACCACCGCCGCGACAGCGTTGACGCGGATCAGCAGTTCGGCCTGACGTTCGATCTTCAGCCCGGTGAAGCGGCAGGTGCGATACACCGCCTGCACGCCGCTACCGGCATAGGTGCCTTCGTTGACTGCGGTCATGGCGTCCCTCTTGTCTTGGCGTTCCGGCCGCGGCCCCGTGTGCCGCCTGCCCGCGGATGACCCGGCGTTGCTGATGCACGCGACGAGGGCGGCGCGGGCCGCCCCCGGAAAAGGTCAGTCGACCACCCGGATGCGACCGGTCATGTTGTGATGCCCGATGCCGCAGTATTCGTTGCAGATGACGCCAAACTCGCCCGTTTCGGTGGGCGTGATGGTGATCACATGCTCGTAGCCGGGATGGACCGAGATATTGATGTTCGTCGGCTGGAGCGAGAAGCCGTGCTGCCAGTCGGCAGACGACAGATGCAGCCGGTAGCTCTGACCCTTCTGCAACTCCAGGATCGGCCAGAATTCCCACAGGCGCGCCAGGTAGTAGGCGTCGCCCCCGGCCGGCGGGCGCACGACGGGCACGCCATCCTCGAAAACCGGCTCACCATCCTCTCCGATGACCTGGTATTCCTCGGCGAAGGCTTCGACCTTTTCGGCGAAGCGCCATGGCTGGATGCGGTAGGTCTCGGTCGACAGGTTCTGCTGACCGATGAAATGCCAGGCGATCATGAAGAAGAACATGAACAGCCCCCAGAGAAAGGCAATAATGATCCAGCCCAGTTCCAGACCGTGGACGGGTTCCTTCCACCAGAGGCGGTTTTCCGGGGGCGTTATGGCCATGGCATGTCCTCGCTAGGTTCCATAATCAATCGGCGATGGGTACGGAGACGACCTCCATCACACCCCAGACCGTGTAGAGGACGGTCGGTATGGCGATGCCGAGGAAGAGAAGCAGAAAGGGGTTGTCGAGCACCTTCTGCATGACCGGGATCTGTTCGCGTGGGGCGCGCGGGGGGGCGGCGCCGGGATGGGGATTGTGCTCGGTCATGGTCGCACTCCTTCAAATATGTTGGCGCTTTGCAGCGCGTCCCTGCGGTCTTGGTGTGCCTTGGTGCCCCGGAGGCGGTGCCAGGTCCGGAACGCCCGAGGCGAAGACGTAGATGAAACAACCTTCGGTCAAACCTCGGTGCAAAGAATTGACATAGATCAATTACAATGAGGCGAATGATTAAGTGCTGACCCGACGTGCGTCGTGTCAGTATCGCTTCCAGGCCGCACCTGGCAGCGGTTTGCTACCGGACCTGGGCTTGTCTGAAGTGGTGGTCTGGAGTCGGTTTCAGCCGATGAAGTCGTCGATCCCGTAGCCTTGTAGATAGAGAAGGGCGGTCAGGTCACCGTGGTTGACGCGCAATTCGCATCGTTCGGCGACGACGGGCTTGGCGTGGAGGGCGACACCGGCACCGGCACGACCCAGCATGCCCAGATCGTTTGCCCCGTCACCAACCGCCATCACATCCGCAGGCGTAATGCCCAGTCGCGCACTGATCGAATCGAGCGCGTCGATCTTGGCCTGTCGACCGAGGATCGGCTCGGCGACGGCACCGGCCAGGCGTCCATCCTCGATCAGCAACAGGTTGGCGTGATGCTCATCGAAGCCCAGTTCTGCCGCAACGCGTGCGGTGAAAGCGGTGAAGCCGCCCGAGACAAGTGCGGTATGCGCCCCATGCGCCCGCATCGTGGCGACCAGTTCGCGCCCACCGGCGGTGAAGGTGATGCGCTCGGCCAACACTTGGTCGATGATCCCGGCGTCCATCCCCCGAAAGAGCGCGACGCGCGCGCGCAGCGCCGGTTCGAACTCGAGGATGCCGTTCATCGCTTGCGCGGTGATCTCGGCGACCTGCGGGCCGACTTCGGCCAGATCGGCCAGCTCGTCGATGCATTCCTGCGCGATCATCGTGCTGTCCATGTCGGCGAGCAGCATCCGTTTCTTCCGACCGTCGACGGGCTGGATCGCCAGGTCGATGCCCTGCGCCTGAAGATCGGCCCAGACCTGCCAGCGGTTGTCGGGCATCGAGTGCAGGTCAAACTCGGCCGCGATACCGGGGTTCAGCCAGCGCGCGTCGCCGCCGCCCCAGGCATTGCGCAGTGCATCGACCATGCCGGCCTCAAGGCCCGCTTTTGCCGGATCGGTGAGCAGGGTTGCAACAAGCACCGCCGAGACCTCCTGACCTGCCGCGCCACCCCGACGCGATCCGTCGCGGACTTAGGACAATTGCGCCCGCGATGCCAGAGGCCGCACGCCCCGGAGGACCCGCTTAGTTCCGGCGCTGATCGGGATGCAAAGCCGCGCCCAGGATATGGTCGGAGCGATGGATTACATGGCTTGCGTTGCCGACGATCAGCGGATCGGGCGGCGTGGCGATCATCGGGTCCTTGTCGGGGTAATCGAGGGTCGACAGAAAATGCTTCATGGCGTTGAGCCGCGCGCGCTTCTTGTCGTTCGACTTGACGATGGTCCAGGGGGCGTCGGCAGTGTCGGTGTAGAAGAACATCGCCTCTTTCGCTTCGGTGTAATCGTCCCACTTGTCCAGGCTTGCCAGATCGATCGGGCTCAGTTTCCAGCGCTTGAGCGGATCAAGCTCGCGGGATTTGAAGCGGCGCAGCTGTTCGTCACGCGTGACCGAGAACCAGTACTTGTAAAGACGGATGCCCGAGCGGACCAGCATCCGCTCGAATTCAGGCGCCTGGCGCATGAATTCCAGATACTCGACTGGCGAGCAGAACCCCATGACCCGCTCGACGCCGGCGCGATTGTACCAGGAGCGGTCGTAGAACACCATTTCGCCGGCGGTTGGCAGGTGCTGGACATAGCGCTGAAAAA
>CAZKSE010000172.1:0-8854 GCA_964555305.1 uncultured Rhodobacter sp. | reverse complement strand
GCATCATCAGCATCATCCCCTCAAGCTCGCGCCCGGTCTGGTTGATGGTGATGCCACCCAACGTCGAGCGCAGGTCCATATAGCCCACCGCGAGGCCCAGCGAGGTGTTCTTGGTGATGTTGAGATACTGCGAGATCAGCGGCGGGATGACGACCCGCATCGCTTGCGGCAGGATTACGAGCCGCATCGTCTTGCCCGGCTGCATCCCCAGCGCGAAGGCTGCCTCGGTCTGGCCCTTGGACACCGCCAGGATGCCCGAGCGCACGTTCTCGGCGATGAAGGCGCCGGTATAGATGCCCAGGCCCAGCCACATCGCGATAAGCGAGTTTCGCATGTGAATCCCGCCTTGGAAATTGAACCCCCTGAGTTCGGGATAGGTCAGGTAGAAACCAAGCGCCCAGAGAAGCAGGGCGGCGGGACCGACCAGGATGAGGATGCTTTTCCACCACGTCTTCGGCCGGATGCCGGTGGCGTTCTGCACACGGGTTGCATGGGCGATCAGGCGCTTGTTGGCCCAGATGCTGCCGATCACGATCAGGATGAAGGCGAAGGCATTGAGGCTGGGCTGCACGCCCAGGACGCTGATATGTCCCAGCCCGCGCGAGAATTCGGGCGCCGGGACGTAGACACCGCGATTGGTGATGGCCACGCTGTCGAAGAAGACCATGCTGGCCGTCGGATCGTCGCCCCGGAAGGCGCTGGGGGCCGGCATCGCCTCGGTCATGATGGCGCCGAAGACGAGAATCCAGAGAAGCGTGGGGATGTTGCGGAACACCTCGACATAGACGGTCATCAGGCGCGCGACCATCCAGTTGTTCGAAAGCCGCAGAACCCCGGCGATCACTCCGATCACGGTGGCCAGGACGCAGGCCATGATCGCGAGGATCAGCGTGTTCAGGAGGCCCACCACAGCCGCGCGGCCGTGGGTCATGGTGCTGTCGTATTCAATGGGGCGCTGGCTGATGTCGTAGCCGGCGATATTCCACAGGAAGGCGAAGGAGAAATCCTTGCCCAAGGCGGCTAGGTTGCGGATCGTGTTGTCGATCAACCAAGCCGCGCCCAGCATCAGCAGCATGAGCACGAAAATCTGGATAGTGTAGGACCGATACCGCGTATCGTAGAGCAGCATGCTCAGACGAAAGGACTCGCGCGGGGCCCCGCTGTCCGTGATGGCCATCAATGATCTCCCTGCACCGGTGCTGTCGGTTTTTTGCTCCCCGGCCCGAAGGTCGGATCAGGGGTGCACCGTTATGCGTATCTGTCGTCGAACGGGCGCGCGGTGACGGCACCGCGCGCCCGGGCCTTGGATCAGCGGAAGGGCGGCGAATACATCAGTCCGCCCTGAGTCCACTGGGCGTTCAGCCCGCGGGCCAGCCCGATGGGCGTCTGTTCCCCGATGTTGGCGGCGAAGATCTCGCCATAGTTGCCACCCGCGGCGATGGCGCGCACCGCCCATTCGTTGTCCAGCCCGAACATCTCACCCAGGTTGCCCTCGGTGCCCAACATCCGGTTGATTTCGGGATTGTTGGTGCCGGCGGCGAGTTCGGCAAGGTTTGCCGAGGTGACGCCCAGTTCCTCGGCCGCGATCAGCGCGTTGAGGGTCCAGCGAACGATGTCGGCCCACTGGTCGTCGCCGTGGCGAACGGCCGGTCCCAGCGGTTCCTTCGAGATGACCTCGGGCAGGATGACATGATCGCCCGGATTCTCGAAGCTGGCACGCGTCGCGGCCAGGCCGGAGACGTCGGTCGTGTAGACGTCACATGCGCCAGCCAGGTACTGCTGCTGCGCTTCGGCGTTGGTTTCGATCGGCACCGGCTCGTAGTTCATGCCGTTGACGCGGAAGTAGTCAGCGAGGTTCAATTCGGTCGTGGTGCCCGTCTGGATGCAGACCGTCGCCCCATCCAGTTCCGTCGCCGACGAGACGCCGAGATTGCGGTTCACCATGAAGCCCTGACCGTCATAATAGTTCACGCCGACAAAGGTCAGGCGCAGGTCGACATCGCGCGAGAAGGTCCAGGTGGTGTTGCGCGGCAGCACGTCCACTTCGCCCGAGGCGAGGGCGGTGAAGCGGGTCTGCCCGGTCGTGGGCACGAAGTTCACGGCATTCGGGTCGTTCAGCACCGCCGCCGCAACCGCGCGGCAGACGGCGACGTCGAAGCCCTGCCAGACACCGTTTGCATCCGGGGCCGAGAAGCCGTTGACGCCGGTGGATACGCCGCAGTTCAGTTCGCCGCGCGACTGCACGTCATTGAGCGTCTGCGCGGACGCCATGCCGGCAGCCAGCGCACCGAGCGCCAGCGTGCCGAAGAATACGGATTTCCTCATCATATACCTCATCCTGTGGAGCCGCCGGGATCGACGGTCATTCGGGTCCCTCCGGACCCCTTGCTGGACGGTCGAGTCGCGGCATGAGCCGTATCTCGGCGGCTTTCCGCTTGTCTTCCGCGCGTTCAACTTGTTCCGATAATTCCGGGCCGTCAAGACAATCGTGCCGTACGACCTGAGCAGCCAGGCAGCACTTCAGCGGCAGGCATGAAAGAAACGCCAGGCGTCCAGGAAACCCTGCCGGCGTTCGGCGGCAAGATGCGAGGCCTCTGCATCCTCGCCCCATTGGGATATCTGCCAATCTTCGTCAATCCGCGAAATGCTCCACAACTCCTCGGCCTGGGCTTGCTGCTCGGTCGCAGCAAGGCCGATCACCAGCGACCCGGACAGAGAAACCAGATCGTGCACACCGGTCAATTCGAAGGCAGAAAAGCCTGCGACCTGGGCAGAAAGTTTATCGAGCGTGGCCTGCGGCTGCGCGCAGGGCAAGACACCAACCGTCACATTCCAGGAGATGTCGAACCGACGCGCCGCCCATTCCAGAAGTGGGTCCCAGGCGGCCGCCTGTCGCGCGACCAGTTCCTGCGGTGCTTCGGCACGGTAGCAGAGCAGGTCGTTCGCCCCATAGGCGGCGACCAGTTCCGCCACCTCCGCCTCCTGGCCCCGCACCTTGTCTATCGCGGAATTGGCCGCGCGGGTCGCTGGCATGCGGTCCGGTCGGATCTGCCCGGCCTGCTCGGCCCATTCCGCGGCAACCACCTCGGCCAGCGCCCGGGTCGGCAGCACGAGCCGTGCCTTGGCGGGCGTCCGCACCTCGCGTCCATCGAGTTGAACACTGTAGCCGCCATTGTCCTCGGCCACCGTTACATCTTTCCAGAAACGCTGCGCCGACCACCCGCTCATGCTGTCTCCCACATTTGGTCAAGTGCCGGGACGAGATCGGCAAAGCCCTCGATGACCTGATGGGCGCCAGCCTGAACCAAGGCGCTCGGCGCGTGATAGCCCCAGGCGACGCCCAGCGTCTGCGTCCCTGCCGCGCGTCCCATTTCGATGTCGAACGTCGTATCGCCGACCATCACCGCCTGCGACGGATCCGCGCCGGCTGCGGTCAGCGCGGCGCGCAGCATCGCCGGGTGCGGCTTCGACGGGTGGTCATCGGCCACCTGCGTGGTACGGAAAAAGCCGGCCAACCCATGCGCGGCGATCATGTGATCGAGCCCCCGTCGGGATTTTCCGGTCGCCACGCCCAAGACCCAGTCGCCGCTGTCGGCAAGCTGCTCCAGCGCCTCGCGTGCGCCGGGATAGAGCGGCGAGGTTTCCCGCGCACGCAAATCTACAAAGCTGTTGCGGTAGCCCTCAACCAGTTCCGCAAGTAAAGTCGGATCCGAGCATGGCATCAGCCGGGCGATCGCCTGCGGCAACGACAGGCCGACGATGGACAAGACCTGTGCGCGTGCCGGGCACACCAGCCCAACCGATCCGAAGGCATGCGCCATGGCGCCAAGGATCTGCGCCTGACTGTCGACAAGCGTGCCGTCGACGTCGAAAACGATCATCCTGGCGCTCATGCCTCGTCCTCGAACGGATCGGCGGGCACGTCGCGCTCGGACCAGCCGAAGGTCGCCCAGCTCTTCGTCATATGGTCAGGCAGGGGCGCCTCGACGGTGACGGTCTCGCCCGTGATCGGATGGTCGAAGCGGATCGACCGCGCATGCAGGTGCAGCTTGCGGCTGATCGCCCCGCCAAGTTGCGCCCCCCATCCATCGCCCGGGTTGTCCTGCCCCGAGCCGCCGTATTTTCCGTCACCGATGATGGGATGCCCGATCTCGGCCATATGCGCGCGCAACTGGTGGGTGCGTCCAGTGATGGGGACCAGCGCCACCCACGCGGCCCGGCTGCCCAACCGCTCCAGCACGGCATAATCGGTCGTGGCGCGCTTCGCGCCCTCGGTGGTGGCGACCTCGCCGGGGTGGATGCAGCGCATCTTCTCGGAGCGTGGCCCCCCCGCCTTGACCAGGCCGTAGCGGATGGTGCCCATGGCAGGGCTTGGAACACCCGCGACGATCGCCCAGTAGATCTTCCGCGTGGTGCGACCACGAAAAGCCTCGCCCAGACGTCGGGCGACGCGCGCTGTGCGCGCCAGCAGCAAGACGCCCGAGGTGTCCTTGTCCAGCCGATGGACCAGCACCGGGCGCTCCTTGTAGCCGAACTTCAGCGCCTCGGTCAGGGCATCGACATGCCGGTCCCCCTGCCCCGAACCGCCCTGGCTGGGAAGCCCCGGTGGCTTGTTGAGCGCGATGACATGCTCGTCCATCCAAAGAACCGCATCGTGTATCATCGCGGCATCATTTGCGGCAATGCCTGCGGCGGGGTCGACTTTCGGCACAGGCGCGGGGGCGTCAGGCAGCGGCGGGATGCGAACGGTCTGCCCGGTTTCCAGTCGGGTCGCAGCCTTCACCCGCCCGCCGTCAACGCGCAGCTCGCCCTTGCGGCAGAATTTCTCGACCATTGCCTGCGTGACCTGCGGAAAGTGCCGCTTCAGCCAGCGATCGAGGCGCTGCTCGCCTTCATCCTCGCACACAACCAGATGCTGCACACCGCTCATGCCATCATGCTCCGCCCCAGTCCCAACCCGGCAAGACAGGCACCTATCGACAGGACGACCGAGCCGATGACATAGCCAAACGCAAGCACGGGCTCGCCGCGCTCCCACAGCTTCAGAGCATCGAGCGCGTAGGTCGAAAAGGTCGTATAGGCCCCCAGAAAGCCCACGATCACCAGCGGCGCGAAACGGGCGAACTCCCGGTCGATCAGCCAGGCGGCGGCCAACCCCATCAGGAACGACCCCAGCACATTCGCTGCCAAGGTGCCCACCGGAATGGTCGGACCGAACAGGCGAAAGGCCAGCGTCTGGGTGCCAAAGCGCGCCACAGCGCCCAAGGCACCACCCAACGCCACCTGTGAAAGGGTCCCGAACATGCGCCTTCCTTTTCGCGCGGCGGGCAGGTTGTCAACCGCCGTGATTCATCCCCCGTGCCGCCGGGCCCGCAGCTTTGCAAAGTAATCGACCCGCTTCTTCAGCTCCCGCTCGAACCCGCGTTCGGGCGGGGAATACAGAACCGGGCGCTTCACCTCATCGGGGAAGTAATTCTGACCGGAAAAACCGTCTTCGGCGTCGTGATCGTATTTGTAGCCCGCGCCATAGCCCTGTTCCTGCATCAGCTTCGTCGGCGCATTCAGGATATGCGCGGGCGGTGGCTTCGAGCCGGTCTTCCTGGCCAATGCCCGTGCCGCTCCGAAGGCGGTGTAGGTGGCGTTCGATTTCGGGGCGAGTGCGAGGTAGACAATAGCCTGGGCCAGCGCCAGTTCGCCTTCGGGGCTGCCCAGACGCTCATAAACCTCCCATGCATGAAGGCAGTGCGCCTGCGCCTGGGGATCGGCCAGGCCGATATCCTCCACCGCCATGCGCGTGATCCGGCGCGCCAGATAGCGGGGATCCTCGCCCCCCTCCAGCATCCGGGCAAGCCAATAGAGCGACGCATCGGGATCGGATCCCCTGACCGATTTGTGCAGCGCCGAGATCAGATTGTAATGCGCATCCCCCGATTTGTCATATTGCGCCGCGCGACGCATCAAGCGCGCCGACAGCGCCGCTGTGTCCAGCGGCGCATCGAGTTTCCACGCGGCGACCTGCTCGATCAGGTTCAGAAGCGCGCGACCATCGCCGTCAGCCATTTCCAGCATCGCCTCGCGTGCTTCGGCCTTGAGGGGCAATGCCCGGCCCATTGCCTGCTCGGCCCGTTGCGCCAGCCGCTCCAGATCCGCAAGCGTGAGACGTTCGAGCACGATCACCTGCGACCTCGACAGAAGCGCGGCGTTCAACTCGAACGAGGGGTTCTCGGTCGTCGCCCCCACCAGAAGGATTGTCCCATCCTCCATATGCGGCAGGAAACCGTCCTGCTGGGCCTTGTTGAAACGGTGGATCTCGTCGACGAACAGGAGCGTCCCCTGCCCATTTGCTCGCCAGTGCTTCGCCGCCTCGAATACCTTCCGCAGGTCCGGCACCCCTGTGAAGATCGCGCTGACCTGGACGAAATGCAGATCCGTTACATCGGCCAGCAGACGCGCGATCGTGGTCTTGCCGACCCCCGGAGGCCCCCAGAGAATCAGCGAGGAAAGTGCACCTGAAGCCAGCATGGAGCCGAGAGGCCCCTCGGGCGCGAGCACCTTGTCCTGCCCGATCACATCGGTCAGCGCGCGAGGCCGCAGTCGATCGGCCAGCGGACGGGGGGCGCTGTCCTCGCGCGGGGCGGCGGTCGTGGTGTCAAAAAGATCCGGCATGTCAGGTCACCTCGGGCGCACCTTAACCCGGCGATGCGCGGGCCGGAATGGCATCAGATCCTGAAGCGCAACCAGGTACGGCGACCCTCGCGCAGGATCTCCAGCTCCCAGTTGCGGGTCGGATCGCGCAGCGCGCGATCCAGATGATCAGTGGTCGAAATCGGCTGGCGGTTGACGGCCAGCAGAACATCACCCGGACGAAGCCCCGCGCGCCAGGCGATGTCGAACGACTCGGCCACGACCACGCCGGCATTGATGCCCGGTGGCAGGTCGAATTCAGCGATGACCGCGGGATTGATGTTCTCTGCGACCAGTCCCCGCAAAGCGACGCCGTGGCGAACCTCAAGCCGGTCGCGCGGCGGGTCCTCGGGCGGCGCGATGAGGGTTACGGTAAGTTCTTCCTGGCTGCCGTTTCGCAACACACCCAGAACCGCCTCGGCGCCGATCCCCCTGGCTGCCATGCGAAAGATCATCTCGGGCGGAGAGTTCACCGGCTCCCCATCAAGCGAGAGGATCACATCGCCGGTCACGAGGCCCGCAGCGGCAAGCGGGCTTGCCGGATGAAGTTCGGTAATCACGACGCCTTGTGGCAAGGACATGCCGAACGCCTCGGCGAGGCTCGCATCAACCGACTGGCCGCCCATCCCCGCCCAAGGTCGCCGGAACCGCGGTGCGCCCTCCTGCGCCTGGGCCACGACCTGTGCCACCAGATTCGAGGGGATCGCGAAGCCGATTCCGTGCGAGCCGCCGGTCCGCGTCAGGATCGCGGTGTTGATTCCCACCAACCGACCACGCAGATCCACCAGAGCGCCGCCCGAATTCCCCGGATTGATCGCCGCATCGGTCTGGATGAAATACCCCCGGCCCGATCCCACCGCGATACCAGAGCGCGCCAGTGCTGAAACGATGCCACTCGACACGGTCTGTCCGACCCCGAATGGATTCCCGATTGCCAGCACCAGATCACCAACCTCAAGCCGGTCGGAATCGGCCAGCTGAAGGACCGGCAATCCCTCTGCCCCCAGAATGCGCAGGATGGCCAGATCGCTCTCGGCGTCTTCGAGGATCAGTTCGGCAGAGAATTCGCGGCGGTCACCGAGCACGACACGAATATCATCCGCCCCGCCGACGACATGATGGTTCGACACCACGATTCCGTCCTCGGACACGATCACACCCGATCCCAACGCGTTCTGCACGCGCGGCACCCGCCGGCCGAAATCACCGAAAAGCTGTCCGAAAAGAGGATCATCGAAGAATGGGTTAACACGGGTTTCGACAACCCGCTGGGCGTAGATGCTGACCACAGCGGGAGCCGTTTCGCGCACCACCGGCGCAAAGCTGAGGGCAATCTCGCCGCGATCCTCGGGTAGCTCTTGAGCAAAGCCCGCACCCGTGCCCATCAGCGCCGCCAGTACTGCGATCAAAAAAATCCGCATGCCACCCTCCACCATCACGTTGGCGCCGAATATGGGCAGGCGCGCGCAGGGGTTCAATTGCCCGCAGAACGGAAAAAGGCCCGCGGTATGCGCCGCGGGCCCTTCGTCCATCATTCGCGCCGGGATCAATCCTCGGCAGCTTCCTCGCGGGCGCGATCGGCAGCGCCCTTCGCGTCGGGATCGCGATCGACAAATTCAATGATCGCCATCGGCGCCATGTCACCATAGCGGAATCCGGCCTTCAGCACGCGGGCGTAACCGCCCTGGCGGTCCTTGTAGCGCGGACCCAGGACGTCGAACAGCTTGGCGACGTCCTTGTCCTGCTTCAGCTGCGCCGCGGCCTGACGGCGGGCGTGCAGATCGCCGCGCTTGGCCAACGTGATCAGCTTTTCGATCACCGGACGCAGTTCCTTGGCCTTGGGTACGGTGGTCTTGATCTGCTCATGCTCGATCAGCGAACCGGACAGATTGGCAAAGAGCGCCTTCCGGTGCTCGTGCGTGCGGTTGAGGCGGCGATAGCCACGGGCGTGACGCATGTTGAAACTCCTTCAGTCACGTTTTTCTTTGTCCGGCCGCCTCTGCGTGAAGGCGGCTCTCCTTGCGGGCCGAAGCCCGATGGGGCGTCTTGAAGACGCCCCGCCTGCTCAGAACTGATCCTCGTATCTCTTGGCCAGTTCCTCAATGTTCTCTGGCGGCCAGTCCTCGACATCCATGCCCAGGTGCAGGCCCATGCCAGACAGCACTTCCTT
>CAZKSE010000171.1:0-8893 GCA_964555305.1 uncultured Rhodobacter sp. | reverse complement strand
TGAGAGCCCAGCGGACCGGCGAGGCGACGATCACCTGGTTCGCTCCCGCTGTGCGGTGGCGGTAGCTGTCGCGACCGGGATGGTCGATTTCGGTCGCATGATGGGCGTGCTTGATGGTTGAAACGCCAAGCCCGCGCCCGGTTAACTCACGGACCAAGCGCTCCATCAGGGTAGTCTTTCCCGTGTTCTTCCAGCCGGTGACGCCGTAGACCTTCATGCAGACCACCCTGTCAATGGCTTGCCAGTTCTTCAGCGCGAGCGATATCCTGCGGCGTGTTGACATTGAAGAAGGGATCGAAGGCCCCGCTGGCGAAATCAGCGCGCCCGGCCTGGTGCAGTTCGGTCCAGATCACGATCTTGCGCAAGCCCGCGCGCAGGGCGGCGCGCAGATCCTCGCGCAGGGATACAGGCCAGAGCCCGAAGGTTGGATGCCGTTGCCAGCGTCCGTCCGCGTCCTGACTTGCTGCCAGCGCCAGACCTGTTGGGCCGGCCGCCGCCTGCAACTTCGCCAACAGATCGGCGGGAAAGAACGGCGTGTCGGCGGCGGCGGTGACGATATGCGTGGCGCCCTCTCCCGCGGCCCAGTCGAGTCCCGCAAGCACACCCGCCAGCGGTCCGGCGTGCCCCTCGATACTGTCAGGCAGGATCGGCAGGCCGAATTCGGCTAGACGTGCGGGATCGCCGTTGGCGTTGATCGCAAGGCCCGCGACCTGTGGATGCAGCCGGTCTATGACATGGTCGATCAGCCGCCGACCCGCAACAAGACGCAACCCCTTGTCCCCGCCACCCATCCGTGTCGCACGCCCCCCGGCGAGAATAACGCCCAGGGGTCTGACTTGTGGTGCCTTATTCGGGTTCATAAGAAATTCCTAGTCTGTATCAATCGCCGGGACAGGCTTAGTCGACCTCGGCCGACTTGCGCCTGTGCTTGCGGTCTTCCTCGCCGATCTGGGCCGGGTCGGCATCGCGGAAGAGCCGCTCCTCGCCCGAGAGGCAGACGAAGCGTTGCCCGCGCATCCGGCCGATCAGGGTCAACCCGACTTGCCGCGCGATCTCGACCCCCCAAGCCGTGAAGCCCGAGCGCGAGGTGAGCACCGGGATGCCCATCAGAGCGCATTTGATCACCATTTCCGAGGTCAGCCGTCCCGTAGTATAAAGGATCTTGTCGGACCCGCCGGTCTCGTGGTGGAACATCCAGCCCGCGATCTTGTCGACCGCGTTGTGGCGGCCGACGTCTTCCATGTAGACCATCACCTCGTCGCGCTGGCACAGGACCGTTCCATGAATCGCGCCGGCCTCCAGGTAGAGCGACGGCATGGTATTGATCCGCCTGGTCAGCGCATAGAGCCAGCTCGTGCGCACGTCGGCCTCGGGCAGCGTGACGCCCTCCAGCCCCTCCATCATGTCGCCGAAGACCGTGCCCACCGCGCAGCCCGAGGTGCGGGTCTTCTTCTTCACCTTCTCCTCATAGCTGGTGGCGCGTTCGGTGCGCACGACCACGACCTCCAACTCCTCGTCAAAGTCGATCCCGGTGACGACATCGTCGGGGCGCAGCATCCCCTGGTTGCGCAGAAACCCCAGCGCCAGGTATTCTGGATAGTCACCAATCGTCATTGCCGTGACGATCTCCTGGGCATTGAGGTAGATCGTTAGCGGCCGTTCCTCGACCACCGAAATCACGACCTCGGCGCCGGTGTGATCGCGCCCCTCGACCCGGCGGGTGAGGCGCGGATGGGTCGGATCGGGTAGAATCGGCGTGTTGGATGCCATGGGAAACCTTTGACCTTGCTGCTGACTGATGTACCTTCCCGTCACGGCGGGACAAGTACGGATCAGGCGATGCTGGGTTATGTGATAAGCGAAGGCCGGGGAACGGTCGACCCCTTGATGGCCGAGGTCGCCGGGCGCCTGCGCGCGCAGGGCTGGCCTATCGCCGGCGTTGTTCAGGTGAATGTCGAAACCGGCCCCGAAACCCGGTGCGACATGGAACTCCGCGTGCTCACGGGGTCGGAGCAGGTGCGCATCAGCCAGCGGCTGGGCCGCTTCGCGCGTGGCTGCCGGCTGGACCCGCAGGGTCTGGAACGGGCCGTTGGGTTGGTTGAGCAGGCGCTGGATCAGGCGCCACGGCTCATGCTGATCAACAAGTTCGGCAAGGCCGAGTTGGAGGGGCGCGGCTTCCGCCCGCTGATTGGCCGTGCGCTTCTGGAAGGCGTGCCCGTTCTGACCGCCGTCAACCGGACCAATCTGGACGGGTTCCACGACTTTACGGCCGGAATCGGCACTGCCCTTCCCCCCTCGGTCGACGCCGTGCTGGAGTGGTGCGGCGCGCAGGTAGCTCTCTCTGCCTGATCCGTGGCCGATAGGTTGCGCCTATCAAACGACGATACATTGATATTGACCCACCGCAGTTCCGGTCGCACACCCACCTTCAGCACTACCGCTTGTGCGGCCGCAGTCGGAGGGGACCATGGCGCTCGACAACAGAGGCGAAGGACGTGGGGTCTGGAAATCGGGCCGCGGCAAGGGAAGGCCGGTGCCGAAGGGCCGCCAGCTTGACGATGGTGCCCTGGCCGAGGTGCAGGCGATACTGGGCGACGGACCGCGCCGCGCCGATCTGCTGATCGAATACCTGCACCTGATCCAGGACCGGCATGGCCACCTGTCCGCCCGGCATCTGCGCGCGCTTGCCTGGGAATTGCAGCTCGCGCAGGCCGAGGTCTGGGAGGTTGCCACTTTCTATGCACATTTCGACCCGATCCGCGAAGACGAGCCCCCGCCGCCGGACCTGACGATCCGCGTCTGCGACTCGCTCTCGTGCGAACTGGCCGGTGCGCATGCATTGAAGGCCGCACTGAAGGCAGGCCACGACCCGGCGCGCGTGCGCGTCCTGCGGGCGCCCTGCATGGGCCGTTGCGACACCGCCCCGGTCGCTGAAGTCGGCCACCGCCATGTCGGCCACGCCACCCCCGAAACGGTCGCCGAGGCCATCGCTGGCGGGAATTTCCATCCGGTCATCCCCGATTACGAGCGCTTTGATACTTACCGCGCCGGCGGCGGTTACGACCGGCTTATGGATCTGCGCGAAAGCGGGGACTGGGAGGCGGTGCAGGAAAAGGTGCTGGCGTCAGGCCTGCGCGGCCTGGGTGGCGCGGGATTCCCATCGGGGAAGAAATGGGGATTCGTGCGCGCCGGAGTGAGTCCGCGCTACCTGGCCGTCAATGGCGATGAGGGCGAGCCGGGGACGTTCAAGGACCGATGGTTTCTGGAACGCCGCCCACATCTGATGCTCGAAGGGATGCTCATCGCCGCCTGGGCGATCGAGGCGGCGCGCTGTTACATCTATATGCGCGACGAGTACCCCGCGGTTCTAGAGATCCTGCGCCGCGAGATCGCCGCGCTGGAGGGCGCCGGAATCGTCGCCCCGGGATATGTGGAACTGCGCCGCGGCGCTGGCGCCTATATCTGCGGCGAAGAATCCGCAATGCTGGAATCGATCGAGGGCAAGCGCGGCCTGCCCCGGCACCGGCCGCCCTATGTGGCGCACGTCGGCCTTTGGGGTCAGCCGACGCTGGTGCATAATGTCGAAACGCTGCACTGGGTCGCCCGCGTGCTGCGCGAGGGGCCCGAGATCCTGTCATCGGTCGAGAAGAACGGCCGAAAGGGGCTACGCAGCTTTTCCGTCAGCGGCCGAGTGGCCAATCCCGGTGTCTACCTGCTGCCAGCTGGATCCACGATCCGCGACGTGATCGCGGCCGCCGGCGGCATGGCCGCGGGGCACAAGCTAAAAGCCTATCAGCCCGGTGGGCCGTCCTCGGGCTTACTGCCTGCCAGCCTTGATGACCTCCCGCTCGATTTCGACACGCTTCAGCCGCATGGCAGCTTCATCGGTTCGGCGGCGGTGGTCGTACTGTCGGCGAAGGATAGCGCTCGCGAGGCCGCACTGAACATGCTGCGCTTCTTCGAGGATGAAAGCTGCGGCCAGTGCACGCCCTGCCGGTCGGGCTGCGAGAAGGCCGTGAAGCTGATGCAGGCAGATTGTTGGGATCGCGAGTTGCTGGAGGATCTCTGCCAGACCATGACCGATGCCTCGATCTGCGGGCTGGGCCAGGCGGCGCCGAACCCGATCCGGCTGACGATGAAGCATTTCCCGGAGGAGATCCAATGAGCATCACCTTCACCCTCGACGGCCGCGAAGTCACCGCCGCGCCTGGCCAGACCATATGGGAAGTCGCCAACGGACAGGGCCTGAATATCCCGCACCTCTGCCACAAGCCCGCGCCTGGCTACCGCCCCGACGGCAACTGCCGTGCCTGCATGGTCGAGATCGAGGGCGAGCGTATCCTCGCCGCCTCTTGCATCCGCGAACCGGCCGAGGGGATGGTGGTGCGCTCGGCGTCCGATCGGGCACGCAAGGCACGCGAGATGGTGATGGAACTGCTGCTAGCCGACCAGCCGGCGCAGACGGTCGCGCATGACCGCTCGGCCCATCTGTGGAAAATGGCGGCGGAGGCGGGTGTCACCACCAGCCGCTTCCCGACGCTTGAGCGCGACCGCGTGCCGATCCTAGACGACAGCCATGTCGCGATGCGCGTCAACCTCGACGCCTGCATCCAGTGTGGACTCTGCGTCCGGGCTTGCCGCGAGGTGCAGGTCAATGACGTGATTGGCATGGCCGGGCGAGGGCACAACAGCTGGCCGGTCTTTGATTTCGCCGATCCGATGGGCGAGTCGACCTGCGTCGCCTGCGGCGAATGTGTCCAGGCCTGCCCTACCGGCGCGCTGATGGAAGCCACGGTCCTGGACAGCTATCAGCACGGCGACAGCGCCGATTACGACAGCGAAACGCGCTCGATCTGCCCCTTCTGCGGGGTCGGCTGCCAGGTCTCGCTGAAGGTCAAGGACGGCAAGGTAAAGAATGTCGAGGGTATCGACGGCCCAGCGAACGAAGGACGGCTTTGCGTCAAGGGCCGCTTCGGCTTCGACTACATTCACCACCCCCACCGGCTGACAAAACCGCTGATCCGGCGCGAGGGCGCGGAAAAGGGCCTTAACGTCGACCCGGAAAACCCGTTTACCCACTTCCGCGAGGCGTCGTGGGAAGAGGCACTGGACGCCGCTGCCGGGGGCCTTGCGCACCTGCGCGATACGCATGGCGGCCAATCAGTCGCAGGCTTCGGCTCGGCCAAGTGCTCGAACGAGGAAGCCTATCTCTTCCAGCGTCTGATCCGCGAAGGATTCGGTCACAACAACGTCGACCATTGCACGCGACTCTGCCATGCATCGTCAGTCGCGGCCCTTCTGGAAAACGTCGGATCGGGCGCCGTCACGGCGACCTTCAACGAGATTGAACACGCCGATGTCGCCATTGTCATCGGCGCCAACCCCGTTGAGAACCATCCCGTCGCCGCGACCTTTTTCAAGCAGTTCACCAAGCGCGGCGGCAAGCTGATCGTTATGGACCCGCGCGGCGTGGCGCTGCGTCGCCACGCGACGCACATGTTGCAGTTCAAGCCCGGCGCCGATGTGTCAATGCTGAACGCGATCATGCATGTCATCGTCGAGGAAGAACTCTACGACCGGCAATACATTCAGGCCATGACCGAGAACTGGGAGGCGATGGTCGCGCACCTTGCCGATTATCCGCCCGAAAAGATGGCTCCTGTCTGCGGCATCCCGGCCGAGACCCTGCGCACCGTCGCCCGCGATTTCGCGCGCGGTCGGGCCGGGATGATCTTCTGGGGCATGGGGATCAGCCAGCATATCCACGGCACCGACAATTCCCGCTGCCTGATCGCGCTGGCCCTGATGTGCGGCCATGTCGGCCGCCCCGGCACCGGGTTGCACCCGCTCAGGGGACAAAACAACGTGCAGGGAGCCTCGGATGCGGGGCTAATCCCGATGTTCCTGCCGGACTATCAGTCCGTCACCGACGACAAGATCCGCGCGCGCTTCTCGGAGGTCTGGGGCACTGGCGCCTGGTCGGGCGAAAAGGGCCTGACCGTGACCGAGATCCTGGATGCGGTCCACGCGGGCGCGATCAATGGGATGTATATCCTGGGCGAGAACCCGGCGATGTCGGACCCCGACGTCACCCACGCCCGTGAAGCGCTGGCGGGCCTGGATCACCTGGTCGTGCAGGACATCTTCCTGACCGAAACGGCGAATTACGCTGACGTGATCCTGCCCGCCGCGGCCTTCTATGAGAAGACAGGTACAGTGACCAATACGAACCGCCAGGTGCAGTTGGGCCGCCCCGCCGTCGCCCCACCAGGCGAGGCACGCGAGGATTGGTCGATCACGCGCGATCTGGCGGTAAAGCTGGGTCTGAACTGGACCTATACCCATCCGCGCGAGATTTTCGCCGAGATGAAGGAGACGATGAAATCGCTCGACAACATCACCTGGGAGCGGCTGGAGCGCGAGGGCGCGGTGACGTATCCCAGCCTTTCCCCCGATGATCCCGGCCAGGCCATCGTTTTCGCTGACCGCTTCCCGCGCCAGAACGGTCGGGCGCGCTTTGCCCCGGCGCGGGTGATCCCGCCAGATGAATTGCCGGATGCCGACTATCCGATGGTCCTGACCACAGGTCGGCAGCTGGAGCACTGGCACACCGGCTCGATGACGCGTCGCTCGAAAGTGCTCGATGCCGTGGAGCCCGAGGCGAACTGCTCGCTCCACCCCGCGACATTGCGGCGGCTGGGGATCGAACCGGGCGGGCGCGTGCGGCTCGTCACCCGGCGCGGTGCCATCGAGCTGATGGCCCGAGCGGATCGCGCAGTGGCCGAGGACATGGTCTTCGTCCCCTTCGCCTTTGTCGAGGCCGCCGCCAACGTGCTGACCAACCCGGCGCTCGACCCCTATGGCAAGATCCCCGAGTTCAAGTTCGCCGCCGTGCGTGTCGAGAACCCTGAGGCGATGGCGGCGGAATAACCTTGGGCAAAGGGCTTGACCTTCCATCTACTGGAAGGGGCATGTAGGGTTGGCACAGCGCAAGGAGCCCACCATGTCAGCCCCCGTGACCGCCCCGACCCTCTCGCTTCCCGTCGAGGGGATGACCTGCGCCTCTTGCGTGGGACGGGTTGAACGGGCGCTGGCCGCGGTACCGGGCGTGACCGGGGCCGAGGCGAACCTGGCGACCGGGCGCGTTCGCGTGACCGGCAGCGCCCGAACGGCCGATCTGACGGAGGCACTGACGCAGGCTGGCTACCCGGTCGCCGACATCCAGACCGACCTGGCCATCGCAGGGATGCATTGCGCTTCCTGCACCGGGCGGGTCGAGCGGGTGCTGGCAGGCGTGCCGGGGGTGCTCTCGGCCTCGGTCAATCTGATGACGGAACGGGCGACAGTCCGGCACCTGCCAGTGCCGGGGCTGGAGGAACAGATGGCCAAGGCGGTGACAGGTGCGGGATTTGCCGCCCGCCCGTTGACCGACCGGCCCAGCGACGACGGCGCCAGAAAGCGCGAGGCCGAGATTGCGCTGACCCGCCGGCGGACGCTGATCGCCGGGGCGCTGACCCTGCCCGTCTTCGTGCTGGAAATGGGCGGCCACCTGATCCCGGCCTTCCATCACTGGGTCCACGACACGATCGGCATGTGGGAAAGCTGGCTGATCCAGTTCGTGCTGACGACGCTGGTGCTGTTCGGGCCCGGACTGGTCTTCTTCCGCCTTGGCTTGCCGGCGCTGTCGCGGCGCGCACCCGACATGAACAGCCTTGTCGCCGTCGGTACCGGCGCCGCTTGGGGCTTTTCGACAGTGGCGACCTTCGTGCCCTCGGTCCTGCCCGACGGCACCGCCGCCGTCTATTTCGAGGCCGCGGCGGTGATTGTCACGCTCATCCTGCTGGGCCGGTGGCTGGAAGCCCGCGCGCGCGGTCGCACCGGCGCGGCTATTTCCCGGCTGGTGGGGTTACAGCCGAAATCCGCAAGGGTCGAACGCGACGGCGCGATCGTCGACCTGCCGATTTCCGAGATCCGCGCAGGCGACGTCATCCACGTCCGTCCCGGCGAGAAAATACCAACAGATGGTGATGTTACGGGCGGATCCTCATACGTCGACGAAAGCATGATCACCGGCGAGCCGGTGCCGGCATCCAAGGCCGAGGGTGATCCAGTCACCGGCGGCACGGTCAACGGCAACGGCGCGCTGACCTTCCGCGCAACCCGCATCGGTGCCGACACGTTGCTGGCGCAGATCATCCGGTTGGTCGAGGACGCGCAGGGCGCGAAACTGCCGATCCAGGCGCTTGTCGACCGCGTGACGCTCTATTTCGTGCCAGCGGTAATGGCGGTGGCGGCGCTGACCTTCGTGGTCTGGCTGGCGTTGGGCCCAGGGCTGGGGCACGCGGTGGTCGCCGCGGTCGCGGTGCTGATCATCGCCTGCCCCTGTGCGATGGGGCTGGCGACGCCGACCTCGATCATGGTGGGAACCGGCCGCGCCGCCGAGATGGGCGTACTTTTTCGGCGTGGCGATGCGCTGCAGGCGCTGCAGGGGGTCGAGGTCGTGGCCTTTGACAAGACCGGCACGCTGACCGAGGGCCGCCCCGATCTTGTCGCGCTGCACACCGTCCCCGGCACGGACGAGGCCGAGGTCCTGGCGCTGGTCGCCGCGGTCGAGGCTAAATCCGAACACCCTATCGCCCAGGCCATCACCCGCGCTGCGGAAAACCGCGGCCTGACCCTGCCGCAGATCGATGCATTCGAAGCAATCACCGGCTTCGGTGTGCAAGCAACCGTCGCAGGCCGCGCGGTGCTGGTGGGTGCCGAGCGCCTGATGTTGCGCGACGGGATCGACCTGGGCGCCCTACCCGCCCAGGCTCAGGAGGCCGCGAGAAAGGGCCAGACGCCGCTTTATGCCGCCATAGACGGGCAGGCCGCCGCGCTTATCTGCGTCTCC
>CAZKSE010000170.1:3221-8911 GCA_964555305.1 uncultured Rhodobacter sp. | reverse complement strand
TTGCCGCCGCCACCACCCCGCGCGCCGCCGAGCCGCCCACCGCCACCGGCCGGCCGCGCAGGGCCGGATCGTCGCGCTGCTCGACCGAGGCGTAGAAGGCATCCATGTCGACATGGATGATCTTGCGCGCCATCGGCCCGCCCTCCATCTGCCCACCCGGCCCCGCCGTCCTGTCCGCGTTCGTGTCCAACCTGTTTCCCGCAACTCGCCTCCGTGCGGGCAACTCTACCCTCTGGGCTGCGCCGGCGTAACACATCGGTGGTGGCTCGAAAGACGTAGTCCGCCCATTCATCATGGACCCGTCTGGCGCCAATGTTTAAGCTTTCGCCAGTTTGACCCTGCACAGGAGAGGCATTCGTGCGCACCGTAAAGCTTGAGGAGATGAACACCAGTTCCTGGATGGCCGCCGGGTTCGACACCGCGATCGTTCCCATCGGCGCCTGCGAAAGCCACGGCGATCACATGCCTTTCGGCACCGATGGGCTGACCTCCCATGCGCTGGCGGTCAAGATCGCGGAAGCCTGCGAGAAGACGTTCGTTCTGCCGCCTTACTATCTGGGTTACAGCCAGCATTATCGGCACAAGCCGATCTGCGTGAGCCTGAGCAACGACACCCAGGTCCGTGTCCTGAAGGACGTTCTGACGTCATTGCATCACTGGGGGATCAAGAAGATCCTGATCCTCAACGGGCATGATGGTAATATTCCCTGCGCCGAAATTGCCGCGCGGGACGTCAAGGTCATGCATCCGGAGATGTCGCTGGCGGTCTTTGACTGGTGGACGATCCTGGCCAAGATGGTGCCGGAAGACACATTCGAGATCTGGGCGGGATTCGGTCACGCCGGCGAGGTGGAGACCTCGATCGGGCTGGCGCTTTTCCCCGATCTGATGGACATGACCAAAGCGCGCGGTCAGATCCCGACGCGGCTTGACCCCTTCGTCAAGGAAATCTGGACCTTCGACGAAATCACCGCCCATGGCGCGAGCGGTGCCGCCGAAAAGGGCACGGTCGAGAAGGGCCGGATCATCGTGGATGCCGTGCTCAGCTACATGACCGACTACATGCGGCGTTTCGAGAAGGAAGGTCTGGTCTACAACCCCGTCGACGCCCTGGACTATCCCGATCATTCGGCAGACTGAACCAGCAAGCTCGGGAAGCGCCTTTTGTTGGTGCTTCCCGGCCTGGGGATCAAAGACCCAGATAGGCGCGCCGCACCTCGTCCGAACTCGCCAGTTCGCTCGCGCTTCCCGAGAGCGACAGACGCCCGTTTTCGAGCACATAACCTCGATCGGCCAGCTTCAATGTCTGGTGTACGTTCTGCTCGACGATGAGTACGGTCACGCCCTGATCCCGAATATCCGCCACCGCGGCCATCACTTCCTGGACGAGTTTCGGCGCCAGTCCCAGCGAGGGCTCGTCCAGCATCAGAAGTTGCGGCTGGCTCATCAACCCCCGCCCCAGCGCGAGCATCTGCTGCTCCCCGCCCGACAGCGAACCCGCCATCTGTCGTTTCCGCTCCCGCAGGCGGGGAAACATCGCGTAGATGCGCTCCAGCGTTGAGGGCCCGGCGGCGCGCGTGTTGGGACTGAAAGCCCCCAATCTCAGGTTGTCTTCCACCGACAGGAACGGGAACACCATCCGCCCCTCGGGGACCAGGACAAGCCCGCGTTCGACCCGGGCATGGGCAGATAGGTGATCGATCATCTCGCCCTTGAAGCGGATCGTGCCAGTGCGAGCCGTCACCAAACCCGAGATCGTGCGCAGAAGCGTCGATTTGCCCGCAGCGTTCGCCCCCAGCACGGTCACCGTCTCGCCCGCGTCCACCCGGATCGACACATCCTCAAGCGCGATCATGTCGCCGTAAGCGACGCTGAGGGCCTCTATCTCAAGCATCTTCAAGGGGCTCTCCCAGATAGACGGCGATCACCCGGGGATCGCGGGTGACCTCTGCAGGGGGACCCTCGGCAATCAGCCGCCCCCCGTCCAGAACGAGAACCGTCTCGGCAATCCGCATGATTGCGTTCATGTTGTGTTCGATCACAAGCAGGGTCAGCCCTTCGGCATTCAGCGCCTCGATCAGGGCCAGGGTCTCGTTCACCTCGGTCGGATTGAGACCGCCCATGATCTCGTCGAGCATGAGGACGCGGGGGCCTGTGGCAAGGGCGCGCGCAACCTCCAACCGCTTGCGCAATGCCAGCGGAAGCGATGCTGCCATGGCGCCGGCATGTCGCGTCATCTCCAGCCGCGCCAGGGTCGCCTGCGCCATCTCCCGGGCGTCGGCAACCGATAATCCGCGCGTCAGCGCCCCGACCACCACGTTGTCGAGCACACTCAACCCGCCGAAAGGTTTCACGATCTGGAAAGTGCGCGCCAGGCCCAGACGGTTGCGCTCGGCCGGACCCAGGCGCAACAGATCCTGTCCATTCAAGCGCACGGCACCGGATGTCGGCCGCACCATGCCCGAGATGGCGTTGAAAAGCGTCGTCTTCCCGGCGCCGTTTGGCCCGATCAGCCCGAAGATCCGCCCCTGGGGCAGCGTGAACGATACCTCGTTGACCGCGCGCAGCCCGTGGAAATCGACGGTGATACGATCAACCTCAAGCATGACTTGTCCCCGTTCAGGAATTGCGCCGCCGGCGCAGGTGGCGGGTGACGCTTTCGATGCCGCCGGCAATGCCGCGTGGCACGGCCAGCACGATCACGATGAGCAGCAGTCCATACACCATCAGCGCCGGTCCTCCGCCGAGGTAAGCGCGCGACAATTCCCCCAACGGGACCACCACAAGCGCCCCCAGGACCGGCCCTATCACCGTGCCCATCCCGCCGACGATCGCGACCAGCGCGATCTGCACCGAGATATTGAACTGAGTGGTCGAGGCGGGATCGATATACTGGACGAAGGTGGCGTAGAAGGTGCCCGCAAGCGCCGTCAGCGCCGCCGAGATGGCGGAGGCAATGACCTTGCACTGCACCACCCTCACCCCCAGCGAGCGTGCCGCATCCTCGTCCTCGCGCAGGGCCACGAGATAATACCCCAGCCTCGAGCGCCGGATGGCGATGGTCGTGCCGACACACAGCCCCACGAGGGCAAGGCCGATATACCAGTATGGGGCCAGGCCTGCGAACATCATGTTCTCGGGCCCGCCGCTGAACGGCAGCACCAGCCCCGCCGCACCGCGTGTCACCTCCCGCCAGTTGACGGCAACGATGTGGATCACGATGCCGAACGCCAGCGTGGCCAATACGAAGAACGGGCCCCGCAACCGCAGGGTGATCGTGGCAAGGCCGGCGCCAATCGCGGCCGCGAGCGCGGCGCCGGCCCACATCCCCAGCCAGGGGCTGATCCCCAGTCGCAGGAACAGCAGTGTGGTGACATAGGCGCCGATGCCAAAATAGGCCGCATGGCCCAGCGACAGGCCACCCGCCAGACCACCCAAGATGTTCCAGGCCGAGGCCAGCGCCGCCCAGAGCAGAACGGTGATCGCCAGATTGAGCCAGAAAAGGTTGGTGACAACCAGCGGGACGGCCAGCAGCACTGCCAGCAGCACGGCGCCCCCCAGGATGGTGGCGAGACGCATCAACGACCCCCGAAGGTTTCGGCGCCGCGGCGACCGAAGAAACCCTGCGGGCGCGCGATGAGCACCGCAAGAAAGATGATGAAGGTGGCAAGTTCGGCCCAGGCGGTGCCCAGCAGGTAACCGGCAATCGCCTCGGTCAACCCGATCACGAGAGCGGCCAGCACCGCACCGGGTACCGAGCCCAGTCCACCCAGAACGACGATGACGAAGACGGCGACGATGTAGCTGGTGCCGACCGTCGGATAGACGGTGAACAGCGGCGCGATCAAACCGCCCATGGCGCCCGCAGCCGCGACAGCGGTGGCGAAGGTCCACATGTAGACGCGACGCACATCGATGCCCATCAGGGCCGCCGCCTCGCGGTTCTGGGCCACGGCTTGGACCGCCTTGCCGTAAAGCGTGCGCGTCAGGAAGAGCCACAGGGCCGCCGCCGCCATCATGGCGACGACGAAAGAGATTGCCATCGGCACGCTGATGCGGATCCCCCCGGCCCGGAATACCATGCCGCTATAGTCGGTGGTCACGGACCGGATGTCAGCCGTCCACATCGTCAGTGCCGCGTTCTGCATGAGGATCGACAGACCAAGCGTGGCAAAGACGACCGTTACCTCGGGCGCGCCGATCGTGCGTTGCAGCACCAGGCGATCCACGATGATGCCCAGTGCAAAGATCAGTGGGACAACCAGAAGGACAGCCAGATACGGGTCGATCCCGGCCAGTCGCCAGATCCAGTAGGTGCCGAACATGCCGAGCATCATGAACTCGGCATGGGCGAAATTGACGACCCGCAGCACACCGAAGATCAGCGTCAGCCCGACGGCCAGCAGCGCGTAGAGCCCGCCGAGCAGCAGGCCGTTGGTCACTATCTGAAGAGCAAGCTGCATGTGGCGTCACGAAAGATCGCGGCCGCCCCGTCGATCGGACGGGACGGCCGGAGGAAAGGAAGGGCGTCAGTCGGCGATCTCTTCGGTGCGCTCGTCCCAGGTCGGAAGCGGGACGTTGGTGAATTCCGTCACGGCGAATTCCTCGGGATAGGCAACGCGCAAGGTGCCGTCCTGCCACTGCTGGACCACCGGAATGGCCATCATGTTCTGGCCGGAATTCGGCTCGCCCGCCGGGACGAAACGGAACCCGAAGCCGGTCACCGACTCGGTTGCCGGCACGTCCACCTCCGCGGCGGCAGTCATCAGGTCGTCGATCGAAAGGGACGCCGCGCGCGGCACGATCTGGTCCAGGAAGATCCAGGTGCCCATGAAGGCCCAATCCGTATAGGGCCCCTGCGTCCAGCCATTGGCCGAGACCCGCTCTCCCAGTTCCTGCAGCAGTTCCTGCGCGTCAGGGGACAGGGCATCGGTATTGATGGAGCCCGAGGTGGGCGGCACGACATTGAAGATGCCGTTGATGTTGTCACCCAGGGCATTGGCGAACTCGCTCTGGCCGTATCCGCCACCGGCGCCCACAACGGCCGGCAGATAGACGTCGAGCTGCTGTGCCTGGCGCCAGAACAGCGTTGCATCGGGAACCTGCGCGATATGCACGACCGCGTGCGGCTCCAGGCCCTGGATGCGCAGCAGCACCGAGGAGAGATCCCGCGTGGTTGCGGCCGGATAGCTTTCCTGCAGCGCCAGCGTGGCTGACGATTCCTGAATCCGCTCCAGCGCGGCCTCGGCGATGGAGACGCCGAACTCGTCATCGGTATGCAGCAGGACTACCCGCATGTCGCCTTCGGCCACGCCCAGTTGCTCGGCCAGTCCGGTAAGGACGAAATCCATCGCCGCGGCTCCCAGCGCGCCGGATGAGATTGTCGTGCGGATCACGTTGTTGGTGTTGCGGGTGATGCCTTCGGCAAAGGCGGTGCTCTCGATATAGGGGATGCCCAGCCGCTCGGCAGCGGGTGCGGCCGCCGAGGCGATGGCCGAGGCGTATGTGCCGATGATCACCTCTGCGGCATCAGAGGTCGCAAGCTGGCGCACTCCCGCAGCCCCTCCGGCAGGGTCGGGCGCATCCGCCGTGACCAATTCCACGGTAATGCCGTGACTGTTGCGTTCGTTGAAAAGATCCACCGCAATCTGGACGCCCTGAAGCGCGTTCGCCGCGCCGAATGCCAGGTT
>CAZKSE010000170.1:1887-3121 GCA_964555305.1 uncultured Rhodobacter sp. | reverse complement strand
GGCCGGCGACAAGTCGCGCTATGTCATAGTTTAATGCAGGCTCACTTTCGATCTGTGATAAACTTTCCCTATGCACATAAGTGACAGGCCTGCCGTGGCCCCCGTATCGACCTCGCCGACCTGCCTCATCGTCGAGCCCCTTCCTCTGGTTGCCCGCGACCTGGCCATGACCCTGGGCGAGGCGTTGCAGGTCTCGACGCTGGTCGCCCCGTCCGAGGTCGAGGCGGTGAGCGCAGTGGCCGCGCTGCCGGCGGAGACGCCCTTGCCGCTGGCGATCCTGCGCATTGCGCCCGAGGCCTTTGCCGCAAGTCCCCTGCGTGCCGCCGTCGAGCAGCGCGGGGCGCGCGTCGTGCTGATGGGGGGCAATCTGACCGAACCCGCGCCCGATGCGCCCTGGCCCTGGGCGGTGCTGGACTGGCCCTTCGGGACCGACCAGCTGCTGGCGCTGCTGGCCGGGTTGGGTCTGCGCCCCGGCCCCGCCGCCGCCTGACAGGCCGCGATCCCGACAGCCCGATCCCGAAATTGCGCGGCGCCTAGAGAAGCGGGCGCCGGATCGGGGCGTCGCCGTTGCTGAGCGAGAGTTCGGCCAGCTTCTGGTGGTCGAACACCGCCAGGCGGCCGTTTTCCAGCCGCGCCCAGGAGCGCAGCTGCGCCAGCGTCTTGTTGGTATGCACCAGCGACAGACCCAGCGCATCGGCCAGATCGCCCTGGCGATAGGGAAAGGGCACCGTGCCCGCCGTATCGGCCAGACCCACGGCGGCGAGCCGCTGATGGACCTTCAGGAGCGCCCAGGCCAGCCGCTGGATGGCGTTGCGCTGGCCCAGGGTGGCAATGGTCTCGCCCAGGAAATGCTCCTCGACCGCGGCGATCCAGGTCAGCGCGTAGGCGCGGTCGGGGTGGCCGGCGAAGAGCTCGGGCAGCCGGTTCTTGCGAAACCGGCAGAGCCGCATCGGCGCGACCGCCTGAACGGCCGCGGTGGTCGCCCCGGTGACGGTGCCGGCCAGTCCCACCAGATCGCCGGGAAAGACGAAATTCACCAACTGCCTGTCACCGTTTTCCAGCGTCTTGTAGCGCGCGCCCTGCCCCGAGCGCACGGTGTAGAAGCTCGTCAGCGCCTCATCCTCGTGGAAGAGGTAGTCACCGGGGTCGAGCGTCACCTCGCCCTCGCGGAAGCGCATCATGAAGCGCAGCTCTTCCGCCGTGAAGGGCATGAAAAGAGGCGTCACTCGCAAGG
>CAZKSE010000170.1:0-1787 GCA_964555305.1 uncultured Rhodobacter sp. | reverse complement strand
AGCGTGTAGTCGGGCGTGCCGTCCCAGGTCAGGTCCCAGGCGGCGCCGGGGCGCACGTTCTGGATCGCGTTCGGCTCGAAACAGACCAGGCAATCGCCCGGCGCGCGGGCCGAGGGGTAGATCAGCCCGCGCGAGCCGGCGCGCCGCAACCCGTCGGCCAGCCCCTGCCCCGCCGGATAGCCCAGTGCCGGATCCTCATGCAGCGCCGGGTGGCCGGGTTCGTCGCTGATATCGTCGAACGTGCCGATGAAATCGGCCAGCAGTTCGACATAGCGCGCGCGATCGTGGAAATGGCCGGCAAAGCCCAGCTCGCGCGTGCGGTGCCAGGCGACCTCGGCCACCGAGACCAGGCTCTCCCAGGCGCAATACCAGGCCCCCCGGCCCTCGCGGTTGAAGCGGTTGCCGCCCGCGCGAGTATAGGTGAAGGCCGCGTTGATATGGGTGTCGCCGTAGATCCGCAGATCCTGCTTGCGCCGCCGCCAGGCCAGCTCGCGCGGGTCGATGAACGGGTTGCGGCCGCGTTCGGCGACCAGCCGGGCGCTGGTCATCCCCTCGATCGCGGCCAGGACCTCCATCTCGTCGTCGGTATCGACGAGGCCGCGCAAGGCCGGGGGCTTGTGATAGGTCGCCGGCAACAGCCGCACGAGGCCCCGATCCGAGATCTCGCGCTGCCTCACGCCCCGCCCCGCAGCGCATCCAGATAGGTGCGGATCGCCAGGATCTGCGGCAGGCCGCCGTCGATCGCGGTCTCCACCGGGCGGGCGCCGTTGAAGAGCGGGCCGGTATTGGGCCGGGTAAACCAGCTGCGCGCCAGGCCCTCGTCGAAATAAAGCTCGAGCGACTTGTAGATGCCGATGATCGCGCTCAGGCGCAGCAGCTGGTCCTTGGTCAGTTCGCCCGCGAAGCCCGGCTTCTTCGCCCGTTTCCAGGTGCTTTCGGACATGTCGGCCAGGGCGGCGGCTTCCTTCAGGCTGAGCGACCAGGCCTCGGCCACGCGCGCATAGGCCTTCAGCGCGATGGCATTGGTCTCGGCGGGGGCGCGGGCACGGGCGGCGATCTGCATCGGCGAATTCTCCTTCGCCTTCAGATTAGTTCATATGGACGTGAAGTAAAGATCAAATGATCTCTGAATATGTGCGGCAGGCCCTAATTCGCTCCTTCGCCTTGTGCTTTACGAAATTAACATCCATATACCATCCACACGGATGGAGAATCGAGATGAGCAACGTCAGGCAGCTGCGCGACAAGCACCCCGAAAACGAGAAGATCACCATCAACCTCGGCTTCGTGGACCTGGGCCGGATCGATCTGCTGGTTCAGGAAGGCTTCTATTCGAACCGCAGCGATTTCATTCGCACCGCGATCCGCAACCAGATCGAGACCCATGCCGAGCTGGTGAAGACCTCGGTCGAGCGGCACACGATGGAGCTGGGGCTCAGGGATTATTCGCGCGCCGATCTGGAAGCCCTGCGCGATGCGGGCGAGGTGCTGCATGTCAAGGTCGTGGGCCTGGCGCGCATCGCCAGCGACGTGAGCCCTGAACTGGCCAAGGCCACAATCGGCTCGATCACCGTTCTGGGCGCGCTGCAGGCCAGCGCGGAAATCAAGAAGGCGCTGGCCGACCGCATCCGCTGAAGGCCGAGCGACAGAAAAGGAAAAGACGATGATGAATTTCAAGGCCGGCGCGCTGCGCCCGGCGCAGGATGCCGCATGCCCGGAAACCCTGGCGGCGGCCAATGACCTGGTCCGCCGGACCCTTGCCCAGCACGGGCTCTGGTCCGAACCGG
>CAZKSE010000169.1:0-8946 GCA_964555305.1 uncultured Rhodobacter sp. | reverse complement strand
ATCTCGAAGACGGGATTCGGGGCAAGGAAGGGAATGGCGAGCGGGGGATGGTGCGACCGCAGACTGGAGCCGGGTGTCCCACTGATGCTATCGCGGCCAGCCTCCCGGGCAGGCTCTTGGGTAAGATCTCTCTCCTTGATGGATTGGATCCTATGGTGCTCCGCGATTTCGCGGGACAGGGTCGTGATGGGTGAGAGGCCCGCGCTTTGGCGGGCCCCTTGGGTTCTACGTAGGCTCAGGCGGCAAGCTCCGCGCCCCCTGCCCTAGCAGCGCCTTCTTCGCCGACAATCTCCAGCCGCGCATTGCGATAGCCTTCTTTGGCGATCCAGAGCTCGGCAGCCGTGACAGACTCGGCCAGGTGGAGCAGCTCCGTGCAACCGCCGAAATCCAAAAGGACACGCACCTGCCCGGGCTGTGGTTCCTCAGCGACCTCGAAGGTCAAGGCGCTGTCAGCCGAATGCGTTCGCATGATCGTCACGAGAATGACCCCGTCCGAAGAGAAATTCCCCTCGTGCAGCGTGAACGACGCCGGCGCAGTCCAGGTCGGATAGGGTCGCGGTGGCTCCTTCTTGACAAGACGGCCGACGCCGTTCGAGCGCTCCCAGGCCGCGAGCTTCTTTGTGAACCGCGCGGGCGGCTTGGGACTGCTGTCGGTATAGCGAATGAGCGCCCCCAGGGGCGCAGTGTCGAGAATTGTGGTTGCAGACATGATTCCTCATCCTGAATGCGTCATTTTGCATACATCATATTGATATTGTTGATTTTTATTTGATTGAGAGCGGGTTTCCCCGCCCTCGGAAGGCGCGGATCACTCCGCGGCCATCATCGATGCCTCATTGCTCGGCAGGTCAGCGGTGAGGAAGGCGGGAAGGTCGACATCTTCGGCCTGCTCGGCGTCGGAAACGGGCTCAGGCGCCCCCTGCCCTTCCGCACCATCGAGTGCTGTCAGATCGTGACGGCGAAGAACCTCCGGCAACCAGCCGCTGCCTTTCAGCAGACGCTCGGCTTCGGTCGCCATCTCGCCCTTCTTCAAATGTTCGAGGAGTTGCGCCGTCCCCTCCCCTTTCGCCTCGCGCACGGCCTCGAGGATCCGAGCCTTGGGCACACGGTTCAGATAAGTATCGACCGTCGGCTCCCAGCCCGCCTCGACCATGTCAAGATCGACCGCCTGTGCGACCAAGTCGGACTGGGTCATCCGCCTGGTCAAACCGCTGGCGGAGATACCGGCACCATAGGGGTTCACCTTCTCATGGAGCGCGTTGATCCCGAAGCTGAGGCAATGCGCGAGCAGCGACAGCCGGCTCCCTTGATCAAGGGAGGTCAGGTAGTCCCAGAGCGCGGCATCGTCGCCGAGCGGCAAGTCGGCCTCCCACTCCGTGTGGCGATCGTCGACCAGCTTGGCCACCACGCTATCCTTCAGATCGCTCGCCTGAGCCGACATGTAGACGTGACGGACCGAGGCCTCGAGGCAGCCGCCGGCCGAACTGGACGTCCGGAAGGTGTCGTTGACGAGCTTCGAGAGTAGCAGCGTCAACGCGACGTCGGGGGAGCGCCCGACAGCTTCGCGCAGTGCCAATGTCCGGTGCGCCGTCAACTCCATGACCAGTCGCTCAGGCAAGGGCTTCAACGCACCATCATCCTCGTCGTCGGGCACGTTGGCGCCAAGCGCCTGACCAGCAGAGGTGATCACCGTGCCATGGCCAACACCATCCACATGGCTCCCCGCTGAAAGCTCAGCGCCCTGCCCGTCTGCCGCCTGTTCACCGCTGTGGACGTCGACGTCTGCCCGCGGCTCATCCTCGGGCCGTACGAAGCCCCGATAAACGGCAAGCTCGCCATAGCGGTCAAGCGTCACGAACGCCCCTGCACTCGCGATCTCCTCATCGTCGAAGATGAGCGGCCGGGCCTCGAGCTTCTCCATCGCGACCTCCAGCTCGCCAAGACGTGCGTCGATCTCTTCGGGGAACTCATCCTGACCCTCGTATTCCTCCTCGAGCGCCCGGTACTCGGCAAGCAGCTTGGCATGGGCCGCGCCTTCGTCATCTGTCATCGGCGCCGGGTCTCCGCTCAGCCGCCGCAAACCGTGGCTGTAGCCATAGGGCAGATCGAGCGAGACCTCGATCCATTTCCAACCTTCGGTCGCGATCGCTTCGGCTTCAGCCTGAAGCTTCTCACTGACCAGACGATCTAGCAGGGCAGGGTCTTCCAGCCAGCCGCCGTCATCGCCCTGGAAGAGGTCATGCAACATGGTGCCACCAGCCGTCTCGTACGCCTCGACACCGACAAAGACGGCCCGACGGTCAGAGGCCCGGACAGAGGTTTCCGTCAGCATCCGCCGGATCTGATAGGGCTCCTTGTTCCACGACGACTTGATCGCATCCCAAACCTGAACCTGACGCTCGTGATCCGGATTGACCGTGAAGGCCATCAGCTGCTCCAGCGTCATCTCGTCCTCGGCATAAAGCTCGAGCAGGGCAGGGGCCACGGCGGCGAGTTTCAGGCGCTGTTTGACCACCTGCGGCGTGACGAAGAAAGCGGCTGCGATCTCTTCGTCGCCCTGACCCTTCTCCCGCAGTGCCACGAAGGCCCGGAACTGATCGAGCGGATGCAGGGCTGCACGCTGCATGTTCTCAGCGAGCGAGTCATCCTCAGCGAGGATCGCGGACGTGGCATCCCGCACGATGCAAGGAATGGGTGTCGTCTTGGCCAGGCGCTTCTGCTTCACCAGCAGCGACAGAGCCTGGAAGCGTCGGCCGCCAGCGGGGATTTCGAACTTGCCGGTCTCGGACCCATCATCCGCCAGAACGGGCCGGACGCTCAGGCTCTGCAGCAACCCGCGGCGGGCGATGTCTTCGGCCAGTTCCTCGACCGAGATGCCGGCCTTGATGCGCCGGACGTTGGACTGGCTCGGCACGAGCTTGTCGAAGGGAATGTCCCGGGACGGGGACAGGGTGACTTTCTGGGCAGATTTCGCCATCAGATCTTCTCCACGACGGGCGCCGGAAGCCACTCTTCCGATCTCACTTCCCGTCACCCCTTTCACAGCCCATCTCTCCCTCTCAACATGTCCACCGCGGTGGACATCACCCAGTTGCTGCCCCAGAACGAGAAAGCCTCTCCAACAACAGTGATGGGTTGAAGTCAGTTTCTCTGCGACCGAGCGTGATGCTGTGGAAATACGCTCCAAAGTCTCGGATGCGATTGCTCATCTGGAGAATTATGAAGATGGCGCATGATGCTTTTTGAGAGCCTATCTTCCTAGCAGCCTTTTCGAAGGTGCTTTCGTGGATTCCCATCATTGGAGCGAGCGTTCTCGCGTGGCTTTCGACATCGTGCCAGTTCCTAAGTGTGTTGGTTGCGAACGATGTAGCCTGGTCACAAACGCTTGTGAGCGTTTGCAGGGGAAGTGTTTCGCTGTTGGTCCCGCTTTCTAAATCTTTTTGTTCTTTTTTAGACTTAGAATGGTGGCGGACAGTTTGCCCGTCATTGGCGGGCAGTTTCATTGTTTCTGGTGCGTCCACCGCGGTGGACATCTGTTTGCATTGAGCCTCCAGTTCGCCGAGCAAAGCACGATACTCCGCGATCGAGAGCTTCCTCCGAAGAACTCGGCGTACCTGATGAGTGAGTTCGTTCTCGGGGTCAGTTTCGTCGATCTGAGCAAGTTTGGTTAGGATTTGCTTTCGCAAAAACACGCGATCCCGACGAGCGTTTTCCATCGCTTGGGCTGTCGCAAGTAGTTCGCCGGCACGCGCGAGCAACGGAGCCAGCGACAAGCCATAGCTAATGGACTGACCTTCGGAGGACTTCACTCGGTATCTCTTGCGATTTGGGCTGTCGTGGCGCTTCATGAAACCGAGTTCAACAAAGCGATCGATGTGCCTACGGAGGGTTCGTTCATCGATCCCGCCAACTCGACGGCAGATCTCGTCGTTGGAAGCGAAGACTGTGTCTCCATGCCCAGGCTTGAGAAAGCTCAGCATCGCTTGGAGCGTTTGAACATGTCCTGGACGGAGACCGAACAGGCTGCGAGTATCTCTGAGCGCGCGGAAGACTGCCCAGATGTCGGTTTCAGGTGTTGACGTGGCGGGGGTGCCCTTGCCGACGCCAAAGGTCTGAACGGAAAGCTTTGTGAATGCCATGTTTGTTGAACGACGACCGTTGCGGCCCACAACTTCCCCGGCTCTTCCCGCTGTTTTTGGCGAGAAAAGGCAACAAAAAGACGTCCACCGAATCGGTGACTCTTGACCGGTATGTCGGAGATTGCTACATCACAGGTGCAAATCAGATGATGAGGGCTCTCCGGGGGAAACCTTGGGGGGCTCTTTTCTTTTTGGTCTTCGCCTTTCTCCTCTGCTCGTGTTTTTGGTTATGACCGGGGATCAGCTCCCCGAGCCTCTCTCATTCTGCCATTGTTCAAAAAGCTGTCGCAGCGTGGTTTCCGCGCGCTCTTCGAGCCATTGGCCGAATTCCGGGTTGTCCTTGCGGGTGATCTTGATAGCGATCGACTTGCCGTCGACTGAAAGTGTGCCGACAGGGCTACCACTATTGTCCTTTACCACGGTCGTTTGGCCACGGGCGCTTTGGTTGGCTGCGCCACGCGCCTTGCTGGAGCAAGCAACATAGACGGCTTGAAACTTGTCCGAGCTTGGAGTGGTGTCAGGCAGAGAGGCAAGTGTCTCACGCGCAATGTCGACAAGCGGAGCCTTCTCTGAAAGTGCAGCAAGATCACCCCATTGCCGTCGACCTACGCCATGAGCCGGTCCGATAAGCCGGACAAGTTCGTCAGGCAGCTGCTCGATGACTACACGATGGTTCGACACACCTTGCCGGGTGAGGCCTAGGGCATCCTGAATGACGCCAGGCTTGTAACCGGCCTCCTGCATCTCTTTGATAAAAAGAGATTTTTCAATGAAAGACGGATCCAGCCGCAGGTTGTTTTCCTGACCCTGCGCGATCAGAGAAGCATCATCATCGAGCGTTCGAACGATCGCTTTGACGGTTCCACCAACTCTTCGAATGGCTGCAAGTCTGCGACGCCCGTAGATGATGCGGTATCGATCCGGTTGGTCAGAGGGGCGAACCATGATCGGCACTTGCTGACCATGCTTGCGAATGCTTTCGGCGAGATCTTCAATGCTACTATCTTCCAGGATCAGGCGATCCCGGAGACCATCCATATCGATCCGGTCGGGTTCGATATCTCGGATTGAGTTGGCAGTGATTTCCCGGAGAGAATCCCGCAATCCGCCAACCGAGCCAGGTAGCTTCGAGGATTTGACCGGGGCAGGGGAGGGGGCTGCCGACTCTTTCTCGTCTTTCGGTGGCTGGTTGAAGATATTTCGAGCCATCAGCGACGCCCCCATGCCATTTGGATTGTCTGCTCCAGCTCATCGGCAACGCTGTTCACGCTGGTCAAAGCCCGATCAATGGTCTTCCGAATGAGCTGGCTCGGGTCTACCTCATAGATGGTTTGCTGAGTCATGCCGGCGTCAGAAATGGCTGTCGACTTCAGCATCGGTTCAGTCATGACTTGGCCCGCAAGGATTGAGCGCAGGTACCCGGCCATTTGCGTTTGTGGTCCGTCCGACGGCTCGTAGCGTGTGATCAGGAACTTTACGAAGTCCCAAGTGACATGTCGTCCAATCGCCTCTTCGACGGCTTTGATCGTTTCCGAAGCGAGTTTGAGGAACTGGCTCATCGAAGCGATGTCGAGCATGCCGGGGACGACCGTCACGAGTAAGCCCGTGGACGCTGCCAATGCTGTCAATGTCAGGAAGCCCAACTGCGGAGGGCAATCGATCAGCACGATGTCATAGTCTGAGTCGACTTCCTCTAGCGCCAGAGCAAGACGCTCTGCGAAAATCGGCTGAACCCTGCGCGCAAGGGCATTCGCTGTTTCGGTTTCGTACTCGGACAACATCAAGCCGGCCGGGACCATGTCGAGCTTGTGGAAGTATGTTTTCTGGATGACCTCCGAGAGCGGAACTTGATCATCGTATCTCAATGCGTCGTAGATTGTGCCGCCTTCGGCAAATTCGAGCTCAGGCCGGAAGCCGAAAAATGTCGTCAAACTGGCTTGTGGGTCGAGGTCCAGCACAAGCACGCGGTAGCCACGAAGGGCATACCTGTGTGCCAAATGGATCGTCGCTGTTGTCTTCGAGCTGCCGCCTTTGAAATTCACGACCGAAATGACCTGAAGACGGTCGCCGTCTCGGCGGCCAGGTCTGTACGCGTCAGCATTTTTGCCTGTCCGCGCCAAAATGTTGCGGAGGTCGTCAACTTCTTCGGCTGTGTAGAACCTATGACCACGACCGTCAGTGTGAACTTCTGGGAAGCTGCCATCTTTGTGGCGGTTGCGCAGGTTCGACGTACTAACGCGCAGCAACTCGGCGACCTCGGTCGAGCTGAAGCGGCGCAAGGACTTGCGTTCTTCTGGCTCGAACGCAACTTTCATCTGCCGGTCAAGCGACTCAGCAAGACTGTCTGCGAATGCTCCGATGTCGGAAGAGCCTATTCCTTGCGCGTAGCCCGTATTTCGATCATCCATGTTCTGCCGCCTCTCATGGCCTTTGCTAAGGCTCTTTGTCGTTCTGACGGTCGAAGCCGCGTCTGACGCGTTTTGCCGTCAGAATGGAAATGCCACGAACATCTGAGTCCGGCAAGAAGAATCTAAATGTAGTGGAAAAGTTATCCACAGCACCAATTTGGCCGCGTGGGGCCTGTGCCGTCTAACGCATTGATTACTAACGATAAAGACCGAATCTGGCGAGGTTGGTATCCTTCGAGATATTTTCTGCTCGCGCCAACTAACCCCAAGGCTTTGTTGGATATTTAGGTGATCTTAGTCCAATTGAGGCGATGATTCTGGAAGATTTTGGCTGCGCGACAAGAGTAGTTTGCCGACCTTTGGGCCTACAAAAGGCCGAGACGCTCTGCCCGCTCCAGCAGCATTCTGACTGAGGAAGGCTGCCAGCTGGTGCGACCGCGAGGGGTGCGCTCACGCATGGATTCCAGTCGGTCGCAGATTGCCTGCAAGGTGATCTCGGGGTCAGCACCTTTGATTGCGGCGACAATCGCGGGCAGGCGATCGTCGGTTTCGCGACGTCCAGCGCGTCCAAGCACTTCAGCGGGCAGGAATCCGTCCGCCACGTATGCCTTCACGGCGCGGAGCAGGCGGCTTTGCGTCCAGCGCCGATCATGGGGCAGGGGGCCATTGATGATCCGCAGGACGTCTTCCCAAGCCATATCGGGGCGCAAACGGCGCACATGGGGCACCCAATCCTGCGCAGTTTCGTTCAAGCGCTCCATGTAGCCGTCCTGTCGCGCCAGCCGCACCTTGCGCAGCGCTTCAGGGTCCTTGGCGCGAAGACCTGGGTTGCCGCCGACGCGGCCCTTTGAGCGTGCCGAGGCAAGTCCGGCTTTGGTACGCTCGCGGATCAGAGCGCGTTCGAACTCAGCCGCAGCGCCCAGAACCTGCAACGTGAACTTGCCCTGGGGCGAGGCAGTGTCGATCGGGTCCTGGAGCGAGCGGAAGAACGCCCCCTTGCCCTCCAGTCTTTCGATCACCTCAAGTAGGTGCGACAAAGACCGCGCAAGCCGGTCGATCCGCACGACGACCAGCGTGTCGCCCTTGCCAATCCGCTCTAGCACACGTGCAAGCACGGGCCGCGCGCGATTGCCGCCCGAGGCGTGCTCTTCAAAGATCTCGGCGCATCCCGCAGACTGCAGTGCCTCAGACTGGGGCAGGGGGGTCTGATCCTCGGTGGAGACGCGCGCATAGCCAATCAGGGGCATGAAACTGGGCCGTTTGCAATTTAATATATTGCCAATAAACGACCGTTTGTAAACGAATGCAAGTAGGTGCTCTCTCGTCGCGTTCATCCTAAGACCCTTGGTTCCCTAGCGCTGAGCGCGATCTGAGAGGTTCCGCCGGCAGTCGCGCGAGCGTGCTATATAAAGGGCGTAGGCAACCGCCACAAAATCACTTGGGTAATGTGCAAAAAATAAGTATTTTGCACATATGAATACGAGAGCCTCTATTTTGACTGATGGTTACGACGACCCCCTCATCACTACCGAGGAGGATGCAGAGGCTCACGAAAAGGATCTCTGGTTTCTGCCGGGACCATTCGAAGAAGAACCAGATGATTTGCCTCCCGGGCCGCGTGCAGAACCGCCGGACACTGCCGTCATCGAAGACTGGGCAAAGGCAGAAGGCGTTCACGCTGCGCGGCTAGCAAAGGTGGCTGGACGCCTGGGAGCTCTGGATGACCGGCTGCTGCGCGGCCCGGAAGGCTGGCGGCATCGCCTCGCTCTTGTCGAGGCAGCGGCCCTCAGCTGGGTCGCAGGAGATCGGGTGAGTACTGATCGTCTGGCGCTCTGGGTATCCATGCGGCTGTCAGGTGCACAGGATGACCCAAATGCCTTGGCACGCGTTGGATGGGCTGTTCGGCGCTTGACAGGCGGTCCCGGACCGATGGCTGACCTGGCCGCTTTTCTGGATCGCCGCGACCCCGAGAACATTGAAGACAGCGCTGAGCGTTTCGAGGATCGCGCGGGTGGGTGGCTGGACGTCATGGCAGCCGCAAAGGGTCTCCACCCGATCACGCGGGCGTGCATGGGGTATCACCTGTGGAGCTTGGCGGGCCTCGGACGCCACGGCGACCAGATCGAAGCTGCCGTCACCGCGTCTAGGATCGCGACCAGCGATGGAAGCGGTGCCATCTTCGCGCCGCTCGCTATGGCCGGGGCCGGGGGGCTGCGCGTTTCGGGCTTGCCACCCGAGCGTTTGGCCCGCTGGTTGGATGGGATGAACAGCGCAATTCTAACGGCGATGCGAACACTTGATGATATTGAAGTGTGGATCGGGCGGGCAGAAAACGTCATGGCGCAATTATCTGGCCGCACGCCGGTTGCCTTGCGAAAGGTTTTCACGGAATGGCCCTT
>CAZKSE010000168.1:0-8963 GCA_964555305.1 uncultured Rhodobacter sp. | reverse complement strand
CCGGGTCAGTTCTCAGTGACAATCAACAGTCCTCGGGCGCATAAAGACTGGCGGCCGCGCTTTCGACGTCGTCTACCGCCCCCTGCCCCGCCTCGAGCCCCGCCACGGTTCCGGCCACGTCTCCAGCGCCAAGCGACATGGCATCCATCAGCCCTTCGAGGGAGGCGAGTTGCTGGCGCTCGATTTCGGCCAGTTCCTCCTCGCGGGTCAGCCGGTCTTGCTGCAGTGCGAGATCCTGATCGGTCTGCTCAAGGATGGCCTGCCGCTCTGCGAAGAGGCGCAGATCGAAGGTCGGCACGCCCTGGGCGACCGCTGGCCCCGCCGTGGGACCTGCCAGCGCAAAACCGATCATCGAGAGAGGAAGCCAGGTCCGCATTGGTTCAGCCGCCCGCCCCCAAGAGGACGAAATCGCAGGCCGTGTCGCGGCGCGTGACCTCCGCCCCCATGGTCGAGATCGTGGCAGTGGCGGTTCCTGCCTGCGCAGGAGCCTCGCGAAAATTGAAGCAGTTGGCTTGCGGGGGGTTATGCTGCGCACAGGCTGTCAGGGTCAGGCCGAGCCCGAGCAGCACGACGCTGCGAATGATGGTACGGGTCATGTCACTCTCCAGAAATCAGGACGTTCGCGATAATCGGCGCCGACAAGCGCTTCGCCCTTCTCCATTCCGCCAAGGATGGTCACGAGCGGGCCGAGCGCGCTGAGATCGGCATCGATCACGACGGAACCACGGTCGTCGCGTACAAGCGCGAGCCGCGAGGCCGAGCCGACGCCCAGAAGCACGTCGAGCTCTTTCTCGGTCAGGCCGAGCATCGCGTAGTCAGCGGCGGAAGCACGAATGTTGGGCAAGAGCACCTGCGTCGGCACCGCTTCCACGATGGTCTTGCCGGTGCGCGTGCGCTCGAGCTGGCTGGCATATTGCGTCATCATCACGACGACGGCGTTCTGCTTGCGGGCGGTTACCAGCCAGTTTGAGAGCCGCTCTGCGAAGTAGGCGTTGTCGAGGGCTTTCCATGCCTCGTCGATGACGATGATGGTGGGCTTGCGGTCCTCGATCACCCGTTCGACCCGACGGAAGAGGTAGGACAGGACTGCCATGCGTTCCCGCTCGCTCTCGGAATCGAGGATGCCGGTGAGGTCAAAGCCCGCGACGTCACCGTCGATGCTGAAACTGTCCTCGGCATTGGCCCCGAAGATCCAGCCGTAGCGACCCTCGGCCGTCCATTCCTGCATACGCTCGAAGAGATCGCCTTCGTCATCGGTCGAGACCAGCAGCGAGGCGAAATCCGACCAGTTCCGTAGGCCCGCATGTCCTGCGCTGGCGTTCTGGCGCACGACTTCCTGCAGTCGGTTGGTCTGAACCGGGGTCAGCGGTCGATCGCGCCGCTCCAAGAGGCTCGCGAGCCAATCAGCAAGCCATGCCTGGCCCCGCACGTCGATCTCGGTCTGGAGCGGATTGAGGCCCGTGGGGCGCCCCGCCCGCACGGTCGAATAGCTGCCGCCGAGCGCGCGGACGGCCATCTCCATCCCCGCGCGATAGTCGAATACGAAGACCCGCGCACCTGCCCGCCGTGCCATGGTCATCAGGAAAGCCGCCAGGACGGATTTGCCGGAGCCGGGACGGCCGAGGATCAGCGTGTGGCCTCCCGTGGGCTCGCGATCCGGCGCGCCCTGTTCGTGGAAGTTGAAGCGAAAACCACTGCGCTCGGGCGTCGGAAAGAGCGTGATCGGCATGCCCCAGGGGACTTCCCGCCCTGTCTTTCCGAGCGGGGTGCGGTGGAAGGTAGCGAGATCGGCGAAGTTGTGGTTCGTGATTGCGGCCTTGCGGCTGCGCGCCCCTGTGTTCCCGGGATGCTGCGCCATGAAATGCGCCCGCGCCCCGAAGGCTTCCGAGATCAGGTTGATCCCGGAAGTGGCGGAGATGTTGCGGATTTCGGCCGCGATGTCGTCAAGCGCCGTCTGGGTGCGGGCATAGACGGCCACGGTCATGTGGTGCTCGCCGAAGATCAGGCGTTTGGATTCCAGATCGTCCTGCGCAAGTTCCAGTTCCTGGGCGAGACTGACGGCTCCGTCATTGGCGGCCTGCATTAGCCGCAGCTGCCGCTTGATCCGGCCCGCCATGATGTTGGCGTTGATCGGCACGAAAGAGTGCGTGACCACCATGTCGACGGGCAGGTTCAGCTCGTCGAGCATCAGGCTATCGGTCTTGGCCGGGTAGTTCTTCACCGCAAAGATCGCCCCGAGCTTCTCGCCGACGGCACTGTCCGAGAGTGCGATGGTCGTGCCGCGGAAGGTGACGCGCGTATTGGCTACGTCCTCGGCGATCACACCGAGGCGCGACCGGGGGAAGAGCGGGTGCTCCTCGCCCGTGTTGAGTGAACCGAGGAAGCCCAGAAGCTCTCCGGTGCTTGCGGCCAGCAGGCGGGGCTTCAGCTCATCGAAGGAGGACAGCAGAAACCCCACAACCTCGTCGAGCTTGCGCAAGCGGCGGGTGGTGTCGGCCGCGTGTCGCGAGCGAGACGCCCCAAGTCCGAACGGCAAGCGGCTGCCGGTCTCAGGTCGCTTCAGCACCGTCAGGGTCAGCGTCTTGTCGCGCAAACCCGCGCGGCCGAGATGCGCGTGCCATCGTTCGTCGACGGCAGCCGCAAACCCTTCGCCCGGAACGGGCGGCAGGGTCACATCGACCGCTTTCGAGACCTTGTGCAGGTAGAATGAGAACTCGGTCCCGACCTGCGCCACGATGCCAGCCAGCAACCCTCCGATCCGGTCGAGATGCCCGTCCTCGCTCGTGGTGCTGTTCACCCCCTCGAGCCGGATGCATTGCATCAGCTCGTTGCCGCGTGTCCGGATCGTTCGGTCGTTCACGAGGCTCACGTAAGGAAGCATCGACGAGAGCCGCTTCTCGCCCTTGACCCATGCGGGCAGCGCGGTCAGCGGATCGAGCGCGTCGGCCAAATCATCGGCAACTCCATCACGGGGCATAGCTGTCGCCCCCGTGGAGCTTGCGGTTCGCCGTGGGTGGGGTTTCCTGCAAAGTGATCACCAGGACATCGAGGAAGTTCGGATCCCAGTCTGCGGCCTTCCAGAGCGCCGGCCAGGCCAGCCCCGCGAAGACGGCCACCACCCAGCTCTGCACCCAGAGGAACAGAAGCGTCGAGCCGAAGAGCCAGACCATGGCGTACATGATCGGCAAGCCCATCAGCTTGGGTGGCCTGAGAAGGCCGATGAACACGCGGGACTGGTCAGCCATGGCCAAGAACTCCGGGATTGCTCAGGTGGTCCAGATGGCGGCGACGATGGTGGGTGCTGCGGCGATGCCCGCGATTGCAACCACGACCCAAAGCGCCTGACGAAAGTCGAGGATGCCAAAGAGCCAGGAAAGGAACACCCCGATCAGTGCGAGCGTGCCAATCACGATGCCCAAGGGACCGGTGATCGCATCGACAATGCCTTGAAGCAGGGTCTGTACCGGCGAGAGGTCGATGCTTTGCGCAAGCGCTGGACCCGCCAGCACGATAAGGGCCATCGCGCCGAACGCGGTGATCGCCCGCGTGCGGAGCACGCTTTGACGTTTTCTCGATGTCATGAAAGATCTCCTCTGAGCCGCTCAAACACGGCGGTCACACGGGCCACATGCCCTTGGGTTTCTCGAAAAGGGGGGATGCCACCGTGGCGTGTGACCGCCTCAGGGCCAGCGTTGTACGCCGCAAGGGCCAGAGAGCCCTCACCGAACTGGTCGAGCATCATCAGCAAGTAGCGGGCTGATCCGTCGAGGTTCTGCGCAATGTCATGTGGGTCGACGCCGAGGTCGCGGGCAGTATCTGGCATAAGCTGCCCGAGGCCTATGGCACCGACAGGGCTACGTGCAGCCGGATTGTATGCGCTCTCGACTTCGATATTGGCCCGGTAAAGGAGCGCCCAATCAGTGACTGAAAGCCCTGCGCGACGCAGCGCACCATGCCCGGCATACCGCAGAGCCGTGGTCTCGATCGCATGGAGGATTTCTGGAGTGGCGCGGGCGGCGGATCGTGCCGGGATCGCTGTCTCGCTCGTTGCGTCAGGAACGCGAGGTTCTGCGAAGAGAAAAAGGCGCCCGTTTGCCTCTTGAGAAGAGGAAATCAATTGGCCGTCTGGACCAACCGAAAAGATGAAACCGTCGGCCAGGGCCGGGGGCGCGGAACAAACGCCTGTACCCAAAGCAACGACGAGCGCAGTCGCGCGGTCAGCTGCCTTTGACCGGAGGCGCGGCGTGGCGCTCGCGGCCACCTTCTTCAAGTGGGATGCTAGCGGTCGTACAGCCCATGTCGGCCAGGAAACTGACAAGGCCAACGATGGTTCTGAAGTCGCGGAGCTTGAGGACGCTTCGGCTGGTGACGAGCATCTTATCGTCACGCCCATCAGTGGCGACGGCGCGGATGACCCACGAGCCGTACCAGCTGTTATGGCGCTTCTCTGCTCTCTCCTTGCAGACCACCTCAATGAGGTAGCCCTCGGCGAGCAAGCCGCGCAGTCCGTCTTCTGTAACCACATTCGGGGCTTCTTCTATCATGGCCTTCCCTTGGGTCCTTGTTCTGCTTGGGTGCAGTATCAGGCCCACGGGGTCGCAACACCGTGAGCGATACAAAACAACATTAATGATAGCAAGACAATAATAACGTGTTGACGAAGTTCGCCTTGCTCCGATAACGGTGATAGCCGACAGAATGATAATCTTAAAGGCGGCAAAGGAGTTTTGCCCTGCGCTTGTTTATTGCGCGCAACGCACCGTTGCTGTTCGCGTTCCTGCTTGGAAGCATGCCGATAGCCGCGGCGGCAGATTGCGTACCTCCCGAACGACCGTTCTTGCCTCAGTCGCAAGAAGACATGCGTGCCCATGCCGATCTGTTGCGTTCTGATTTTGAGGGCTACATCGCCGACATCCAGAAATACTTCCGCTGTCTTGATGCCGAGCGCCAACGCGCGTTTCAGGAGGCGCGCGAGGTCAGTGAGGACTATCGAAGGCTAGTCGAGCTATTGGAATGAGGAGACGCATGGGCTTAACCGCCGTCGAGATCCTCGTAGTAGACGAGCGCGGGCATGTTGCGGCGCTGGTGCACGATGCGCAGGATGACTGCCGCGCCTTCCGCCACATCGAGACGCTTGTAGAAGATCACGTGACGCTGGCAGTTGACGGACCGCATCCCGGGGACGAAGAGACTCCTGTCCCGACCCCGGTCGGGATCCCCGGTGATCCGCTCGAAGGCGGTGACCAACTGGCGGTAATAGACGAGCCATTGGTCCCTCCCCCAGGTCTCGACTGTGTAGGCACGGATCTCTTCAAGGTCGGACGTGGCCCGACTGGAAAGCCGAATAGTCATGCGGGTCAGCGATCAAACGCATCCGGTTCGAAGGCTTGGGCATCGAACTCGGCGAAGTCTCCATTTTCGGCCAGGGTGGCTGCCATCTCGAGGTCGGCCTTTAGGGCGTAGAACTGCCGCGCGCCGTCCTTCTCCATCAGCATCCTCACGCCGGCGCGCACGACTTCGCTCAGATTGGCGTAAGCGCCGGACTCGATCTGCGCCTGCACATATTTCTGCATCGGTTCGGTCAGGTGGACGTTTGGCATCAGACTCTCCTATCCATGCTCAATCGTATCAGATACTGACATAAATCTTCAAGGTCATGTTCGGTCCCAACATAGGCTCGTTGCTCCACCCCGTCCTTCTGCGCCCGGATTCCCGCCGGGGAACCAGGCGAGACAGTTTTCCGTTCTGCCATTCCCGAGACCATGAGCGCTGCGACTCGCCGTGTGACGGGCTCATGCGGCCTGTTCTTCCATGACCGCTTTCGTGGCCGCATTGAAATGCCATATTTGTATTTGGTTACAGATATTTGAGTGAAAGTTAACATGAAAGAGGTCCGCAATTTTGGCCACTTTCAAGACGCCGAAGCAGCCAGAACCGACGTCAGTTCTTGGAAGCCATCAAGCTAGACAAGCGAACAATCGCACGCAACCATCAATCAAATCTCCTTGCTATCATTAATGTTGTTTCGTATCGCTGCACCATTATAGATGGAGTCGGCATCATGAAGCACGTGATCCACGGCGTGGCAACAGCCACGGCAATAAGCATATCCGGACTAATGGCCTCGTCAGCTCCGGCTCAGGCCTATCAGGTGGATTGTGCGATCCTCCTCTGCCTTGCGGGCGGTTGGCCTGCCTCTGCGCCCTGCGCGCATGCCAGAGCGGTCTTCATTCGGCGGATCACGCCATGGCCGATCGAGCCGCCCTTACAAATCTGGCGGTGCCCAATGGGTGTGTCGTTCAAAGACCCCAGTCCAATGTCGCCTATGGAACGCCTTTATGACATCACGTTCCGCGATCCGCCCGAACCGCAGGAATCGACTCCTATGCCCCTTGTCCGCGTCCAAGCGGATGAACAAGCCGACATCGACATCTCGGGCGACGCCTTTGATTTCGTGCGCAGCATACGGGTCTATCACATCCAGTATCGCCAGCACGAAAACCGAGATGGCGACTGCAATCGCAGCGACTCGACGCGATTGGGGTCCTACGGCGTGCAGGGCGACTACCGATGGACAAGATCCACCGTGGGCCAGGTGCCAGCCGCATCTGGCCTGAGCATCCCGAATGGATGTGGCAGCTACTTTTACCGTTCCGTCTTCGTCGACTGGCGTGATCACGCCGGGAACTATGGTTCTGAAGAAGTTCGCTACTGACAAAATCTGCGCGCGGTTTTTACCGCGCGCGTCCTGACAACCCCGCACGGAAGGCTGTGCAAAACCCCCGAAAAGGAGACGACGCCAGACCGTGAAGCCTGACGCCGTGCTAGAAAACTCCGTGAACAAGAGTTTCCTAGCGCACCGCTAAAACACCTGCAACCAGCAAAGTTGTTTTGCTGGCAAGAATGTTGTTGTCTCACGACATGGCGTCGGATCTCCAAGGAGACCTCGACCATGGAACCTACGACCGGCCTGATCCTGCGACGGATCACGCAGACAAATCTCTCTGTTGCAGCGCACAAGCTTGCCACCCTCATCCTCGATGCCATCGCCTGGAAGGATGGCTACAACGGTTTGTCGCGCGGAACGGCAGCCTTCACCCTCTCGGCCCTGGCGGAGAAGATGGGTGTCTCACGGCAGTATCTTGCGGTTCTTCTGAGCGAACTTGAGGCTTCGGAGTTGCAGCTCGAGCGGGCGAAGCCGAATGGCAAGTTCGCGCCCTGGATCTTTCGGTTTTCCGCTTTCGACGAGGAGAGTGAAACCCATGATCTCGTGTCAGGTGAAGGCGACACATCACTATCTAGAGATAATAAAAACAAAACTATCTTCTCAGGGCTGATCGATATCACCACGAGTTCGAACGTTTTTCAGACAAGTTGGGCGGAGCTCATCAAAGCAGCGAAGGCCACGTTGCCCTGCTGGAACATCGACACCCAGGTCATCTGGGATCGCTTCCTTGCCTTCAACCGGTCCCGAGGCAACGGCAGGGTGCCGGCCGGCTTCCTGCTTGGCTTCATGCGCCGATGGCGAAATTCGTGGGGAACTCCAACTCGTCCCGCGGTCAAGCCGCCCGCGAGACCAATAACGGATCCCAAAGAGCGCGAATTGCTGAGACAGATGCAAGCCGCACCAACTGCGAACCGCCAGTTCCACGCGTCCGACTTGTGTCGCTTGATCGGACACGCTGCCTACGAAGCGCGGGTACTCGATGTGATCCGCAAGTTTGGGTGCCAGAGGTTTTCAGCAACCTTGGCGGTGCACGGACGAGCGGTGCTGGAAGGGGAGATATCCCGGTAGCTTCGCTTGCTCGGACTTGGAGTCCATGAAAGCCCCGCTACAGATGTCAAGTTCCGATAGTGAAGTTTATGTTAAATTTCGAAGAATTCAGCGCGTAGGGACTTATTATGCAGCCTAAAGTCGACATCAAACTGCATCGGATTGTTTCATCCGAGCAGACAAATGTTGCTGACTACATTTAGATCGTTCCGTTCCTCCATTAATCGTGAAGCATCTGATGTGATGTCAATTTCCAGGCCAGAGTCCTTTTCTTGCAGAATCGCTGGCTACCCGTCACGCGCCCACGCAATTGCGGACTCGGTATCGCTGGATTCGAACCACTGCATCTCGGAGCCCGTCAATAGGTTGACCACCCGTGCGCCCCATTCCATCCATCTGCGTTCTCCGACAACCGCTATGCGACCGAAATCGTTCGCGTGGGCGGTGTCGACCTTCAGATCTTCTAGCATCGCCGAAGGCTCTTCGTAGCCCTCGAAACTTGTAAGGTCGAGAACCAGACCCGGATTATCGGTTGTTCCAAGACGCTCATGAAGCAGCGCGTGCATTTACTTGAATTCTGTCTCCGTCAACTTGCCTTCGCAGACGAGCCCGATGACATCATCACGCTCGGTCAGCGTTTCCTTGAACATTGGTCTTCTCCTTTTCACTTGCGTTGCCGTGACCGTAGAGATCGGCGTTCTGATGAGCGCGATCCTCGTGCTCGAATTCGAGGCTGGAATGGCTGATGCCGAATTCTTCCTTCAGCCGCTCCTTGATCGCGCTCTTGATCTCTTCGATCTTCGACCATCCCTCGGCTGCCACGACGACATGACAGTCGAGCGCAGCCTCGTGCTCTTGCATTTGCCAGAGATGGACGTGGTGGACGTCGGCGACGCCTTCGACTTTCCGCATCGCTTCGACGACGGCCTCGTTGTCGATGTCCGGCGGGCTCCCGAGCATCAGGGTTCGGATTGGGCCGCCTATTTCAGTGAAAGACAGATACAGGATGTAGGTCGCGATGCCGATGGTGATGGCAGGATCGACCCAACGCATGTCGTAAAGGATGATCAGCGACCCAGCGACGATAACCGCGACCGAAGCAAGCGCATCCGAAAGGTTGTGGAGAAAAAGCGCACGGATGTTCACGCTCCCCTTCTGCATCGAATAGGTCAGCATTGCGGTCAGCGTG
>CAZKSE010000167.1:0-9033 GCA_964555305.1 uncultured Rhodobacter sp. | reverse complement strand
GGGTGGGTCAGTTCTCGGTGACAATGCCGGGTCAGTTCTCAGTGACAATCAACAATCTGAGACCAATAGAAGTGAGGGTAGGGCCTTGATCACTCCCAGATTTGCGCAGCGGATGGCCAGGGTCCGGCCATCGGCCATCGGCGAATTGCTGGCTCTTGGGGCCGATCCGTCGATCATTTCCTTCGGCGGCGGCTATCCCGACGCGACCCTGTTCCCAGTGGAACAGCTTGACGCCGTTTTTCACGACACCATCCGCGCGCCCGGCGGTGCCGCGCTGCAATACGCGCCCTCCAATGGTCTGCCAAAGCTGCGCGACCAGGTTGCGCACCTGATGACCCTGGACGGCACGCCCTGCACCGGCGATGACGTGCTGATCCTCCAAGGCTCGCAGCAGGGGCTCGACTTTGCCGCCCGGATGCTCATTGACGCTGACGACGTGATCATCACCGAGGACCCCACGTTTCTGGGTGCGCTGATCGCCTTTGAACCCAGCCAGCCCCGGTATGCCGTCGTTCCGGTAGACGGCCACGGGATGCAGACCGATCACCTCGAAGCGGTGCTTGCCGCCAACCCGCGCGCCCGGATGATCTACACGGTCCCGGATTTCCAGAATCCGACCGGCGTTACCCTCTCGCTTGCGCGCCGCAAACAGCTGATCGCCCTTGCGAACCGCCACGACCTTATCGTGCTTGAAGATACGCCCTACCGCCACATCCGGTTTTCCGGCGAAAGCCTGCCCACCCTCAAGTCACTCGACACCGACGGGCGGGTCATCCACCTTGGCAGCTTCTCAAAGGTCCTCGTCCCGGCCCTTCGCATCGGCTGGGCCGTCGCCGCCCCTGAACTGCTCGACCGCATGGGCCTGCTCAAGGTGGCCGCGGATACCCAGACATCGACCCTCAACATGGCGGCGGCAAGCCTGTTTCTTGATCGCTACGACCTCACGGCGCATGTCTCGACCCTGCGGACCGCCTATGCCCGCAAGAAAGATGCGATGCTCAGCGCGATGCGCCAGTATTTTCCGCAAGAGATCTCCGTCACTGACCCCGAAGTTGGGCTTTTCACCTGGGCCACTTTCCCCGAGGGACTCGACGCCACCGCCTTCATGCGCGATGTGGCGCTGCCGCAGGCCCGCGTGGCCTACGTGCCCGGAGCCACATTCTTTCCGCTGACCCCGCGGCCCAACCACGCCCGTTTCAACTTCTCTGCGCAGTCCGAGGAGAATATCCGAACCGGGATCGCCGCCCTCGGCAAGGCGCTGCATTCGCATCTTCTTTCCTGAACCGGAGGCAGGCATGCCCGTCATCCTTCACTCGCCGCCGCCCTCGACGTTGACACAGGCCGAAATTTCTCGCTGGGCGCCCGTCCCCGTCGCGGTCGCAGTGGACCTTGGCCAGGACGCGGGCCAGATCGACCCCGCGATCCGCCCGCTGCGCCCCGCAGACACACAGCCCCGCCTCTTCAGTCTGGCGGTCACCGTGCGCTGCGAAGCGCCAGACTTTGGCGCGGTTCTGCACGCGCTTGACGTCATCCAGCGTGGTCAGGTGCTGGTGATCGACGCGGCCGGCCACCGCGACACCGCCATGATCGGTGATATTCTGTGCGGCCATCTGCGCAGCAAGGGCATCGCGGGCCTGGTCTTCGACGGGGCCGTGCGCGACACGGGCACACTCGGGAGTGAGGTGCGCGCCGCACCTTAGCCAGAACTCTCATTCGTGGGCGACCGCAACATCCGGTCGGCAACCCGACAGTGCATGGCCGGTCGGCCGCAACCGATGATATCGTCAGCATGCATGGATAGGCGATAGCTGACCAACAACTGAATGGGTGGTGCGATGACAGCAAAGCATGTGCATGTAACCGGCCGCGTGCAGGGTGTCTGGTTCCGTGCATGGACGCGTGAGCGGGCACAAGAACTCGGTGTCTCAGGGTGGGTTCGCAACCTGTCCGACGGATCGGTCGAGGCGGTAGTATCTGGTCCCATGGAAGCGGTCGAGGCGATGATAGCGGCACTGCACGAAGGTCCGCCCGCGGCAAAGGTCGAGTATGTCCGCGTCACCGAAACCCAAGCGCCAGAGAAGCCCGGATTTCACATTCGTGCCTGAGTGGCGGCGGCATCCATGTAACTCGGCAACCATCGACGCGACCGGTAGCAAGCGGCACAGCCTGGCACTGAAGCTCACGTTCGACTTCTGAGCCGTCGACCATCGAGAAGGATCATGCCGGGCCGCGTCCTCAACCCCGCGGCCCGGCCCTGAGCCGGGCTTACCGATACGGGAGACCGGCACCGACAACCGGCTCGATTGCGAGGCAAGCCCCGACGCCGCGCAGGGAACACGTCTGGATGTCTGGGAAGCTACGATTGGTCGGCGAAGCTGGCGCGGATCTTTTCTCGCAGCGATACCTCGAAAGCATCCTGCGCCGGGACCTTTTGTGAATAGGCGGCCAGATCCTCTTTCGCCACGACGATGATGCCGTCCTTGTCCGCGAAGATGGCGTCACCGGGGTAGCAAACGACATTCCCGCAAGCGACCGGCAGACCGACAGATCCAGGGCCGGTCTTGGTCGGTCCGGCAGGGCAGATGCCCCGGGCAAAGACCGGCAGGCCTATTTTCTCCAACTCCTCCACGTCCCGCACAGCACCGTCAATGACCACCCCGACAATACCACTGGCCAGGCAGATTTCGCCGAGTATGTCGCCGAAGACCGAGCGGTTCACCTCACTGTTGCCGTTGATGACCAGCACATCACCTGGCTTGGCCTCGTCAATGGCGCGATGAATTGCCAGGTTGTCTCCTTCGCGGGTCAGGACAGGCAGGATGGTCCCGGCGAAACTGGCGCTTTTCGTAGCCGGACGCAGAGCCGCACTCATCATACCCATGCGCTGCTGCACATCGCCAATCAGCGCGACGGGATAGCGTGCCAGCAAATCGATGGTGGCGCGATCCGCACGCTCCCATGGCGTACTGACCTTGATCGAGTCCGTTGCAACGTTGATGAACATTCTGGTTTTCCTTTCTCAGGCGCGCGCCATCTTGGATTCTTGGATGGCCCGATATCGTTGACTGCGAACTGCGGTCGCCTGCCACGCAGAACGGTTGCGACCTCCTTGGCGGCGGCCGCGATTGTCATACTCGCTCACCCGCGCGACCAGCGGTCTCGACGACGCTTGATCACCGGGTAGAGTATCGCGGCAGCGATCAGCAACATCAGAAGCAGTGAAAGCGGACGAGTGAGGAAGGTTGTCATGTCCCAGTTGGCGATCTGCATGCTTCGCCGGAAGTTCACTTCGAGAATCGGCCCGAGGATCAGCGCGATTACAAATGGCGCCGCGGGATATCGCCAGCGCTCCATGAAAAAGCCGACAAAGCCGAAGGCCAGGGCAAGTCCCGCGTCGAACATGTTGTTGCGCAGGGCGTATGTTCCGATCAGGCTGAAGACCAGGATCATCGGGCCGAGCATGCTGCCGGGGACGCGCGTCACGAGGACGAGATATCTTCCGATGGAGAGCCCGATCACCGCGAAGAGTATGTTCGCGACGAACAGCGAGATGATCAGCGTATAGGTTACATCGGCGAATTCGGTGAAGAGCCTGGGGCCGGGGATCATGCCGTGTATCGTGAGGCCTCCGATGAACACTGCGGTCACAGCGTTGCCCGGAATACCCAGCGTCAATGTCGGGATAAGGGTGCCGCCAGTCACGGCATTGTTGGCGGCCTCCGGCGCTGCGACTCCCTCCAATTCACCCTTGCCGAAGTTGGCGGCGTTCCTGGAGGTGCGACGCGCCTCGTCGTAGGCGATGAAGGCGGCGATGCTCGTGCCTGCACCGGGAAGAATGCCAACGAGCGTGCCGATGCCGGACGACTTCAGCATCGATCGGGCACAGCGGCGCAAATCACTCCACGCGGGCAAGGCCCGACCTTCGGTGTGCGGTGTCGCATCTGCGCGCAGGATGCCGCCATATCGTGGCAAGCTCAATGCGATGGCCTGAGAGACGGAAAAGAGGCCGATCAGCGCGGGCAGGAGCGGCACCCCGTCGAACAGCGCGATCATCCCCAGTGTATAGCGCTGCTCGCCGGTGAAGCTATCGAGTCCGACCGTTGCCAGGAACAGGCCGGCGAGGGCGGTTATCGCGCCGTTCAGCGGCTTCTCGGAAACCACGCCGATGATGGTGACCATGCCAAGGACGGCAAGCAGCGTATACTCCTGCGGTCCGAAGATCAGGGCCATCCGCGACAGGGGTGGTGCAACTGCGAGAAGCACGATGACGCTCACTGTCCCGCCGACAAGAGACGCGACGGTGGCCATTCCGAGGGCTTCCGCACCGCGGCCAGCCGCAGTCAGGGGATAACCGTCGAGTGACGTGGCAATCGATGCATCCGTGCCCGGTGTTCGCAGGAGGATGGCGGTCACCGATCCACCATAGACGGAACTGACGTAGACCGCCCCCAGCAGGATGAGCGAGTTCTCCGGCGACATCGAGAACGTGACGGGGATCAGGAGCGCGACCGCCATCGTCGATGACAACCCCGGTAGCGCCCCCACAAGCATCCCCGTGACCGTGCCGATGAGCAGCACGAGCAAACCCTCAGGGGTAAAGACATTCGCCACACCGGCGAGCACAGCGTCCATCGATCTTCCTCACCGCTATCGGATAATGCCGCCGAGGAGTCCGGCGGGCGTCGGCACCTCCAGGAGGATCTCGAAGAGCACGAACAGCGCTGCCGTGAACAACAGCGCGAGAACTGCCGCTCCTCCAGCTCGCATGTCGGCGAGAAGAAGCAGGGTGGCCAACATGAAGCCGAGGATGGCGACATAGGCTCCCAGCGGCTCAATGAGCAGAAGCAGCGCGAGGGCAAGCGCCATCCAGATCATCAGCCGCTTCCACTGAAGAGGCGCGGGTGGCTCGCGATCCTGGTCGGGAGCGCGTCCTGTCAGGATCATTTTCAACGCGCAGGCCGCCATCAACGCGGATGCCATGGTGATCGGAAAGACCTTTGCATCACCTCGGAAATCGAGAGCGATCCAGATGCCCAGGGCACCCAGACCGATCAGCACCGCCGCTACCAGTCGGTTCTGAAGTCTCTCGGTCATGATCGTCCTCGATCTCCGCCAGACGTGGGCTGACTCATTCGAGCCAAGGATCGGTTTCCCAGAGCTGCCTCAGTGTCTGGTGACTGTCCTCGACATAGGCCTCGTACTCTTCGCCGATGATCGGAACGACCGGCATGTTCAGGTTCTCCAGTTCGGCGAGGAACGCGTCGTCATTCACGACGCTTTCGGCAGCGTCGAGCAATGTCTGATACACATCGTCGGGAACGCCGGCGGGAACGGCAATGCCGCGCGACGCGGCGCTGACCACGTCATAGCCCTGCTCCGCACCCGTCGGGACGTCCGGGATCTGCGGAAGTCGCTCACGGGACCACACAGCGAGTGCCCGTATCGCTCCGTCCTCGACCTGCGCCGCGACCTCCGACATGTTCCCTTCAAAGGCGTCGATGTGACCGCCCAGCAAAGCCGCCGTTGCTTCGGCATTGCCACTGAACGACACGAAGTTGAGCTCGACATCTGCCGCCCTTGCGAAGTTCAGCGCCGCGAGATGATCGTCACCGCCGACGCCCTCATGCGATACGGTGACCCCGCCCGGGTTCTCACGGGCGGCCGCCACGAGGTCGTCGAGGGTCTCGTAAGGGCTGTCGGCCGCAACGGCCAGGACGCCCGGATCTGTCACGACGTTGAGAAGCGGGCGGAACTGATCCAGCGAGTACCCGATCGTATCCGGCCGGGTGATCGGATAGACCTCGATGGCAGGAAGGTTGATCAGCCCGATCGTATACCCGTCCGGCGCCGCATTCGCCAGCGTCACCCAGCCGATCTCGCCGCCGGCGCCGGCGCGGTTTTCCACGACAAACCGCTGGCCGAGTTCTTCGCCCATGTAATTGGCGAAAATCCGCGCCATGGTGTCAGTGCTGCCTCCGGCACCGAAGGCGACGATCATCGTCACCGGCCTCTCCGGATAATCCGCGAGCGCCGGGGGCGCGAGCACCATGGCCCCCATGCCCAGTGACAAGGTGATTGCTGGTGTCTTCCAGAACGTATTCATGGCTTTTTCCTTCCTGGTTTTTTCTTCGCTAAGGACGCTTTGGCATGGTCGTTCGTGTACCTTCCGTCGCGGATGCTGCGTATCAGGTCTGCTTCCCTGGCCTTGTGAAGGCACCGACCAAGACCCTCGGCGACACCTCGGCCCCGGTCTGATATGCTGCCTCTGCCAGGTAATCTCTTGTCTGGAGCACTCTCCCATTCCTTCTAACCGACGGCAGTTTCGAACAGGCGATCACACGCCTCTCGAATGGCGCGGGAGCCGGCTTCGACCTGATCGATCGACGTTGCGAAGGAGAGCCGAAGGTAGGGCGACATGCCGTAAGGTGCGCCGTCCAGCACCGCTACTCCCGCATCTTCGAGCAGATGGAGGGCAATGTCCGTATCGCTCTCCAGGATCTTTCCTGACCGGGTCCTCCGGCCGATGAGCCCGGCGACCGACGGGTAGAGGTAGAAGGCGCCGGAGGGCGCCGTGACCTCAAGGCCAGGGGCGTCCGACAGGATCTCCACCATCCTGTCGCGCCGCGCACGGTAGATATCCACGGCGTGTGTGACGCAGGTCTGGTCACCGGTAAGTGCGGCAATGGCGGCGAACTGGCTTATCGAACTGGCACAGGTCGTGCTCTGGCCGATGAGTTTCTCGATTGCCGCGATGAGAGTTTCCGGTCCGACGGCGTAGCCGAGCCGCCAGCCGGTCATGGCATAGGCCTTCGACACGCCATTGACGACGAGGGTCCGGTCGGCAAGTTGCGGCGCAACGCTCCGGAAGCTGACAATCCCACCGTCATGGCCGCCATAGACGAGGTGCTCGTAGATCTCGTCGGTGAGGATGGCGACCTGCGGATGCCGCTCGAGCACGGCCGCAAGTGCCTCGAGTTCCGCTGCCGTGTACACGGCCCCGGTCGGGTTGTTGGGGGTATTCAGCACGACCCACGCCGTGCGCGCGGTAATCGCGGCCTCCAGCGCGCGGGGAGTGAGCTTGAAGCCATCGTCCTGCGCGCAGGGAACGATCACGGGCTTGCCGCCCTGCACGGCGACCATCTCGGGGTATGACACCCAGTAGGGCGCCGGGACGATCACTTCCGTGCCGGCCTCGACGGTCGCGGCCAGTGCCTCGAAGATGATCTGCTTGGCCCCCGACCCGACGATGACGCACTTCGCGTCGACCGCAAAACCGTTCTCTCTGCGGAATTTTTCGACGATTGCGTCCCGCAGCGCCGGCATGCCGGGCGTTGCGGTGTAGTGGGTTGCGCCCGCGCGAAGTGCGGCGATTGCCGCATCGACTATGTGGCCCGGGGTTGCGAAGTCAGGCTCGCCGATCGTCAGGTCGATCACGCTCCGCCCGTCAGCCTTGAGGTCGGCTACAAGCTGCTTTGCCGCAACGCTGGCCGACGGCTTGAGCCGCCGCACTCGCTCTGCAAGTTCTGGGGTCAAGGTCTCTGCTTTCGATGCTTCATCCGTGGAAGCGTAGCTGATGGCAGCGAGACAAGAAAAGCGATATTAACCGATGGATAATCATTCCGGGGGCGAATGAATGGCCGCGATCACCCTGCGTCAACTGGAAGCACTCGTGTGGGTTGTCGAACTTGGAACGTTCGAGCGAGCAGCGGCCCGTCTCAACACCACACAATCCACGATTTCAAAGCGGATTCAGGAACTTGAAGCCTCGACCGGGCTGGATCTGTTTGATCGCTCCCAGCGCAGCGCGCGGGTCACCGAACAGGGGGAAATGCTCCTTGAGCATGCGCGGCAAATGCTTGAAGTGCAAGGTAACATCTTGATGTTGAAGAAAGGCGGCCACAGACTCCGGCGACGGCTGCGCCTCGGAGTCACCGAACTGACCGCGATGACCTGGATGCCGCGCTTCGTGACACTGCTCCGTCAAGCCTATCCTGAGTTGATGATCGAGCCGGAGGTGGACATGAGCCGCAGGCTTTACGAGCGGCTCATCGAAGGTCGTCTGGACCTGATAATCGTTCCGGAGGTCGTGGTGGACAAGGACATTCACGTCGTCCGTCTGGCCAAGGTGCACAATGCATGGATGGCCTCGCCGGAACTGATCGGCTTGCACGACCACTTGCCGCTGTCCGCCATCATGAATTACCCGATCATCACCCAGGGGAGTCGATCAGGGGCGGGCCTCTCGTTCATAAGGTGGGTGAAGGCTGAAGGAGCGATACTGGAGAATACCCTCCACGCTGACAGCGTCATGGCCACGGTTGCTCTCGCGGTGGCGGGCTTCGGAATTGCCTACCTGCCGAAGAAATGCTTCCAGGGGCTGCTCGACGACGAAACGCTGGTCGAAATCTTCTCCCGACCACCGCTGCCGGCGATACCCTACTCCCTTGTCTTCCGCCGCGACCTGCCGTCGGCGTTTTTCGACAACATGGCCGATGTCGCGCTTCAAGCCTGCGATTTCTCTACCCCTTTCGGCGGCCTCGGCGGCAGGCGCCAGCCTCGGTGAGAGTGAACCATTCGCCGCGCTCACCCGCGCTGTTTTCGGCTGATCAACGTCCGGCCGGATCAGCCAATCATCTGGGATCGGGGTGGTGCAGTAAGCACCATTCAGGTCGCTCCGAGCGCCGGCATTCAGGGGGCGTTGTCGTCGATCCCGCAACCTCGCAATCGGACGCGGCGGATCTACAGGTTTCCGACCATGACTCCCACGTGGCGCATGACATACGCTTGACCGCGACTCCCGGACTTGGCCAGGATGCTTTTCAACTTAGCATGAACGGTGTGGCGAGATGATCGCCTGATGGCGATGATGGGGCCGAGGCAACAGGTTCAAGGCGCGCTGTTCTACGATTTCTCGCTGGAAGGCCACGTTCCGCAGGACCACCTGCTGCGCACGATCGATCGCTTCGTCGACCTGAGCAGCGTAAGCGTGTTCTGACCCCCACCTTCCAGTCTTTGCCCTGAGCTGCGATCTCC
>CAZKSE010000166.1:0-9123 GCA_964555305.1 uncultured Rhodobacter sp. | reverse complement strand
GCGCTGGTCTTCGAGAATTCACCGCTGACCGCACCAGAGGTCGAGGACCGGCTCGACGCGCTCGCCGAGATGATCGAGACCGAAACCGATGACCGCATCATAGGCGGCCGCAAGGGCCAGCTGATCCGGCAGTTCGACGACCTCGCCGATCAGGTGGCGCTGGCGCAGCGCAAGCGCAGCTACCTGCGCGCCCGCGCCCGTCTCGGGCAGGACTTCAATCCCTGGACCTGGCCAGACGACCGGGTGATGCGCATCGAGACCGTGCGGCCGCTGCCCGCCGATTTCGAACTTGATCCGGTGGCGCGAAAAAATCGCGCTGACAGGTTCGCGCAGGCTGTCCGCATCTTCGGCGAGGCCGAGCGCGAGACCCGCCGGCTTGCCGGCCTCCTGCGCCGTCTCGGCTACAAGGTGCGCCGGCCGCATCCGAACGCGCAGGAGCTGCGCATCCGGGTCCGCGAGGGCAAGGCCGTGGCCGATCTCACCGCGGCGCCCTCGCCAAACGGGCTGTGGGAGGCCCTGCCCTGCCCCGGCCAGAACAAGACGCAGGCCCGGGCGCTGGCGCGGGTTCTGCGCGCGGGATGGCTCGACCGCCTGCGGGCGGATCTCGACCGCCTAACGACCCGCGAAGAGGAGGGGTGAAGCGATGGATCCAGCCCGTCTCGACCTTGAGGAGCGCACAGTCGATGTGCCCGGCACGCGCAGCAGCGGGACAGGCCTTGCCGGCTGGATGCAGGAGGCCGGCAGTGTGGGCGCTATTCCCCGTCATAGCGCACCGCAATACGCGCGCTGCAAGCGGCTCTACACGTCCCTTCAGTTGCGCGATGTCCATGCCTGCCGCGATGAGGCGACCCTGGAGCAGTTCATGGGGCACCTGAGCCGAGCGCGAAGCTGGCCGGTGCGCCATGCGCTCTGCAGCTTCGTATCCGCCGCCTGGCTCGGCGCCATGCGGCGCGAGACCTACAACCAGCTGCGCTGGGTGCGCGGCGGTTGCGTCGTTCGCACAAAAGGACCGCGGCTAGATCCGGAGCAGATCCCCGACGACCGGCTCGATGTCCTGATCCAGAGCCATAGGGACATGGGCCTGGTCGAGGCGTTGCGCGCCGAGAAGCGCCGACGCCTGGGCGAGCTTTCCGCAATCCGGGCGGCGGAGTGATCCCGCGGATCTGTTTTTTCGCGCATCCGATATAGACTGCGATCAACGAGTTCTGGAGTTCGACGATGACCCGCACACGAGAAGAGAACGCCGCCGACCTGGCCCATGAGGAAGCGCAGCGCGAGGCCATCGCCGCGCGCATCCGGCGCTGGGGCCCCGTCAGCCTGACCAACAAGGCCTTCGACCTGGGCTTCGACGAAGATGCGCTCGCGAACGCTCTCTCGAATGACGATATGCTTGCCTTCGAGGATGGCATGATCGTCGATGCGAGCATCGCGGCGCGCGAGATCTGCAAGCTCGCCATGGAGCGCCTGAATAAGTCCGGCGCGGCGATCGCCCAGACCTTCGGTGAGCCGGATCTGTTCACCGGTGACGGCAATCGCTGGTTTCGCATCGACACCGCCGAAAAGGCCAGGCTCGCAAGCCAGCTGAGCGAAACGGCGATCGCGCATTACTGGGAAGGAACCCGCAAGAACGTGGCCGGAGAGGATAGCCATGACTGGCTGATCATGCTCGACGATCACGACCGGGCAGTCGTTTCACTTGCCGCCCTGAAGGAGGGGCGCGAGACCTGCTATCCGCGGGTCATGGCCGACTGCCATGTGACCGGCTACCGCAACGCCCCGGCCTTCCTGGAGCACGAGACCGACATCCGTATGGCCTGCGCCGAACTGGATCTCTCTTGCGAGCCCAATCACATGGGCATGACCCTGGAGGCGCCCGAAGACGACGGGCCCGCCATCTGACCCGCGCAGCACCATGACGCGCAAGGGATTGCCCTATTTCGCCGCCTGCAAGAGCTGGCCAAAGGACCGGCTCGAGGCGCTGACCTGGCTCTGCGAAAACGGGGTCGAGATCGAGCGTGGCGAATTCCTGGAGCGCGTCGCGCCCTCGAAGCTGCGCAGCTGGGAGAAGGTCCTGGGCTACCGGAACGGCCGCTCGATGGTGGACGACTGGCATGTCCGCTACCAGCGCAGCCCCGACGGCATGGCCTATTGGTTCGTCCATTCCGCCATCGAGTATGTCTTCGCGCGCCCCGAGACAATCGACGCGATCCAGACAGCCGCCCTCGAGGAGGCGCATGCGAAAATGACACAGGAATCGCGGAAGGTCCTGATCCTCGTGCATCCCGGCTCGCTTTTCGGCTCAGCCGAGATGAATGTCGGCAAGATGGAGGCGCGGGCGGCACGGGAGGAGATCTTCCTGACCGTCGCCGATCACGCCGGCCCGATCCTCGTCATCGACGGGATGTTCAGCGACGAGATCCCGCCGGCGGATGGCTCGATCATCGAAGCCGCCATCGCCGCGGCGCGCAAGCGCGGTGATCTCGCGCTCCGCGCTTGGGGTTGCGATGCCGGCGAAGCGCCGCCCGAGGCCTGGCTGGCGAAGCGTCGGGAACTGGACGGCGGCGAGCCCATCGTGGCGGACGGACAGCGCGCGGTGATCGAGCGCCTAGCGCGCGACATGGGCGCGGCCTTCGCCGATCTCTCCTTCGGCGTCACCGGCGCCTGGGCGTCCTACGGAGACTCGGGCTGCGTGAATTCCGTGGTCGACGCGGTGCGCGATTGCGGCGGGAAGGCAGCGACTCTCGAATGCGCGCTCTACGAGCCCGATGCCGAAGAAGACTGCGAGGATGTCCTCGAAGAAGAGGGTGATTTCAGGTTCTGATGCAGGCCGACCACAGGTTGAAATTGTGGATTGCCCGGCGTTGCATCCCCTCGTAGCCTGTTCACCTAAGACTTCAGTAGTGAATGGCAACAAATGAAAATCGTTAACTTATTCTTTTCTGCCGCCCTCCTCGCGCAGCCTCTGGCGGCACAGGGCATTTCTGCCATCGAGCGGGAGATCTTGCAGGAGCTGTCCTGCGAACGCGATCCACGTCCCACACGCATCCTGCGCGACTTGTCCCGATCGGGCATGATCGATCTGGATGACAACATCGGCTACGACAGCATGAGTTGCTGGCGCCTCGATGGCGGGCTTGAAGTCCTGGGCATTACATTCGTCTCGGTCTGCGCTTTCGAGGAAGACGCCGATATCCGGTCCCGCAATACGGATCTCTACTATCGCGGCCCGGGCACCTCACCGGGGCAGCTGATCGCCTTCGGCTCCGAAATTCCCGCCGACGACCTGGCGGCCTGGTATCTCCCGATCTTCGGGCCCGCTCGGATTGCCGGGGCGATACGCAGCGCAGAAGACAGCTGGACCAGGCTGGATGACCCGAGCGAGGTAACCTGCAGTTCATGGACCCGCTGGTAGAACTGGCAGGCGGATCCGTGCCGTTGCCAACCCGACAGTCAATCCAGCAGGAGGACAGCGTGCCCAAAGATTATGGCTCGACAGTCACGTCCACCGATATCACCGTGGATGTCCAAAGGGAGATGAGCCGGGTCGAACGGCACCCCTTCCTGGCCTTCTTCTTCGCATTTCTGGCCTGCACTGGGGCCATGGTCGGCGTATTTCTTGTCCTCAGGAGCTCCCTTCGGGCGACGGAGGGCGCGGTCGAGTTCAGCGCCATTGCCGATCTGATGGGGGCAACCCTCGGTCTGTCCGTGGCGCTCGCCGGATCGGCCGTGGCCCTGGTATTGTCGGTCCGGGCGCTTCGACAGGCATACCAATCAAACAAGCTGAGCGACCAGGTTGCCCAGCTTACGAAGCTCAATGCCGATTTTCAGCGCCGCCGGGAAGTTGACGCCCGTCATGGCGAGATTTTGGACGCTATCGAGAACCTGCTTGGGGCAGGTGAAGACGTCATCGTTACTTCGCGAGGCTTGAGCCGGGCCGCCAACTGTCCGATTGCGACCCTGCCAGACAGCTATGAGGTGATCGACGAAGCGCGCGCGGCGAGTGCGCACGCGATCTCCAACCTCGCCCGCGCCTACAATGATGTATTGAAGAACGAGATACTGAAAGAAGCATGGCGCAAGCAAGCGCTTACCTCTGGCGACAGCGCCGTGATCGATCACTTTTTCAGCGTGATGCGGGATCTCCGCGCCAACGAAACGAGGTTTATCGATAGCTGCTTCGAGACGGCAAACTATCCTGCGGGTGTCCTCCAGGATGCCATAGATCGCCAAGAGGAAGAGGACGGGGAAACTGCGCAGGTTCAGGCAGGAGAGCACCCTTCACGGTGGTGGGTGGCAGAATCAACATCGCGGGAAATCACCAGTTCCGAGAAAGATCTGTTCAGACGGCCTCGACCGAACCCGGAAGAGCGGATCACGATTCTGTCGACGGTGCTTAGGAGTATCGGCGCAGAGCTGAAGGAGACGTCGGCGACCGAAATCTGGCTCAGGTGCGGCCTGGCAAGATACGGGCGCAGGATTCAGAACACTGCAATCTTCGACCCCAGCGAAGCTGGCGGATACCACATGCGTGCGTCGGATCGCAAATCACCCTTCCAAGACGGAGAAACAGAGGAGCAACTCGTCAAAGCTGCGGAGAAGGCTATGCTGGAAGCTGATCCGGGCGCGCCCCACAATGCGCTTGGCAGCGCCTTCGCTCTGGTGGCGCCCATTCTTCCACTTAAGGCTGCGCCCTGGTTGTGGAAAAGCTCGCGAACGCTTGATCTGGCCTCCCCTCTGAAGAAAGGGGGTCTCCTTCCGAAGGCGGATTTGGCATTCAATTACGCAGGCTTCATTCTCTATTGGCTGGCAGCCTCTGTCCCTGACAGGCGCACCATTCTGGAGGCGGCGAGGCAAACTCCTCATGTTGGAGCCGATCTTGCAGAAAGGCTGGAACATGAACCTCTGGACGCTCTACGAAGCGACTTCCTCAAGCCGGTAATGAGCGCGATATCGCAAAGGCCGGACCAGGCATTCTTGCCGCTACCGAGGAGCCTCGCCTTCAATGGCGAATCTATTCTCAGGCGCGACATTGACCATGATTGGCATTACTCGTTCGGCGCTGCATACGACGAAAACGATGCGGAGTGGAGCCGTTCAGTTCTCCCTGACGATTCCGTTTGATCTTTAGGTTTTTGGGAAGTCTTTCTTAGCTGCTGCGTGAAACTCTCGCTGCTCAAAGCCTTAAGCCTCCCCGGAATGATGCGGCTCGGCAGGACCTCGGCCTCGAACCGGCGGAAGGCCTCGTCATTGTCGCCGGCGAAGAGGGCGATCTCGAAATTCATCTGGTGGTTCTCGGGATCCTCGAAGGAGAGGCTGTAGAGCTTCTGGGTAATGCGGCTGGCCTGCTGCGTTCAGGAATTGGATTGCCTGTTTTCATGGGGTTGGAGAGTCTTCTTCATCTTGAATGCGAAGCTCGTGCTCCCGCACACCGATCTCTTCCCAAGGGATGAGGCGGCTCGGCAGCTGCTCGGCGGTGCAGCCGGTGTCGAACACCCGGAAGGTGCGCACGCGCATCGCCGCGCCCATCTCGATCGCGGCCTCGATCTCCTCCTCGAGGACATGGGTGCCGACGACCGTCTCCCGGAACAGACGTAGCGCCTCCTCGTCATCCGCCGCGATGATGCCGAACTCCACGGTCTCGCCGCTGTCGCTGTCCATGCTGGCGCTGAAAAGCTTCTGGGTCATCGGGCCACGCTCCGTCTCGAATGCGCGGGCCACTTCAGATCTGGCGCCGGGGGTCAGCTCGGGCTGCCGGAACGTGATCTGCTTGAGGACGAAGTAGGCGAATTTCTCGGCGGCACTCGGCGCGTCGAGGCCGGACTGCCAGAGCTGTGCCTTCCGATGAAGGTCGCGCCACGCCTCGTCCAGAGTCTCCTTGCTGTAGAAATCGCCGTTGACGGAAGCGTAAGGATAAGGCGCCTGGTCCTTGGTGAGCGGGCGGTCGGATTCTTCTGTCATCGGGTCCTCGTCGATTTGTGGGCTGCTTGGCCGGGGATCACGGGGCGCCCCCAGGTTCGGCCCGATCCTCAGGGCGCGGCGCTCTCGGGGTCGCAATCCTCATCGGGCTCGGCATCCGGCCCGATCCGCTCCACCCCATCTTCGGGATCCGCCTCCGGTCCATCTTCGGGATCCGCCTCCGGTTTGACCGAGAGCGCGTGCGCGCGGCGGATATCCCAGCCCCGCCCCTCGTCGCGCATGAGTTCCCACAGGCGCAGGTGCTCGGGATCGGGTGCATCCCAGCTCGGCATCTTCGGTTGCGCATCCAGTGCGCCGCAATCGACCAGGCGGCGCCATGCGCCATCGGTCTGGATGCGGAAGCTCTCTCGATCGATGAAGGTCTTCACGACGACGAGGGGCTGTCCGCCCCAGTCATCGAGCTTTTCCGCGTCCGGACCGCTGTTGCGCGCGCAGATCAGGCCGTTCTCGGTGGGCAGCATCCAGCTGCCCGGATCCTCCCGGCCGGCGGCGATGCTCGACCAGGCCGCCACCCGGCGCAGGATGCGGAAGACCTCGGCTTGATCCTGCGTTCCGCTGCGCTGCATGATGCGCGCGATGGCATGGATCTCGATCAGCGCCGCGACCTTCGGGCTGTGGAAGGGCCAGTGCTCGTGATGCGTGGGCCCACTGGTGCCGCGCGCCCGCAGGTCGATCCCCTCGAGAACGACCGCCACACCATCGAACGGCTTTCCCTCCCGCGAGGCCACCGGCGCATAGCGCGCCGTCAGGGCGTGCCAGTTGTTCTTTTTCGCAACGATCCCGATGAAGAGCGGCCCCATGCCCGACTTGACCTTCAGAAGGGAGTCCCGGCGCGCGCGGGCCGAGCTGGTCGCCAGCGAGCGGTCGACCGCATCGAGCGCCTTGTCCGCCTGCACGGCCACGCGATTGAGGAGTGTCCGCGCCATGCCGAGGGCAAGGCGGTCGTCGATCCTGTTGCCGACGATCGTGCGACGTGGATCCATGTTCATGCGGGCACCCTTCCTTTCAGAAACAGTGTCGCAGAAGCTTGTGAAAATTCAAAATGTTTCCACTGGAAGGCTTTTCCCGAACCGCTTGTAGCTTCTCTTTTTTTCGCACGCCTGCTATTCTTGCGCATGAACGGGTTCCGGTGGTGATCTCTTAACCCCCTGCGGGCGAGAACCGGTAAAGCAACAGGGGTGGCGACATGCGATTTGAACCGGATCTGGCAAACGCCGCGGCCTTCTTGCAGGCCGCCGATATGGTTCGCAACCAACGCCAGCGGATGATCGATGCACGCAGCGATGGCGTGCTCACCGAGGATGAGGAATGGCTCGCCTCGGTCTGCGAGGCGATGGCCGAGCGCATCATGCATATGGCCGAGCCCAACGCGCGCGAGCGGCTCGCTACGCTGATGAATGAGGCGCGCAATTCGGCCCTGCGCGCGGCGGCTGATGTGATCCGGCGCAGCGAGGCCGTCGAGACTGCCGCCGGACCCGGGATCAGAGCGCGACCAGAGGGTGCAAAGGGTGGTCTCGGCTATACTCGCGCCATCCTTGCGCTTGAAGCGATGCCCGATCTCGAGCCCGAGATCGTCGAGGCGCTCGATTCCGGGCCGACCCTGCCCTGACGCGGCTCCTTTGTGAAAACATCCCGATCTGCCCGCATGGAGACTGACAAATGAAACGCTTCAGCCTCGCCCTGGCGCCACTGGTGCTCGCCCTCGCAGCCTGCGGCGGATCGGATTCCGACTCCTCGTCGGGCGGCTCCAGCTCGCCGCACGGTGGCGATCAGGTGGCGGCACCCCCATCGGGCGGCACGGGCGGGGGCTCAGGGGGCGGATCTGGCGCGACCCCACGCCCAACCACGCCCGATCTCGATGCCTGGACGCGCTACTTCGTCACCTCTTTCGACGAGGATGCGGTCGCCAGACTGCGCCGAACCGCGGCCTTCGCCGACCACACGATCCGGATGACCATGCGGATTTCCGGTCATCCCGTCTATGGCGGCAGCGGCCGCACGGTCGAGGCGAACCCGTTCCTGGCCGCGCGCATCGACTACGCCCACTCGACGGGCCTCACCGGCGAAGGCCAGGTCGTCTCCATGCTCGACAGCGCGCCGCGCTTCTCGCATGAGCAGTTCGCCGGGAAGACGATCTACACGACGGGAAGCGGTCCGGCCGAGGATCACGGAACCGGCGTTGCCGCGATCATGGTCGGCACGGGCGGATCGGGGACCTCGATCGGCGTGGCGCCGGGCGCCGATTTGCATGTCGGCGTGATGGATTTCAGCTCCGGAAATTCCTGGGGTTATCTTGCCGAGGTGATGCGCGATGCGCGCAAGCTCGGCGCGGTCGCCTCCAACAATTCCTGGACGATCCCTGGCGTCTCCGTGGCCAATACCAACCTGCGGGCGCATTTCGAGCATTCATCGCGGATCGACTATCTCCGGTCGCTGCGCGAGTTCACGCAGACCGGCGTCGTCGTTTTCGCTGCCGGCAACGACTACCACGCCACCAGCGTGAGTGGCATGGCCGGCCTGCCCACCGCCTTCCCCGATCTCGAGGGGCGCTGGCTCGCGGTGGTCAACGCCATCCCGGAATATGACGACGCGCGCATCCTGTCGGCCGAGCGCGTCTCCACCGCCTGCCTGGAAGCCGCGCGCTGGTGCGTCACCGCCAATGGCCAGGTGCGCGTCGCCACAGCCAAGGGCAACAGGAGCTACGCCCTCGGAACGGGCAGCTCCAACGTCGCGCCTCAGGTCTCGGGCTCAATTGCACTCCTCGCCGAGGCCTTCCCCACATTGACGGCGGGCCAGCTGCGCGACCGCCTCCTGGCCACCGCCGATAACAGCTTCTTCAAGCACTCCGGCACGGTGACCTTCGCGCCGGGCATCACGCACGGCTACAACGAGGAATTCGGTCACGGCTTCCTCGACATGCGCGCGGCGCTCCTGCCTATCGGCGATCATGTGATGCCGGTCGCCAGCGGCGGCACACGGGCCTTCGGCGAGGTGGCGCTGATCTCCGGCGGCGCCTCGGGCGACGCCGCGGTCCAGGCGCTCGCCGCGGCGCGGGTGATTTCCATGGACGGGCTGCACGGCACTTTCGAGACCGATGCCCGCCACCTGGCCGCGACGGCGGTCGGCGGGCATGATCGCGGCATGATG
>CAZKSE010000165.1:0-9153 GCA_964555305.1 uncultured Rhodobacter sp. | reverse complement strand
GCCACCACGTTCTTGGCCAGGTAGCGCGCGGCATAGGCCGCCGAGCGGTCCACCTTGGTCGGATCCTTGCCCGAGAAGGCCCCCCCGCCATGCGGCGCGGCGCCCCCGTAGGTGTCGACGATGATCTTGCGCCCGGTCAGCCCCGCATCGCCATCCGGCCCGCCGATCAGGAACTTGCCGGTCGGGTTCACATGCCATTCTGTGCCGCCGTTGATCCAGCCCTCGGGCAGGACCTCCTCGACATAGGGGCGCACGATCGCCTTGACGTCCTCGCTCGTCAGATGCGGATCGAGGTGCTGGTGAGACACGACCAGTTGCATTACTTCGACGGGCTTGCCCTCCTGATAGCGGATGGAGAGCTGGCTTTTGGCATCCGGGCCCAGCATCGCCAGTTCGCCGGATTTCCGTGCCGTCGCCAGACGTCGCAGGATCGCATGCGAGTAAAGGATGGGGGCGGGCATCAGTTCGGGAGTTTCGTCCACGGCGTAGCCGAACATGATCCCCTGATCGCCGGCGCCCTCGCGCTCGACCCCCTGGGCGATGTCCACGGATTGCTCGTGCAGGAAATTTAGCACATGGCAGGTGTTCCAGTGAAACTTTTCCTGCTCGTAGCCGATGTCGCGGATGCAGTCGCGCGCTATCTCGGGGATACGGCCCATCACGTCCTTCAGACGTTCCGATCCGGGCCGGTCGCCGCTGGCCGGAAGGCCGATCTCGCCGCCGATCACCACGAGCCCCGAGGTTGCGAATGCCTCGCAGGCCACGCGTGCATTCGGATCGATACCAAGCAAATAGTCGAGAACGGCATCCGAGATCCGGTCGCAGACCTTGTCCGGATGCCCCTCGGAAACCGATTCCGAGGTAAACACATAATCCTGTCGGCTCATGAGAGGGTGCTCCATTAAATCTACCCGCCACGCCAGGAAGCCGTTGTGACGGGATAACAGCGCCTAGCCGCTTCCTGCGGCAGGGTCAATGGTCGGCGCGTCGCAGCCTCAGAAGCGTCGCACCCAGGAGAACGAGGGCGAGGGCCGCGTGCCAGGGCCAGTCCCCGATGCGCGCGTAAGGCGTCTGCGACAACGCGCCCGGCAGGTCGGCGTCAACCGTCCCAGCCCGCCCCATGCCCAGGCTGGCCACGATTTGTCCGCGCGCGTCGATCACCGCGCTCACGCCGGTGTTGGCCGCGCGAACCAGCGGCAAGCCTTGTTCGATCGCCCGCAGCCGCGCTTGTGCAAGGTGCTGGAAGGGGCCGATCCGTTCGCCGAACCAGGCGTCGTTCGTGACCTGCACCAGCCAGTCCGGCCGGTCGGTGCCGCGCAGGTTGCGCGAAAAGATCGCCTCGTAGCAGATCAGCGGCAGGACACGTCCGGCCGCGCCCAGATCCAGAAGCACTGGCCCGGGTCCGGCGGAATAGCCCAGGAGAACCTGTGAGGCGAAACCGCCGAGCCATCCCATGCCCGGCCGGTCGGCGAAGCGGCCCAGCACCGGGACATACTCCCCGAAAGGCACCAGATGATGCTTGTCATAGACCGCGACCGGCGCGCCCTCGGGGTCGATCACCGCGAGGCTGTTGAAGAAATGAATGCCGCCGTCGCGGCTGACCTCGCTGCGCTGGATGCCCATCAGAAGGGGCGCGCCTCCGGCGGCCTCGGCGGCCATGAACAATCCATCGCCGGGCCGCTCGAGGAAGAAGGGAACCGCAGTTTCCGACCAGAGCACGAGGTCCGGCGCGCGCCCATCGGCCGTGGGCGCCGCGGTCAGGTCCAGATGGCGAAAGAAGAAGGCCCGTGAATGGTCGGCGTCCCATTTCAGATCCTGTGCCGCGTTGGGCTGGACCAGCCGAAGGCGCAGATCACGCGCCTCGGGTCCGGGCGAGGCGAGGCGCGTGGTGCCTACGCCCCAGGCCCCGCCCAAGAGGCCGGCGGCGGCCAGGGCAACTGCCGCGGCAGCGACCGGCCGGTGCCCGCCTGTCGTCGCGGCCTGCGCGATGGCGGCGGCTAGGGTCAGGCTGAGCAGGCTGAGCCCCAGCGCGCCCATCCATGCCGCAGCCTGACCGGCCGGCGTGTCGATCCAGATGTGGCCCAGCATCGCCCAGGGGAAGCCCGTCAGCACATGGCCGCGCAATGCCTCCCCGGCAAGAAGAGCGGGCACCAGCAGCCACAGCCGCGCCGACCACCCCCGCGCCGTCCAGACCACGAAGGCCCCGGCTGCCCCCCAGAAAAGCCCAAGGCCGCCTGGCAACAGCAAAAGCGCGAAGGGGGCCATCCAGCCATGCGTCCAGGGGTCGATCAGGAAGGGCTCGACGATCCAGACCATCGCCAGGATGAACCCCCCGGCCCCCGCGGCCCAGGCGCGAAGGAATCCCGCGCGCAGTGTCGGCGCCGCGGCGACCAGCGCCAGCACCGCCGCCAGGGCCGGCAGGGTGAACCACCACCACCCCCAGGGTGCCTGACCCAGCGCCGTTGCCGCGCCGGCCAGCGCCGCCGCGAGAAGCGGTGCGCGCGGATGGGCGCGCAGGCGGCCGATCAGCGATGCCACGGGGTCAGAGTGCCGCTTTCGCGGCCAGGGGGCCAGCGATGCCCGCGCGCCGCAGGCGCAGGCGTTTCACGCGCCGCGGGTCGGCATCCAGCACCTCGATATCAAGGCCGGCGGGATGCGGAATGACCTCGCCGCGAACCGGTACGCGGCCCAGCAGCACGAAAACCAGCCCGCCCAGCGTATCCACATCCTCGTCGATGATGCCCTCGGTCAGGTTGAGGCCTGTCTCGGATTCGACATCGTCAAGCTGCGCACGGGCCTGAACCAGCCAGACGCCCGGCTTTTCCAGATGACAAAGCTCTTCCTCGTCGGTGTCATGCTCGTCGTCGATCTCGCCCACGACCTGTTCGAGGATATCCTCGATTGTCACCAATCCATCGACGCCGCCGTATTCGTCGATCACCAGCGCCATATGCGTCCGTTCGGTCTGCATCTTCTGAAGCAGGACCATCAGCGGCATTGACGGCGGCACGAACAGGAGGGGCCGCACGATCTCTTCCAGCGCCAGATCCTCGCCCGACAGATCAATTCCCTGCCGCAGCACCAGGTCCTTCAGCAGCAGCAGGCCCACGGGCTTGTCCAGCGTCTCGGCATAAACCGGCAGGCGGGAAAAGCCGCTTTCCCGGAAGACCGCGACCAGGTCGTCGCGGCTGATGTCCAGCGGCACCGCGACGATCTCGGCCTTGGGGATCGACACATCCTCGACCCGCAGGCGGCGCAGGTTGGCAAGCCCGGGCAGGATCTGCCGCAGGCTGGCGGCCAGGTGGCCATTCGTTTCGCTGCCGGAATCCGAAACGGCGAGGGCGTCGATCAGGCGGCTGAACAAGCCGCGTTGGCCACTGCCGTCCGGTGAAGGGTCCGCCTCGTCCGGCGCGCCACGCGCCGCCTCTGAGCCGGAATTGGAATCGTTCATCGGTCCTTTCCGATATCAGTCCTACGGGTCCGTCCCGTCAATCGGGCCGTCCAGTCCCGCATATGGGTCTGCAATCCCCATCTGCGCAAGTATCGCGATTTCGGTTTCTTCCATCAAGTGCGCATCGCCCGGACGCATGTGGTCATGGCCGAGGAGATGCAAGACCGAATGGACCAGAAGATGCGTGACGTGATCGGGCAGGCGCTTTGCCTGCGCCTCGGCCTCGCGCTGGCAGGTCTCCCAGGCGAGGGCGATGTCGCCCAACTCCTCGGGCATGTCGGGGTCGCCCGGCGGGGGCGGGGCGGGGGGCACGCCGTCGGTCTCGGCCGAGAGGTCCTCGGCGGGCCAGGACAACACGTTCGTCGGCCGATCCTGGCCCCGGAACTGCGCGTTCAGCGCGCGCATGCGCGCGTCGTCGCAGGCCAGAACGCTCACCTCGTAGCCCGCCGGGTCGTGGCCCAGATGGCGCAGCGTCGCCGCCACCGCGGTCTCCGCCAGGGCGGAGAGATCGCCCCAGCGCGCATCCTCGGCATTGACTTCGACGGGCATGGTCAGCGCGTTTCGTCCCGCTCGTAGGCCTCGATGATCCGCGCGACCAGCGGATGGCGCACCACGTCGGCCGAGGAGAAGTAGCTGAACGCCACCCCCTTCACGCCTTGCAGGATACGCTCGGCCGCGGCCAGTCCGCTGGGCATGCCGCGCGGCAGGTCGACCTGGCTGCGGTCGCCGGTGATCGCCATGTGCGAGCCCTCGCCCAGGCGGGTGAGGAACATCTTCATCTGCATCTCGGTCGCGTTCTGCGCCTCGTCCAGCACGACGAAGGCATTGGCCAGCGTCCGACCGCGCATGAAGGCCAGGGGCGCGATCTCGATGCGCCGTTCCTCCATCAGCTTGGCGAGTTGCCGACCAGGCAGGAAGTCGTTCAGCGCGTCGTAGAGCGGCTGCATGTAGGGGTCGATCTTTTCCTTCATGTCGCCGGGAAGAAAGCCCAGCCGCTCGCCCGCCTCGACCGCCGGGCGCGACAGGATGATCCGGTCCACATGGCCCTCGGCGAACATGTGAACGGCGGCGGCGACGGCGATGTAGGTCTTGCCGGTGCCCGCCGGGCCGATTCCGAAGTTCAGCGGCTGTTCGAAGAGGGCGCGGGTGTAGTCCTGCTGCGCCTTGGTGCGCGGGATCACGTTCTTCTTGCGCGTGCGGATCTCGATCGTGCCGGTGCGGAACATCTCGAGCTGCGTCTCGCGCCCGGTCGGGTCCGCGCCCAGACGGATCGCCCCGTCGATATCGCCGGCCTCCAGCGAACGTCCCTCGGCCAGCCGGGAATAGAGCGCCTGAAGGGTTTCGACCGCGCGCTCGCGCGCCGAGGCCTCTCCCATGATCTGAAGGTGATTGCCGCGTCTCAGGATCTGCACCCCCAGCTCACTCTCGAGCCGCGCGAGGTTGCGGTCATGTTCACCGCAGAGATCGATCAGCAGGCGGTTGTCGGCGAATTCAAGCTCGGTGCGCAAGGGGTCGCCGGGGTTGAGCGGGGAGGTCAGCGCGCTGATGCCCAAACAGGTCTCCTGCATAGAGTGGGTGCCGAAACGGCATGTATCAAGCGTGCCAAGCGAACGGGGCTGTGGCAAGCACGGATTGCCGGTTTTCATGCGATGGTTACAAAATGGGTGGTTTCGGCGCGGATTCAACCGCTAGATGCTGCGTTCGGGTCACACCGGGCGGGGACGGGGGCGTCGTGGCGCGATGCGGGTGATTCTGCGGCTCGTCGACTGTTACCGGCATGCCGCAGGGCAACCGGGCGCGAGCCGGTGGGACTTGTCAGGGCGGCGCGCAGCATGGTTTGATTCATTAACATTCATCCCAGTTCAGAAGGACCGGATCATGCGTTTTTGTCTTCGCCCCCTTGCGGCCTTCGCGCTCGCCGGCGTTCTGGTGCTGCCTTTCCACACCGCGGCCGAGGCGCAGAGCCGGAACCAGACGCGCGCCTATGCCGGCCTCGCACTGAGCTTCGGCCCGGCCGAGCCCTTGGGAGCCGGGGTCGTTGTCGGCGTGCAATCGGTGCGCGTGAACGCGTCGAACCGGCTGCGCGGCATCGATGTGAACGCCCGCTACGATTTCATCCGCGGCTTCGATCGGGTTTCTCTGGCGGGGCTTATCGGTCGGCGCAGCGGGTATCTGAACCTCGGTGCCGGGATGAACCCGACGAGCGGCGATTTCTTCGTGACCGGTGCCGCGCAAGCCCGGCACCTGCGCGCAGGCGTCGATTACGGCGTCATGAGCGGCACCGCCGGCGGCTACTTCGAGGTGAACACCCTGCGCCGCCCCGATCGCTATGTGCCCCCCGCGCCGCCGCCGGTTGTCGTCAGCGTGGGCGGCATCTCGGCGCAGTGAGGGCGGCGGCCGCGCCGGTCAGACCAGCTCGCCCGCCAGTGAATTCGACGCGCTGGCGGTGATGCGGACGCGCCGGATCTCTCCGGGCTGAAGATCGGGCGCGGTGACATGCACGGCGTGCAGATGGTCCGATTTGCCGACCATCTGGCCGGGCAGCCGCCCCGGCTTTTCAAGGAGCACACCGACCTCCTGACCGACCATCGCTTCCTGCGCGGCGCGCTGCTGCGCGCTCAACAGCCCCTGCAGGCGTTGCAGGCGGTCGTCCAGCACCTCGGCCGGAAGTTGCGCGCGTTCGGCGGCGGGGGTGCCGGGGCGGGCGGAATACTTGAAGGAATAGGCCTGCCCGTAGCGCACGGCGCGGACCAGGTCCATCGTGGCGTCGAAATCGGCCTCGGTCTCGCCGGGGAAGCCCACGATGAAATCGCCTGACAAGAGCAGGTCGGGGCGGGCGGCGCGCAGGCGGTCGATGATGCGCAGGTACGCCTCGGCCGTGTGCTTGCGGTTCATCGCCTTCAGGATCCGGTCCGAGCCCGACTGAACCGGCAGGTGCAGATAGGGCATGAGCTTCGGTTCCTCGCCATGCGCGGCGATCAGGTCGTCGGTCATGTCGTTGGGGTGCGAGGTGGTGAAGCGGATGCGCGCGAGGCCGTCGATGCGCGCGAGTTCGCGGATCAGCCGCGCGAGCGTCCAGTCGCCGTCCGGTCCGGGGCCGTGGTAGGCGTTGACGTTCTGGCCCAGGAGCGTGATCTCGCGCACGCCGCGATCGACGAGGTCGCGGGCCTCGCGCAGGAGGCGGTCGGCGGGGCGGCTGACTTCGGCGCCGCGGGTGTAGGGGACGACGCAGAAGGCGCAGAACTTGTCGCAGCCCTCTTGCACCGTCAGAAACGCGGTCGGTCCCTTTTTTGCCCGTATTTTCGGCAGGTTATCGAACTTGTCCTCGGGCGGGAAATCGGTGTCGAGGGCGCGGTTGCCGCGCCGCACCTCGGCCTCCATGGCGGGCAGGCGGTGATAGGTCTGCGGGCCCACGACCAGGTCCACCAGGGGCGCGCGGCGCAGGATCTCCTCGCCCTCGGCCTGGGCGACGCAGCCGGCGACGCCGATCTTCAGCTCGGGATTCGCGGCCTTCAGGGACTTCAGCCGGCCCAGTTCGGAATACACCTTCTCCGAGGCCTTTTCCCTTATATGACAGGTGTTTAGCAGGATCATGTCGGCCTCTTCCGGCCGCTCGGTGGTGACGTAGCCGGAGGCGCCCAGCGCCTCGGCCATGCGCTCGCTGTCATAGACATTCATCTGACAGCCATAGGTCTTGATGAAGAGTTTGCGCGGCGCGGTCATGGGAATTCCCCGTCAGGTCTGCGCGGCGATCTAGCCGAAATCGCCGCCCGTCGCAACGGCGGCGGCACCCGCTGGCGGCCGGGTGGCCAACGGGTGGCAGGCGGGTGGCAGGCGGGTGGCAGAGGCGCGCGGTGCCTTCACCGCGCCGTAAGCCGTGTCAGGCAGTCTGCCCCGATCCCGCCCGCAAGCCGACAGGAGCGCCGATGACCCGCATGACCAAGGCCGAGGCCGCCGAGCGCGCCAGCTACCACCACCTGGCCGGGACGCTGACCGATCTGGAACGCGCGTTGCAGGCGGGGCTGACCGGCACCGGCTTCATCCCCGACGACTGGCGCGACATCGCCCAGCGGGCGGCCGAGCCGCGCCGCGTGAAGATGAGCATCCGCTTCGACGAGGACGTGGTGAAATTCTTCCGGCTGATGGGGGTGAACTATCAGGGCCGGATCAACCAGGTGCTGCGCGCCTTCATGCTGGCGCGGCTGGCGAAGGTGGTGCCGGGTCCCGAGGACGTGGTCTACCGCCCCTCGCGCCGCGACCGCTACGCGCTGGGCGTGGCCGAGTTCATCGGCCAGGTGCAACTGCAGAACCAGCGCATGGCGCAGGGCCGCAAGGACCAGCAGGTGGAACTGAAGCTGCGCCGCATGCTGAGCCACCTCCTGGACGAGGAGATCGCCCTCGACCTGCCCCCCGAACAGCGCCTGATCCCCGAGGAGATGGTGAAGGAGTTTCTGGGGTGAGGGGGGAGGTCGCCGATTGCGTTTGTGAATTGGCCCTCGGCGCGGAGCGCTTAGCTGGAAGAAGTACAACTTCTGGAAAACGGGTTCTTGAGGCCTGTCTCTATACTGCGAAAGAACTCGGCGCCTCAGACGATTTCATTCGCAATCGATCGCTCCAACTTGTCGGTTGTTGGCGATTATCTGGTTAACAGTCTCGATAGGCCAGTAGAATCCCAACATGCCAGATTTCTCAGCATCGGTGTCAAATCTTCCACCGTACACGCCAAGAACTCTGGTCGACATCTGCTTGTTGATCATAAAGTCCTTTTCATCTGTATATCCTAGGGACTGGTTGATTATCACCGGGCCGCCTGACATTCCTTTGTAGGTCAAGCCATCAATCAAAACTGCCCTTCTTCCGTTGACCTTTTGGCTCGGCTCTGAAGCGATGGATACTTTCTTCCATATCGGCGTTTCATTAACATTGATGGCACTTGGGAAGCCGAGCGCGAATACGTCCAAGCCGGCGAAAGCGGTCCAGTTCACATGATCGGTGTCATTCATTGTAATCAGAGGCGGATGCCCCTGCTCTTTGGGCATTTTGATAACAGCAATATCTCCGCCTTCTTCACTACAATCGTGCAGGAACACCGGAGTCCCATTAGTAAACAAATTGCCCGCCAAACCAAATAACTGAAACCTTCCACCCTGCTGCTTGAATCTTACACTTGCCTTGAACTTGTTTGGAGTGGCAAGATTTGGACTCATGCATCTGTTAGTGAAAAAGTCTCGCCCGGTAAAATTGTGGAGTGCGGTTACCAGGTTCCACGCATCTTCGCTCTCTGTCAAAAAACCCGAAGCAGTAGCAAGTTGCACCTCATCTCGGAACAACAATATCTTGCTGGTCGCGGCTGACGGTATCTGTATGCCGTCAGCCGCGCCATAGGGACCGTTGGGATTATGGTCATTCATGAATGGCCCTTCTCGAAGCAAGTCTCGTCCGAGCTATTCCGTTTTGCCAAAGTGAGGTCGCGACGCCTAAAATAGCGCCGGCGCGCAGTTTCCGCAAGTCTGAGGCGAATGCTGCTCAGAAGACAACGGGGAGGTGGTGGGCGATTTTGGACCAGTTCTCCGTCATCTCGGCAACGATTCCCGAAACCGGAGAAGCCCGCCCGATTTGTCCCGCGACAAATCGGGCCGCGCCTGCCTGCCGGGAGGCAGGCGCGTTCCGCGCCTACCCAGGCAGGCGCGCCCCGATTGCAG
>CAZKSE010000164.1:0-9161 GCA_964555305.1 uncultured Rhodobacter sp. | reverse complement strand
GCGGTCGAGAACTGCACCCCCTGCGTCTGCTGCCCGTCGCGCAGGGTGGTGTCGTAGAGGTAGAGGCGTTCGGGGATCACTCTAGCGCCTCCACTTTAGAGGCGTCAAAGTTCAAGGTTAAGGAGAATTCTGACCCCCCTGGTGAGGAGCGAACTTCGACGCCTGCGGCCGCAAGACCAGCCCGCAGTTGATCGGCTGCATCAAAGTTGCGGGCCGATCGATACCTGTCCAGTCGCGCCACCAAATCCCTGACCCGCCGCGAGACATCTTCTGACGGCAGTCTGTCGAAGAACCAATTCCCGCGAAAACCCAAGAACCGAAGGGAGGATGCCAGCACATCGAAGTGCGAACCCTTTGCCAGATCCCTTAGTATCTTGAGCATCTCCGCGGTATTCAGATCGTCGGCAAGTGCCGCAACGATGCCAGGTGCTGGTTCGACGTCCTCCCCTCTCATAAAATGGGGAAATCGGTACCAGCTGGCAAGTTCATCCATGGCGTCTTTGGCGGCGCCAACAGACCAATCCATCGGCTTGCGGTAATGCGTCTGAAGCATCACGAAACGTATCACCTCCCCCGGCCAACCCTGGTCCAGCAAGTCTCGCACCGTGAAGAAGTTGCCCAGGCTCTTGGACATCTTCTTGCCCTCGACCTGCACCATTTCGTTGTGCAGCCAGACGCGGGCGAAGCCTGCGTCGGCATGGGCGCAGCAGCTTTGCGCGATCTCGTTTTCATGGTGCGGGAACTGAAGATCCAGACCGCCGCCGTGGATGTCGAAGCTTTCGCCCAGCAATTCGCGGCTCATCGCCGAGCATTCGATGTGCCAGCCGGGGCGGCCGCGGCCCCAGGGGCTGTCCCAGCCCGGCTCTTCGGGCGACGAGGGCTTCCAGAGAACAAAGTCCATCGGGTCGCGTTTGTAAGGCGCGACCTCGACCCGGGCGCCGGCGATCATGTCATCCACCGACCGGCCGGAGAGGCGGCCATATTCGGGATAGGCGCGCACATCGAACAGCACATGCCCCTCGGCGGCGTAGGCGCAGCCCCGCGCGATCAGCGCCGCGATCATGTCGATCATCTGCCCGATATACTCGGTCGCGCGCGGCTCATGCGTCGGACGCAGCGCGCCGAGCGCATCCATGTCGGCGTGATACCAGGAAATCGTCTCGTCGGTCAGCGTGCGGATGAGGGCGTTCAGATCCCGCGGATCGCCCGCCGCCTGCAGCTCTCTCGCCCGCGCGTTGATCTTGTCGTCGACATCGGTGAAGTTGCGGACATAGGTGACGTGGTCATTGCCGTAGAGGTGCCGGAGCAAGCGGTAGAGCACGTCGAAAACCACCACCGGCCTTGCATTGCCCAGATGCGCGCGGTCGTAGACGGTCGGGCCGCAGACATACATCCGCACGTTCCCGGGATCGAGCGGAGTGAAGGGGTCCTTCCGCCGGGTGAGCGAATTATGCAGTCTGATCGTGACCATCTCAGCCTCCGATGATCCCGGGCAGCACCCCCTGCGCGGGACCGGCGGCTTTCTCTGCAAGAAAAGAGAGGCGCCCCGCGCGACCGAACGGTCAGCAGGTAATGCAGCAGCGGGCGGTGATGCGCATGCGTCTCATGCGCTTCGGGTAGCACCGGCAGGACGGGCGCGCAAGCGGCGAGTGGTACCGAAAGGCCGGCCGCGCCCGACGATCAGCGTCGGCGGATGCGCGACTCGCGCCAGGCCATCAGCATCCCGCCGCCGATGATGATCGCCGCGCCCAAAAGGCTGGCCCCGTCCGGCCGGATGCCGAAGACGAGGATGTCGAAGACCGCCGCCCAGACGAGCGTGAGGTAGAGGAACGGGGTGACGAAGCTGGCGTCCGCCCGCATGAACGCGACCAGCATCAGCACCTGCCCCGACACCATCAGCACCCCCACCCCGGCCAGCGCACCCCATTGCGGTGCGGCCTCGGGCCATTCGAAGAAGGGCACGACCGCCAGCGTGGCAAGGAGCGCCCCCATCGCGTTGTTGACCGGCATGATCTGCTGCGGCGGCTCGTGTCGGGTCAGTCGCTTGATCACGATCCCCTCCAACCCCATGCAGAGCGCCGCGCCCAGGGCCAGAAGCGCCGCGGGCTGGATCATCCCGTCCCCCGGTCGGAGAAGCACCAAGGCACCGACCAGCGCAAGCACCGCCGCCCCCCAGCGCCAGGGACCGACCCGCTCGCCCAGCAGCGGAATGGCAAGCAACATCGTCGCGATGGGGCTGAGAAAACTCAGCGCGGTGGCATCGGTCAACGGGATCCGCGCCGCGGCGGCGAACAACAACCCGCCCCCCATCCATCCCAGCGTCGTGCGCAACAGATGCGCCCACCAGTCAGGCCTCGGCGTACCCGACGGGCGGCGGCGCACCCGCCTTGGCAAGAACGCCATCACGATGACGACGGCCAGAAAGCCGAAGAAGAACCGCGCCTGACTGATCTGCAACGCATGGATCGGTGCGCCCAGTGCCCCCGACCCCAGAGCCTTCGCCAACAGGGTCGTTCCCGCGAAGAACGCAGTCGCAAAGACCATGACAAGGGCGGCAAGCAGCGTCGGGGCGGGCATCAGATCACCGATACGGAACGCCCTCCGCATAGTCCCTTCACAGGTGAAAGACCAGCGCGCAACCATGTCGCCACCAAGCGCCCCGCGGCTGGACTAGAACATGCACCCCGGCCAAGCCACCGGCTGCGCAAGAAAAAGGGCCGCAACGTTTCCGCTGCGGCCCGAAAATTCGTTGATCGGCGTGCCGATCAGTTCTTGGCGTAGTATTCCACGACCAGGTTCGGTTCCATCTGGACCGCGTAGGGCACGTCGCTCAGCGAGGGGGTGCGCACGAAGGTCGCGGTCATCTTGGAATGGTCGACTTCCAGGTAGTCGGGCACATCACGCTCGGCGAGACCGACGGATTCCAGCACGATGGCCAGTTGCTTCGAACGGTCGCGCACCGCCACCACATCGCCTTCCTTGACGCGGTAGGACGCAATGTTCACCCGCTTGCCGTTCACCGTGATATGGCCGTGGTTCACGAACTGGCGTGCGGCGAAGATCGTCGGCACGAACTTGGCGCGGTAGACCACCGCGTCGAGGCGGCGCTCCAGCAGGCCGATCAGGTTCTCGCCGGTGTCGCCCTTGATGCGGGTCGCGTCGCCGTAGATGCGCTTGAACTGCTTTTCGGTCAGATCGCCGTAATGGCCCTTCAGCTTCTGCTTGGCGCGCAGCTGCACACCGAAGTCCGACAGCTTGCCCTTGCGGCGCTGGCCGTGCTGACCGGGGCCGTATTCACGGCGGTTGACGGGGCTTTTCGCGCGGCCCCAGATGTTTTCGCCCATGCGGCGATCGATCTTGTACTTGGCAGCGGTGCGTTTCGTCATCGCTGATCTCCTTCGCTCTGGCTGGCCCGGTGGGGCCGTGGAAGGGCGTTGTCCTCCTCCCCTTGGCAGGGGCGACAGGTCTCCCCTTGCGGGGTCCACCAACACCAATGAATGAACCGGGCACCAAGGCACCCGGAACGGGCGGCTTATACAGGGCCGGGAACGGGTGTCAATGCCGCCTCACGTCTGCGCGAGAAGCCCGCGGCAGAAGGCGGCGGCGCCTTGTCAGGGGCGGCACCGCCCACCCATTGTAGGGACGACACGCAGGAGAAACTGATGGACCGCCATGACCGGCGCTTCCGCCGCCAGCTCGACCGTTCGGTGCACCGCTTTCCGCGGATACGCCGTCTGGTCGACCGGCTGACCGCGCCGCACCTGATCCTCCTGCGGCTCCCCGTGGCGATCCTGTTCATCCTTGGCGGCGTCTTCTGGTTCCTGCCCATCGTCGGCTTGTGGATGTTGCCGATCGGCTTGCTCCTGCTGGCAGTAGACCTGCCGATACTGCGGCCACGGGTCTCGGCGGCGATGATCATGCTGCGCCATTGGCTGCGCAGCAAGCGCCGAGAGGGCTGGTTCTAGCTGCCCGCCGCCGGCCGGGGCGCAAAGGGCAAGCTGGCCGATAGCCCGCCATCGACGACCAGCACCTGCCCATTCACATATCTCGCCGCATCGGAAGCAAGGAAGACCACGGCCTCGGCCACTTCTTCGGCCTCGCCGCCACGTCGCAGGGGATTGAGTTGCCCGATCCGGCCCTCGCGCCCGCGGGCGCGCGCATCGGCATAGACAGCGGCGGTCATCCCCGTTTCGATCAGCCCGGGCGCGACCGCGTTGACGCGGATGCCGGCTCCGGCGAACGCCGAAGCCGTCGTCTGCACCAGATTGATCACCCCGGCTTTCGAGGCCGAATAGGGAATGCCCCCTGCCCCGGCCCGAAGACCGGCAACAGAGGCCGTGCAGACGATCGAGGCGCCATTCCTCAGATGTGGCCGCGCGGCGCGGATCGCAAGCCAGGGGCCGACCAGGTTGACCCGCAGGATCTGCGCGAAATCATCGGCCCCCACGGTCAGGTCCGGGTGCAACGGGCCCGAGATACCGGCGTTGGCGTGCAGGATGTCGAGGCCTCCGAACGCGTCAACCGCACGCGCGATCATTGCCTCGGCACCGGCCTCGGTCGCGCAGTCGCAGGCCATGCCCTCGGCCCGGCCACCCGCGTCACGGATCGAGGCGACCGTATCGGCTGGATCCTTCAGATCGACCGCCAGCACCGCAGCGCCGCGCGCGGCCAGCGCCCGGGCCGAGGCGCGACCGATCCCGCCCGCCGCCCCGGTTACCAGCGCAACGCGACCCGAAAGGCTCATTCGGGCAGGCCGCGGCGGGTGACCATCGCCGGCCAGCCGGGATGGTTCAGACCCTTGCGCTTCTTCATCTCCAGCCGTGCGATCTGGTCGCGATGCACCTCGTCCGGCCCATCGGCAAGACGCAGCACGCGCGCGATGGCATAGGAAATCGCGGTGCCGAAGTCGTTGCTGGTGCCACCGCCGCCGAAGACCTGGATCGCCCAGTCCGTCACCTGACAGGCCATGTTCGGCACCGCGACCTTGATCATGGCAATTTCGGAGCGCGCCTCCTTGTTGCCGACGGTGTCCATCTTGTGCGCGGCATGCAGGGTGAGAAGCCGGCTCTGGTCGATCAGGATCCGCGCCTGGGCAATGCGTTCGCGCGTTACCGACTGGTCCGCCACCGGCTTGCCGAAAGCGACGCGCTGCATCGCGCGGTCGATCATGTTCTCCAGCGTCCGCTCGGCCAGGCCGATCAGGCGCATGCAGTGATGGATGCGCCCCGGCCCCAGCCGACCCTGCGCGATCTCGAAGCCGCGCCCCTCGCCCAGCAACATGTTGCTCGCCGGCACGCGCACGTTTTCGAACAGCACCTCCGATGCGCGATCGGGCACGCCGTAATAACCGAAGACGGGAAGCGACCGGGTGACGGTCACGCCGGGCGTGTCCATCGGCACCAGGATCATCGATTGCTGCTTGTGCCGGTCGGGGTTCTGCGGGTCGGTCTTGCCCATGAAGATGCAGATCTTGCAAGCCGGGTTCGACGCGCCCGTGGTGTACCACTTGTGGGCGTTGATGACATACGCGTCGCCCTCGCGCCGGATCTCGGCCTCGATATTGGTCGCGTCAGAGGAGGCGACGGCAGGTTCGGTCATCGCAAAGCAGGAGCGGATCTGCCCGGCCAGAAGCGGCTCCAGCCACTGGCGCTTCTGGTCTTCGGTGCCGTAGCGTTCCAGCACCTCCATGTTGCCGGTATCGGGGGCGTTGCAGTTGAAGACCTCGGGCGCCAGAAGCGAGCGGCCCATGATCTCGCACAGATGGCCATATTCGACGTTGTTCAGCCCGGCGCCGCGGTCGGATTCGGGCAGGAACAGGTTCCACAGCCCGGCCTCGCGCGCCTTCGGTTTCAGTTCGTCGATGACCGGGTAGACGGCGAAGGGGCCCAGTTCCTCGGCCTCGCGGAAGAAGCGGGCCTCGTTGGGGTAGACATGCGCTTCCATGAAGTCCGTGAGGCGGGCTTCAAGATCACGGACGCGGGCGGATTTCTCGGGGATCATGCGGGGCCTCCTGCAAGCCGCCGGAGCCTAGACCTGCGCCGGGGAAGTGGCAAGCGGACCGGCTTGACTTGGCGGGTGCAAGGCAGGACGGTTTGCCGCAGCGAGCAGGAGGAAGACGATGGCCGAGGCGGAACTGGAGCGGTGGATGGCGGCGCAGGTGCCGGGGTTCAAGGGGCCCCTGCGGCTGGAGCGGCTGTCGGGCGGGCAGTCGAATCCGACCTGGAAAGTCTCCGCCACAAGTGGCGATTATGTCTTGCGGCAGAAGCCCTTGGGGGATGTTCTTCCATCAGCGCATGCGGTCGATCGCGAGTATCGGGTGATGCGGGCGCTGGCGGGGAGCGATGTGCCGGTGCCAAGTGTCCATGCGCTTTGCGAGGATCCGGCGGTCATGGGCTCGATGTTCTTCGTGATGGATTTCCTGGAGGGCCGGGTCCTCTTCGATCCGCGTCTGCCGGGGATGGCGCCGGCGGAGCGCGGCGCGATCTTCGATGCGATGAACCGGGCGCATGCGGCGATCAGCCTGATCGATCCGGCGGCCGTGGGCCTGGCCGATCACGGGCGACCGGGCGGCTATGTGGCGCGGCAGGTGAGCCGCTGGACAAAGCAGTACCGGGCGAGCCAGACCCGAGAGATCGCGGCGATGGAGGGGCTGATCGACTGGCTGCCCAAGCATCTGCCCGAGGGCGCGGAGGAGGTGCGGCTGGTTCATGGCGACTACCGGCTCGACAACCTGATCTTGCATCCGAGCGAGCCGCGCCTACTAGCCGTTGTGGATTGGGAGCTTTCGACGCTCGGCTGCCCCTATGCCGATTTCGCCTATAACGTCATGATCTGGCGGATTGCGCCGGGGCTGTTCCGTGGCCTCGGCGGGGTCGATCTGGCGGGCACCGGCATCCCGTCCGAGGACGATTATATCGACGCCTGGTGTCGTCGGACCGGGCGGCACCGGCCCGCGCATTTCGATTTCTACATCATCCTCGCCCTCTTCCGCATCGCCGCGATCCTGCAGGGAATTGCCAAGCGGGCGGAGGACGGGACCGCCGCTGATCCACGCGCCGCCGAGATGGGGCGCAACGCCGGACCCCTGGCCGGGATCGCCTGGGAGATGGTGCGCAAGGGGGCGTGAGCCGGCGGCCGGCGGCGCGCTGGCACGCGTATGGCAGGCGTATGGCAGATGTATGGCAAGCGTATGGCAGAAGCGCGCGCTCGCGGCAGGGATCGCGCAACGCCCAGCTCCGCGCAGCCGGAGGCGCAGGTCCCGTCTCCGGATTTGCAAAACCGAAGCTTGGGTTTGCAAATCCGCAACCCCGGCCATCGCCGCCCCCGGTGCATTCTGCGCATCCGCTCGCACGCACCTGGCACACACGGCTCCACCCGATCTGCCGCCGTCATCCGCGGCGCGGCCCTCGCGCCGCGCGCGCCAGCGCGCGGCGCCCGGCCCAACGCGAGGAGAGTTGTGCGCGGAGCGCACAGCTGGACGAGGGGCGGGAGCCCCGTGGAGTCGCGTGGAGTCGCTGGCGCAAGGGCGAGTGCTTGACGGCGTGATCGGGTGACGGCGTGATCGGGTGACGGGGGCGCGCGCCTCACCCCCGTCGAGGGGGGTCGGCGCGCCGGGGCGGCTGCCCCGTCGGCCTGCGGCCTCCCCCGCGTCTGCGACGTGGACTCTGCCCAAGCCGAAGCGGGGACGTCCTTCCGGGGGGGTATTCGGAAATCGGCGCGACAGCGGATAGGCGTCCGGGCGCGGGCTGCGTTGATGCCGGGGCCGGTCAGCGGCGACCATAATAGAGGCCGACGACATGTTCGGCCTCGGCGAAGAAAAGCCAGCGCGCGGCGAGCATTCCGGTCAGGTGAAGGGCGATGGCGAGAAGCCAGGCGGCGAGGTTTCCGGGCGCGAGGATCATCAGCAGCATCGGCAGGATCGCCGCCGCGCCCAGCGCCAGGACGCGCAGCTTCACCGCGTGCCTGCGGGCGACGACATGCACCATCTCGCGCAGCAGGTAGTTCGCGCCGGTATGCGGCGGCTCGAGTTGCCGCACGCGGCCCAGCGCGCCAAGGCCCGTGGCGGTTTCGCTGCTGTGGCCGGCGGCGAGAAAACGCTGATCGCCGATCATCCAGTGCGCCAGCAGCGCCATCGCCAGAAGCGCCAATGCCAGCGGCGCCAGCGTGGCGTCGCCGATCAGCAGGAGCCCCCCGGCGAAGGCGGCCAGCAGGAACAGAAGCGGCACGCTCCAGTGATGCCAGCGCGGCACGGTGCGCAGTTGCGCGTAGATCATTGCCGTCGCGAGCACCGTCAGAAACGCCAGCACCCCGCCGACAAGGCCCGAAAGCGGCAGGGGGGTTGCCAGAAAGACCGATCCCGCCGCATGGGGCGCCATGCCCAGAAGGGCCGCGACCGACAGCACCGCCTCGCGCGAGAGCCAGCTGGTCCGCCACTGGCTGAAGGCCTTGAGCGCGCGTTCGGGATGGCCGAGGTGCCGGCTGGAGGCCGCAAGCCCCGCAAGCGCCAAGCCGTAGCCCAGCCCGAACCACAGGAACGCCGCCCAACCCACCGGCACCAGCACCCCCAGGCCCAGCATCGCCAGCAGCCCGAAGCCGAGGCCGGAGAGAACCGTGAAGGCAATGAGCGAGGGGGCGGGATGCATCAGAGCCGCTCCAGCGTGCGGTCCAGCCAGCCGAGAAAGCCCGTCAGCCCCTCGGTCGAGGGATCACAAAGCTGGGCGAGGTTCTCGGGCGGGGCGGTCATGTGATCGCGGCGGCGCGGCGGCAGATACTTGTTGACGGGCCGTGTGCCCTGTTCGGGCATGAGGTCGATGCCGCCCCGCTCGGCCACAAGGCGCGAGACGCCGCTCTCGGGGTCGCCGAGATCGCCGAAATGGCGCGCGCCGGCCGGGCAGGTGCGCACGCAGGCCGGTTCGCGGTCTACGGGGGCGAGGTTCTCGTTGTAGATCCGGTCGACGCAGAGGGTGCATTTCTTCATCACGCCGGCGACCGCGTCCATCTCGCGCGCGCCGTAGGGACAGGCCCAGGCGCAGAGCCCGCAGCCGATGCAATCGCCCTCGTTGACCAGCACGATCCCGTCCTCGACGCGCTTGTAACTGGCGCCGGTCGGGCAGACGGTGACGCAGGGCGCATCCTCGCAATGCAGGCAGGATTTGGGGAAA
>CAZKSE010000163.1:0-9357 GCA_964555305.1 uncultured Rhodobacter sp. | reverse complement strand
GGATCCACTGGCGGGCGACGAAAACGGGCAGCTTGACGTGGAACTTGACCTCGCAATTATGGACGACAATGCCCTCCGCTACGAACGTATGATTTTGGTCCTCAACTTCCAGATCGAAGACCTCCTCTTCGCCAATACAACGAATCGAAGCGATCCGGGCAGGAACGGCAACATCCAAGCGTCCCATAGTATGCGCGTGCCGGTGATGCTTCGCGCAGAGCCCAACGATGTTTTCGCACGAATTGTGATGCGGATCCCCATCAATATGATGGCGGTCACGAGCTTGTTTTTCGCACGTCTCGACGAAGCACGATCCGATATTGAACCTTCGCCGGGCGATCGCTCTGGGATCTGAATGGGCCCCGTGGGGCTTGCGGAGATATCCGCTTTTCCTTGGCACCCGCGTCGGGGTATATTTGTAAACAGTGCTCGCTCCGACGCCCAGGGCTTCAGAGACAATCTTGAGGGACTCGCCAGCGGCCCGCCTTCGCATGATTTCAGCCACGACATCGCTGTGAAGCGCCGGGACTCCGTTATGCATGACGGCGTCACCGACATTCAGTCCGTCATCCAGCGACCTGAACCCGGCCGGGGTCAGGATGGGGTGATTTGACGTGACCTTCAGCCGCCGGCTGAAGGGCTCCTCGGTCGTGATCTCATAGACCGTCTTAACGCCGGTCCTCCATGCATTCTTGATTTTCGTCGCGGCGACCACGCCAGTTTCCGGATTGACAGTCCTGATCCGCAATAGCTTCACCCACGAATTCGCACGGCCCTTTTCCTCAAAGGCCTTCGCGATTTCGCGCATGGTATAGTGTTTCACCTTGGCTCCGGGGCATGGGAAGGTGGGGACTCTAACATCTCCCGCGAGACACATTTCGAACGGTGTCGAATGCCAATGCCGCATCAGGTAGCGGATCAGCCCCTCGTCGTTCTGCACATGCCTGGTGCCGGCGCCGTAGCTGACACGGGCCGCCTGCACGATCGCCGCGTCGTTGCCCATGTAGTCGATGACGCGCACCAGCCCGTGGTCGAGGACCGGATGGGCGGTGTAGAGCCGGGCCTCCATCCCCTCGGAAACCGCCCGCAGGGTCGGGCGGGGCTCGGCGCGCGCGGCCGCGATCTCGGCCTTCTGCTCTTCGCTGATCATGTCACTGTCCCTTCGTTTCGTGTTTTCTGGAAAGACGGTCGCTCAGCCGGGCACGATCGAGGCAGCCGGCGGCAAAAATGGCGCCCATCGGGATTCCGATGAAGGCGGCGCCCGCGAGGGCGGCAAGAATGGCGGAGCCGTCGCGCAACGTGGCGAGGCCCATGATGGCGCCAAGCGCGACGATCGCGCCGAGGATCGGCGCGCCGGGGTGATGGCCCACATGCGGCAGGTTGCCTGCGCCCCGGCGGATGTCCCGCAGGGCGGCGAGGATGCGTTCACGCCGCATCAGACGGGCTCCGGCCCGCGCTCGATCTCGCGATCGGCCGAGCTCGCCCGGTTCCGCTTGACGCGAATACTGCCGGCGCCGAGGACATCGCGCGGCAGCCAGTCCTTGACGAACTGCGCATAGCCATCGCTTCCGATCTTGACCTCCTCGCCGGCCGGGATTGCGATCCCGTCGATCTCGAAGCCTTCGCGGGTGACCAGCGTCTTCCTGTTCATCGCCTCCACGATATAGGAAAGCTCGGGACTCCCGTGCCGGGTCTTCGGCGGCAGGGCCTCGAAGAGATCCGGGTGCTGCTTGCGCAGAACCCTGCGCAGGAGCGTTACCCGCGCCTTCGAGGACGGATCCTTCAGCTGCAGCGCCGTGCAATAGTCCGCGCGAAGACGCTCGGCAAAGTCGCGCGGCCCCTGCATGCGCCAGAGCGCCGCGAGATTGCGCCAGGCCATGTCCTTCCGCACGACCGCATCCGGCGCGCGCGGCGCGCGCATCTCGATGAGCTTGTGGACGGCGCGGCTGCGCAGCTTCGCAAGCTCGTCGCCCTCAATGATCCGGTTTCCGTCGGACCAGGCCTCGATACCGCGGCTCTGCTGCAGGAAGAGGCGCAGGGCGCGTTGTCGCGTTGCTGCCTGCTGCGCGCGCGTCTTGAATTTTAGCTGGGTCATGACGCAAGTTCCTGCTCCGGGGACGCGGAGGCGACCGGCGCCGCCTCCTCGAACGGGTGAAACCAGCCACCCGTCGCGCCATAATTGGCGCCGTCGGGCTTCACGGGTTGCGCGATGACATGGGCGGTTTCAGCCTCGATCTTCACGATGACCGCCTCCTGGCCGCGCAGCATGACGCGATCTCCAACGGCGATCGGCACGGTGATGCCATGCTCCTCGACCCAGGCCTTCTCCGCGGCGCGCAGCGCGGCGTAGAGATTGAGGCCGCCGAGAATCTCGACGAGCTCGGCATCGGGATCCCAGTAGCAGCGGTTCTCGAGCGCCTTGGCGAAGGCATAGCCGTCCTCGTCGAGGCAGGCGATGAGGTCGTCGCGAACGTCGTCAGCATCCTCCCCGTCCAGCCACTCGATCACCTCGGGCAGGATGGCGTCGATGGCGGCAGCGCGGATGGCCGGATCGCGGCGGGTCGGGCGGGATGGATGGGTCATCGATGGCGTCCCCTGGATCAGCGGCTGAAGAGAAGTGCAAGCCACGCCGCGGTGGCGACGATGGCGACGATTGCGCATGCGCCGGTGATGCGGCGATGACGGACCATCTTGCGATGCTCGCCCATCAGCGCGTTCATGGCGTCCTGCATCTTTGCGACCGACGCCTTTCCGGCTTCGGCCTGCTCGCGAAGCTCGTCGATATAGCGCGTCCGGCGGCTGTTCGGCCCATCCCCGCCCCATTCCTCGTCGATGAAGCGCGCGAACATGCGCATCTCCTCGGCGCCGAGCGGAACGGTCATCTGGCGGCCGCTTGCGGCATAGACCCGGAGCATGTCGCTGAGGCTCATGTTGGCCTTCTTCGCGCGCTCACCGATCGTTTCCTGCATGACGACGCCTCCGACTGGATTATCATTTTTTCACATGATGATTTTCTTCCATTATCGGGAAACAGGCAAGCGAAAATGTGCGAATAATTCTTCTCGCTGCGTTGCCTCAACCGCTCCGCCCCGGTAGAATCCGGGCGTGCCGATTTGCGGCATGCAGCACGGTGAGTGATGGTATGGAAGATTTCGGGCCCTGTGGGTGTTGCGGCGGCGAAGCCGAGGATACCGATGCCCGCGGCATCTACATTGCCGCCGGCTACGGATCGAACCACGACACCTGCACCTTCGTCTGGGCCGCCGAGCCGCCCGAAGGTATCGAGGGGAAGTATTTCTGCGATCCCTGCATCGACAAGCTGCTGGAAGAAGGCCAGATCGAGATGGCCTGGTGCGGTCTCGGTCACGACCGGGTCGGGCCGTTGTCGGCAGCCAGTCTTGCGCGGATCTTCGTGGATGGCGCGCTCGAATGCTACGATGCCATGGCTGCGCAGAAACTGAGCATGGCGCGGCGCCACCCTGACGAGGCGGGGCTCAAGGCGATCGAGCACATGCGCGGGATGCTGGCCACCGCGGAAACGCGCAACGTGAACGCAGGCTCGAAGCCGCCCGACGCCACGCTCGCACTGAAAATCGGCCGCGCGCATGCCATCGCGTCCGAAGCCCTGGGCTACGCCGGCCGCGAAGAAATTTTCAGGGAAGTGGGCTCCGCCTGGGCTGAACGCTGCATCGCGAATGCTGCCGAGATGAGGGAGCTTCTGGACCGGATGATGAGCAGTCTCGGGGAGCCGTCGGTCAACTGATCGGCAGCGTGCCAAAAAGCCACAGATCGATCCGACTGGATTGCGCATTTCATCTTTGGGTTGAGTGACGATCGGGAATCGCGTTAACGCGGCTTCGCAGTCCCGAAAAGGGATTCGTTCATCATCACGGCAGAAGCCCAGGGACTTCCGGCTTGAGAAAAAATCTAATGCCGCCCTGCCCCGCGAAAGAGCAAGCCATGCGCATCCTGATCCTCGATTCCAATGAAATCCGTTCCGCGAACCTGGGTCGGGCCTTCCGTCATAGCGGCGCCATCGTGCATTGCTGCACCGATATGGAGATGGCGGGCTACATGCTTCAGGACTACGCGATCGACGTGGCGATCCACATGCTGGATACGACCGACAATGAACTTGCGAAAAACTTGCGAGAAATGCGGCACTTCGCCCGTGCAACCTCGATCCTGGCGATCGTGGGTCGGGATGATCCCACCTTGCGCGTGCGGGCGCTCGATGCCGGCGCCGATCAGGCCGTCAGCCGACCCTGCGCCCGGGAAGAGATCCGCGAGCATGCCTTTGCCCTCTACCGCCGCGCCCTTGGCCATGCATCGAACTCCGTAGAGGTCGGGCCGGTGTCGCTCGATGTCGATGGGTGGAATATCCGCTTCGCAGGCCGGCCTGTGAATATGGCAAACCGCTCCCTTCACATCCTGCGGATCCTGGCGTTGAACGCCGGCCAGCGCTTGTCGCGCGACGAGCTTGCCTCCTACATCTATGGGCCCGACGATGAATACGGGACCAAGATCTTCGATGTCTATATCTGCAAGATCCGCCGTCACCTGATCGAAAAATTCTCCGACGTGCCCATCAGGATCGGCACGGAGAGCAACCGCGGCTGGTCGTTGCGCTTCGACATGTCGGAGAAGCAGGCGCGCGACATCGCGAAAGGGATTGCCCCGAAGTAGGGGCGGAAGGTCGCCCGGCAGAAACAGATGCCGCTCGCTGCCTGACCTCGCGCAGCGGCAGGATCAGGCGTATTCCGGGGCCTCCAACCCGGCCTCGGGGGCGCTCGGCGGCTCGAACTCGACGCGGTATTCCTTGTGCGAGCCCGGCTCGAACTCCACCGCAAAAGTTGCAGCAGCCGTCTCCTCGGCACCGGTATCGAAGAAGGCGCGCCGCTCGAAGCGACCCTGCCCGTCGTGCTCCCAGCCGTTCTGCGCCTCGACGGCCAGATCTCCGAAGTCCCAGTCCTCGAAGATCCGCTGAGCCGCCAGCTGGCGCGCGAAGAAGAGATCGGGCGCGGTGAGTTGCGGCCGGCTGTCGCGCAGATCGGAAACGCGCCAGTCGGGATTGCCGAACTCGGCGCGATAGGCGCGTGCCTGGGCGGGATCGCGGAAGCCCGTGAGGCAGAGATTGCTGCCCGGCCGCGTGAGATGCACGCCCGGGACCTGGCTTGCCTCCGGGATCGGAATCGTCGGGCTCGCATAGCTGCCTGTCCAATTGGCAAATCGGATATGCTGCCAGTCCTCACCCTGAGGCGTGTCTTGATGCGGGAGCTTCATGCGGACCTCCAATGGCTTTCTCGCATTATCCGACGGATATGCGAAAACGCCAAACGCCTCACATGGTCATCGAGAACCAGGCGATCCAGGTCAATGTGGCCGCCACGCTGGCGATCGCACTGATCAGCGAGATCCGGCGATGGCGCAATGTCGCACGTCGATTTGCATCGCTCACCCGCGCCTCATCGCGAAGGTCTCGCAGCATGTCCTGGTATTGCGTCACTTGGCGGCGCAATTCCTCGACGGGCGCCGGTTCGATCCGCGCCCCGTTCTCGATAAACCTCGCGAAGAGGCGCAGCTCGTCAGGCCCAAGCGCCACGTTAAGCTGATGCCCCGATGCAGCATAAACCTTGAGCATTTGCGGAACGCTCATTCCCGCCTGGCGGGCCCGTTCACCGATCGTATTTGTCATCAAATTGCTCCGACTGGTGTTTCAATCTACTCTTTTTCACACGCTGAGTATTTGAGCAACTTCACAGCCGACTCAAGTCCCTTCTTCGCGACAATTCCATCGATCGCCCAAATAATCCCGTGCCCAAGAGAAAGATACCAATATTTCACATGCTGGATGATAGGCTCTGAAGGCGCACAACAAGGAGAACTGATATGCGAATTCTCGTCCTCGACGCCGATCACCGGCGCGCTCCGGAATTGTCGCGCGATCTTCGCGCTCGCGGAGCATTGGTCGATCGCCTCGAGGATGTAGGGGATGCGGCCTGCATGATCGCGGACTACCCGATCGATGTCGCGGTCGCCGTCATTCCCGATGGCGCTGCGCATCATGAGAAAATCATCCGCCAGCTCCGCCACGCGGGGCAGAAGACCGCACTCCTGGCGATCTTGCCTGAAGATGACGCGGCGCACCGCATCCAAGCCATGATTGCCGGCGCCGATTCTTGCCTGAGCCAGCCCTGTGGCCGCCAAGAAGTCGTGGAGCGCGTGCTGTCGCTCTATCGGCGCAGCCTCGGGCACGCGAGCAACCGTATCCAGATCGGACCGATTACTGTGGATATCGAGGATTGGAGCCTGCAGATCGACAATGTGGCGGTGCGCCTGAAGCCACGGGCTCGCAAGATTTTCGGTCTGCTCGCTCTTCGATCAGGCTACCGGTTCACCCGGGAAGACCTGCACGAACGGGTGAATGGCCCCGATAGCGAGGCCGATCCGAAGGTTATCGATGTCTATATCTGCCATATCCGCAAACTCCTCCGTGAGGAGTTTCCCGGTGTTGCGATCAGGATCGAAACCTTCCCATGCACGGGGTGGGTGTTGAAGACAGACATGCCGGAAGCCGTGGCTGCATACCTCCCATCGCGGATGGGTCGAAGCCGTCGACACCGTGATGATGAAAGCCTTGCGAAAGCAGCCTGAGGGCAGGGTTTCTGTTGATAAATTTTTTCGCAAAGTCTATCATCTATACCGGTGCGGCCGCGATGAAGGGGGGATTGCAATGCGAATACTTGTGGCATCAGGGTCCGGCCGGGATACGTCCACGCTTGCCCGCGCTTTCGGGCGGCACGCCTTCGTGTCGCTTGAGGCGCGCAGCACCGAGGACGCCCTTTGCTTTATCGAGACAACAGGGGTGGACCTTGCCATCGTCAGTCTCGATGGCGACCGCGGTGACGATCTTTCCGTCCTGCGCGAGATCCGCGTATCGGAGCCACGGGCGCCGATCCTTGCTGTCACGACAAAAGATGACGCGGCGGATCGAAACCGCGCGCTAATCGCTGGCGCCGATGTGGCGATCAGCCATCCAAGCCCAATCCGGGAGATTGTAGCGCGCGCGACATCGATGCTCCGGAGGTCCCGCGGCTATTCGTCGAACACACTGATTTCTGGAGATGTCTCGGTCGAACTGCTCCACAATGAGGTCCGGTTCGGCGGAAAACTCGCCGCGCTCGCGTAGAAGGAATATGCCTTTCTCCGCCTTCTCGTTCTCCACCCTGGCCGCATCATGTCGAAGGACGACCTGCTGTCGCGCATGTATGACGACGATAACATGCCATGCGACAAGATCATGGATGTCTATTGCTCGCATGTTCGGCGGCACATGGTTCGTATCGACCCCACCATGACCTCGAGGATCGACACGATCGCCGGTCGCGGCTGGGTGTTTCATCCTCACCCCAAGTGGCTTCCGCGCGCGGCGCGAGACCTCCAGCGCCTGCAGGCTGCAAGGGTATGGTCATCTGAAGGAATGGCGATCGCCGCCGAGTAACGCACCCTTCACGCGATCGCCAACATCGAAAGAGAGAACGCCACCCCGAGGGGTGGCGTTCGTCGTTTCAGGATCCGGCAGATCAGTCGATCACGGGTCCGTCTTCATCTTCCTCGGGATCGTCGTAGGTGAAGTCGACCACTGCCCCATTGTCGAAGGTCAGCTCGGCCAGGACCGTGCGCAGCTCGGCGATCTGCGCCTCGCTAGGCACATCGGCTTCCGTCGGCACGCGATTCAGACGCTCGATGTCGAGCTCCTGCGTGCGCGCGGCGCTGTCGGCGGCGTAGACGAAGTTCCCGCCCAGGTCATTGATCATCATGTAGTCGACGCCCTGGTTGGCGAAGAAGCGCACAGCGCAGGTGTAGCCCGGCATCCGATCGCCCATGATCGCCTCGATGCGCGGACGCACGTTGTCGGCGATTTCCTCGTTCTCATGGCGCGACATCAGCTGCTCGAAACGGCGGCGCTGATCGGGAGAGATCTGCGCGCGCTGGATGTCGTTCGGATCCATCCGGGTGAAGGTCGCCATCAGCGAGGAGACCAGGTTGGCGGCGGGGCCGACGGCGGGCACGCCGCGCGAGAAGTGGCCGGCATTCGCATCCTGCACGCGCTCGATGCCAGTCTCCAGGGCTTCGCCGTCACCGTGATAGGGCGCGACGATCGCCTGGTGGGCCATCTCGTGGTCGGGCGCGATGCGCGCGATCTGCTCGCGCAGCGACTCGGCCTCGGCGATGAGGTTCATCTGCTCGCCGGTCAGCGTGTTGCGCTGCTCGTTGCGGATCGCCAGGCTTGCCATCAGTTCGCTGCGGCGCTCTTCGGCGGTCGCGAAAGCGTTCTGCAGCTCCGAGGAGATCACCGAGGTGGCGGCGGCGATGAAGCCGGTGAAGCGGTCGAAAACGGCCGGATCGTGGCGTGCGACCTTGCGCTGGGGCTCCTCGACCTCGTCGCCGCGGGCGCGGGCGGCCTCGTAGCCTTCCATCGCCTCGGCATAGGCGCGGTCGTTGGCGGCCACTTCGTGGCGCGCTTCGCGCTGCATGCGGATCAGGGTCGCGGCCGCCTGGCGGGTGTTCTGCGCCGGAAGGCGGGTGAACTCGCCGGGCTCGTCGGCGCGCGGGATCATCAGCGCCAGCTCGTTGCTCGCGCCGAGCTTCAGGTAGCTGCCGCTGCGGACCGGACGGCCGGCCTCGTCACGGGCGAACTCGCCGTTCTCGTCGCGCTTCAGCACGGCGGTCAGCATGTCGCCGGCGACGATGCGCTGGCGGCTTTTCGCATTCAGGTCTTCGCGATCCAGGGTTCCCAGGAGGCCTTCGGAGAAGGGCACGCCGACGCCGCGGTCGCCGTTCAGCTCGATCTGGATTCCGTTGTCACGGAAAAGGGCATTCATGTCAGTGGGCATCCGCGTATCCTCTTTCGGTTTGCTCAGGTCATCATAATCGTTCGGTGTGAAAAATTCACCGGGAGAATTCCGGCGCGATGATCGCGCCCGCGCTTCGGCCTTCCGGTTTCCGGAGGGGCCCTGCATCTACGCCGCCAGAGCCCGATCCTTCACGGTGCAGTGGAAGCGGTAGCGTCCCTCGACGGCTTCAAGCGCGGCGAGCCGGCCGAAGAAGACAGCGCCCAGGTCGAGATTGATCCGACGCTTGCCGGCCACGCGATCCGCGCCGCGCACCAGCGCCTCGGCATCCTCGATCGGCGCCTCGCATTCGACCGTGTGACCGTGAACCACGACTTGACGCCCGTCGTCATCCCAACCTTCGGTCCAGCTGATGAACGGCTCCCGGATCCACGCCCAGTGCAGATGCACGGCGTCGGTCAGGGGTTGGGCGAGGAACGCATCGCGGCCGCCAGCCTCCATC
>CAZKSE010000162.1:0-9423 GCA_964555305.1 uncultured Rhodobacter sp. | reverse complement strand
AGAGACACTGCAAGCCGTCGGTGTGGTGCGATCGAAGGTGATCCTGAATACGGTTGGAAAACTGGTTTCGTTCATCTATAACCGGTGCGACCTGATCCTTGCCCAGTCGAGGAGCTTTATCCCGCAGATATTCAAGTATTGCCGGATAGACGGAAACGTTCAGTATTTTCCGAGTTGGTCGGAATCGGTATTCGATTTCGAGAAGGTGGAGGCTGCCCCGGAAGTCCCAGGCGGCTCGGGTCATTTCGACATCATGTTCGCCGGCAACATTGGCGAAGCTCAGGACTTCCCGGCAATCATCGAGGCGGCCACCCTGCTGAAAGAAAATGACACGATTCGTTGGCTGATCGTGGGGGACGGACGGGCGTCAGAGTGGGTTAGATCCGAGATTCAGAAAAGAGGACTGGAGGAGCGGGTACTTATGCTTGGCCGGCATCCGGTAGACAGGATGCCTTCGTTCTACAAATGCGCTGATGCGCTGCTCGTTTCATTGCGGGACGAGCCAATTTTTTCCATGACCATCCCTGGCAAACTTCAGTCTTATCTGGCGGCAGGCATTCCGGTGCTCGCGATGTTGAATGGCGAAGGCGCAGACATCGTTCGCAAATCTGGTGCCGGCCTTGCATGCCCCGCTGGAAATGGCGCGGCGCTCGCCGAAGTAGCGCTGAATATGTCGCGCATGAGCGAAGAAGACCGACGCATCATGGGCGCGCGCGGAGTCCAGCTCAGCAAGACGGAATTTGATCGGGATCGTCTGATCTCGAGATTGCTGTCCTGGTTCGACGATCTGACGGCAGTGAGCCGCCTTCACAAAATGGAAACCAAATGATCCTCATCACTGGAGCAACCGGTTTTGTCGGACGTTCGCTGTGCGAGCGTCTGAAGGGGCGAGATGCGTTGCGCATCGCCGTACGTAGCCCCGTCGCGGGTGGGTGGACAGAACAACATGATGTCGTACAGGCTGCGCTTGATCCTGCACAGGACTGGAGGCCTGCACTGGAAGGAGTCGCAACCGTCGTCCATTGTGCCGCACGTGTACACGTGATGAACGATGACGCGACCGATCCGCTCAGCGAGTTCCGTCGCATAAACGTCGACGGGACCGCACGGTTGGCCACGCAGGCGGCGGAGGCCGGCGTGGGTCGATTCATTTTCATCAGTTCGATCAAGGTCAATGGTGAAAGCACCGTGCCGGGACGGCCCTTCACCGCGCTACAAGCGCCCGCCCCGATCGACCCCTACGGCGTCTCGAAGTGGGAGGCCGAGCAGCAGTTGCGCAAACTCTCGGCCGAAACCGGCATGGAGGTCGTCATCATTCGCCCCGTACTCGTCTACGGGCCGGGCGTAAAGGCGAACTTTCTAAATCTGATGAAGTGGCTGTACAAGGGCGTGCCGCTGCCATTGGGCGCAATCCACAACAAGCGCAGCCTGGTCGCGCTGGACAATCTTGTCGATCTAATCGTGACCTGTATTGACCATCCAGGGGCTGCGAATCAGACGTTCCTGGTCAGCGATGGGGAGGATCTTTCGACGACAGAGCTTCTGCGGCGGATGTCACAGGCACTTGGCAAGCGATCACGCTTGCTGCCGGTGCCCGTGTGGATGCTTAAGACTGTGGCGAATACGCTTGGGAAGCAATCCATCGCACAAAGGCTTTGCGGATCCTTGCAGGTCGACATCGCACAAACCCGCGAATGCCTTGGTTGGACGCCCCCTATCAGCGTAGATGCTGCACTCCACAAGACGGCTCAGCACTTCCTTGAGCAGCATAAACAATGAACGCCTGGTTTCTGATTTTCATGGTCTCAGCAGCCTCAATGGGCCTGACCTATGGTTTGCGTAAATACGCGCTTTCGCGAAGCCTGATGGACATCCCCAATGCGCGCAGTTCGCACTCAGTGCCGACACCACGCGGTGGAGGGGTCGCCATCGTCGTGAGTTTTCTGGTTGCGCTTGCGTTCATTGCGACGACGGGCGGCCTTGACTGGTCTGCAAGTCTTGCCCTGCTTGGCGCGGGCGGATTCGTCGCCTTGGTCGGCTTTCTGGATGACCATGGCCATATCGCGGCGCGCTGGCGGTTGGTCGCGCATTTCGTTTCGGCCTTCTGGGCGCTCGGCTGGCTGGGCGGCGTTCCTGCATTGCAGCTTTTTGGTGTGCAGTTTGATCTCGGCTGGCTCGGGTTCGCGCTGGTGGCGGTGTATCTGGTCTGGCTGCTCAACCTCTACAACTTCATGGACGGCATCGACGGCATCGCCAGCGTGGAGGCGATCTGTGTATGCGTGGGTGGGGCGCTGCTCTATCTGCTGCTGGGCAAGCCGGATCTGGCGCTGTTGCCGCTGATGCTCGCCGCGGCGGTGGCTGGATTTCTGTACTGGAACTTCCCGCCCGCACGGATCTTCATGGGCGACGCGGGCAGCGGTTTCCTGGGCATCGTGCTGGGCATCATGTCGATCCAGGCGGGCTGGGTGGATCAGACGCTGTTCTGGAGCTGGGTGATCCTTCTCGGGGTGTTTGTGGTGGATGCGACCTTTACCCTGTTGCGCCGCTTGCTACGGGGCGACAAGGTGTATGAAGCGCACCGCAGTCATGCCTATCAATACGCGTCGCGCCAGTTTGGGCGCCATCTGCCGGTGACGCTGGCCGTTGGCGCGATCAACCTGGCATGGCTGCTGCCGATTGCGCTGCTCGTCGGCACGGGCAGGGTCGACGGGGCGATTGGGGTTGTGCTGGCCTATGCTCCGTTGGTGCTCCTGGCGATCAGGTTCCATGCGGGCGAACTGGAAGTGAGTCAAACGGCATGAAAAAGCGCGTCATCGTGATTGGGGCGGGCGGCCATGGGCGCTCGGTGGCTGAGGCGATTCTGCTGATCGGGCGAGATGAACTCGTCGGGTTTGTCGATGACGGCGCGGATGCGGACTCCGAGGTGTGGTCATATCCGATACTCGGCAGAACGGATTCGCTTCACACTCTGCGATCGCATGCTGATGCGGTCGTGGTCGCGATCGGCAACAATGCCATCCGCGAGAAGCTGCACGGCATGGTCCGGGATGCGGGTTTCGAGTTGCTAAGCGTGATACACCCCACGGCCATAGTGTCCCCAACCGCCACCTTGGGCCCCGGATGTGCTGTGATGGCGGGTGCGGTGGTTGGAACGGAGGCCCAGCTTGGCGAAGGCGTGATCGTCAATTGCGGCGCCACGGTCGACCACCATTGCCGCGTCGATGCCTTCGGTCATCTCGGCGTAAATGCCTGCATGGCGGGGGGGGCGGTGTTAGGCTATGGTGCGTGGATACAGGCAGGAGCCGCACTGGGATACGGGGTCGCGGTGGAAAGACACGCCGAACTCAACCCAAGTGAAGCACGCGCGCGCTGATCCAAACGTGGCAATGATCGAGTCCAATTTCCGAAACACCCTTTGAGCAACACCATGAGCCTCTCTGTTCGGTCAATCCTGGTTTTTTTATTCGACATCCTCGCGATGATCGTAGCGGTTGTCGGCAGCTACGCGATCCGCTTCAACTTCGACATTCCCTCCGAGTACTTTCCAAAGATTGGACTGGGTCTCGCGCTCCTGACCGTCATACACGCCGTCGCCTGCTGCTACGCAGGCCTTTACCGGGGCATGTGGATTTTCGCGAGTCTTCCAGACCTTCGACGGGTACTGAAAGCGGTCGCAATCTCGTCACTCGCGCTGTTCGTGCTTATTGCAGTCGACCGGACAGGTGGCCCCGTTGTCCCTCGGTCGGTGCTGGTGCTATATCCGATTTTGCTGCTGGTGATCATGGGCGGCGGCCGGGTGGCTTGGCGGATGTTGCGGGAACACCGTTTGTATGGCGACCTGCGCGCTGCCGGCAAACCGGTGGTCATTGTCGGTGCGGGCACCGGCGGGGCGATGTTGGTGCGGGAGCTCGAGCGCAACCCGGATTGGCGGGTGGTGGCATTGGTGGATGACAACCCGGGAAAGTGGGGGTTGGAGCTCCACGGGCGCCCGGTGGCCGGGTCGATCGATACGCTGCCCCAAACACTGCAAGACTTCAAAGCGCAACACGTGATCCTGGCCATGCCATCCGCGGCCACTTCCACCATCAAACGCGCTGCGGATATCGCTGTACGGGCAGGCGCGCATGTCTTCACCGTACCCAGTCTCGAAGACCTGATGAACGGCAAGGTCGCGATCAACGCAATGCGGCCGGTCGATATCGAGGATTTGCTGGGGCGCGAACCGGTCAAGATCGATTCCGGCCATCTTCAAGCCATGATCGGCGACAAGACGGTGCTGATTACCGGTGCGGGGGGTTCGATTGGCAGCGAGTTGTGCCGCCAGCTAGCGCGCTTTTCCCCTGCTCGATTGGTTCTGGTGGAGGCAAGCGAGTTTGCGCTTTACAACATCGAGCAGTGGTTTCGCGAATTCAAACCGGAAGTCGAGATTGTGCCCTTGGCCGGTGACGTGAAGGATGTGGCCAGACTGAACGAGATCTTCGCCACCTGGCGGCCGCGGCTCGTCTTCCACGCCGCGGCCTACAAGCATGTGCCGTTGATGGAAGTGGCCAACGCGTGGCAGGCGGTGCGCAACAACGTGTTCGGCACCCTGCAGGTGGCTGCCCATGCGCAGCGCTTTGGGGCCGAGCGCTTCGTGCTGATCTCCACCGACAAGGCGGTGAACCCCACCAACGTGATGGGCGCGACCAAGCGCCTGGCCGAGATGGCCTGCGAGGCCTTGCATAACTCAGGCAATGGGACCACTCAGATGGAGATGGTGCGCTTTGGCAACGTGCTGGGGAGTACCGGCAGCGTGATCCCAAAGTTTGCCGAGCAAATTGCCCGCGGCGGGCCGGTGACAGTGACCCACCCGGAGATCAACCGCTACTTCATGTCTATCCCCGAGGCGGCGCAGCTGGTGCTACAGGCGGCGGCCATGGGCCAGGGGGGCGAGATCTTCGTGCTGGACATGGGTGAGCCGGTGAGAATTGTGGATCTGGCGCGCAACATGATCCGGCTGTCGGGCTATAGCGAGGATGAAATCCGCATCGAGTTTTCCGGGTTACGGCCGGGTGAGAAGCTGTACGAGGAATTGCTGGCGGATGCGGAGGAGACCCGCGAGACGCCCCACCCCAAGCTGCGCATCGCGCGATCTCGACAGGTGGATGGCGGCTTTCTCGAGGAACTGGCGCAGTGGCTGTCGCAGCCGGGGCCGTTGAGCGATGAGGACGTGCGGGCCGGGCTGAAGCGCTGGGTGCCGGAGTATGAACCCGCGAATCACCTACAGCCAAGCTCCAACATCAAACTGATGACACGATGCGATTAAAAGAATTCAATATCCTCTCGAATTATGGTGCAGCAGAGAAAACTCTCGCAGTTGGCTTTTTCGTTCTCCTCACCGGAATGTTTTGGGTTGGTAGCCGTTCGAACTACCATCAAGCCTATTATTTTATTTTCGCTCTCCCGGCACTCAGCACATTTTTTTTTGCGAAGCACCAATGCCTAGAGCTGTTCCAGACAAAGTCATTTCTGCTCTATCTCTTTTTAGCAGGGTATATGCTGCTCAGCGTAGCTTGGTCTGACACGAACACGGCTTTCTTTTCCCTTTTGAAGCGTCCGCTTTACATTGCTCTTCTGTTCGTCGGTGTGTTCGTCCTCATACGCAAAGACCGTGACCACTTCGAGTCCCTCTTGATGCTCTGTCTCTATGGCGGGACGCTTGCTGCGCTATATTTTTTGGCCCATCATTTTTTGTATGCGCAAGGCGGGCGTTTGACCGGTCACGGCGCATTACACAACCCGCTGCTGACTGCACACGTCTTTGGCATGTACGCTGCATTCACGCTTGCCATTCTCACCTCTAGGCAACAACACAAGCTGCTGTTGGCAGGGATGCTGGCAATCTTTGTTGCCCTGCTGCTAATGACGGGATCTCGAACGCCTATCGTGGGCCTCGTCGCGGCGTCCGCTTGGTTGGCATTCACCAAAGCGGATAAGCGCACAGTTGCCGTAATGGCTTTGGTTGGGCTGTGTCTGACGACGCTGGTCGCGATCAAGCCTGAAATTCTGATGGCTCGCGGTTTATCCTATCGTCCGGAGATTTGGCATCAGGCTTTGATTCAGATTTCTGAAAGACCCTTCTTCGGTTACGGATTTGATAACAATTCTCGCTTTTTTGTAGCAGAGCTCAACACATCGTTTCACGACCCGCATAACTTTTTTCTAGGGGTACTTCACGCAGGGGGCGTCGTTGGCTTGATCTTGTGGGGGGCGCTAATGGCTACCCTGCTTGTCGCTGGTTGGAAAATGCGAAGCGACTGGCTAGCACTTGCCGCCTCCACCGCTCTGGTGTTTGGCCTAGCTTCCAGCCTGACGGAAGGAGACTCCTTCTTGTCTCGGCCTAAGGAGCACTGGTTTTTGATCTGGATTCCCTTTTCGATTCTTATTGGCATGATTGCAAAGAATCAAGCCGAAGCGAGGCGTTTTGTGACCCTGTACCGAAAGGATTGAGAAGTTTCACTTCATGTGCAGTCAAGGGGCGTGAATTCCGCGCCTAATCGCGGGCAGGCATCGCCAAACGAACCAGGCTCTTCAGGGTTCTAGCGTTCCACGAGGACAGGGGAAGCTGAGACAACAGTTCGCGAGCGAGTTTCTTGTCCTTACGCGACGCTTTCGAAAGCATGGAGTTGATGAACTTTAATCGAACGCGATCGTATGCTGGGTGGTCGGCATAGTCCTGGTAGATTCGTAGGATGCTCTCCGTCATGAAGCGGATGTTCTTATAGCTGTTCGTAGGGTGCTTGCGGTAGCGGGCCATCAAGACCGGCAGCTTGTCTATGTAGTAGCCGAGGCTGAGGATTTTCAGCTGGATGTAGAGGTCCTCGAGGTGTATCTCCGGGTTGAACCCGCCAGCCCTTTCGAACGCCTCGCGACGAATCATCATGGTGGGTGCTGCAAGGCCGGATTTGCGGTTGATAAAGAGATCATCGAAGCTGAGCCGCTGAAATGGCGCCGATGTTCCTTCGTCAGTTGGGTCATACAGATTGCCATCGGCGTCGATGAGTTCGATATTGCCGCAGCACATGCCGACGTCGGGCTTGTCACGCATGTATTCGGCCTGCACCGCGAGTCGATTAGGCAACATGATGTCGTCCGACCCGAACGGTACAAGGTATTCCCCGCTGCAACGGGAGAAAGCCTCATTCAGAGTGCGAGTCAGCCCTTTGTTGCTTTGCGCGCGAAACTCAAAAGCGCTCTGGCCCGCCAGGCGACTGATGATCTCAACGCTCTGATCGGCAGAGCCGTCATCGACGACAATTAACTCGACGTCCGTATAAGTTTGGTCGAGGACGCTGCGAATGGCCGATTCAATATATGGGGCATGGTTGTAGCTTGAGATGACGACTGACACCCTGCCGCGCGCACCTCCGGCAGTGCTCGTGTCCGTTGCTGCATCGAAAAGGGCTGTTTCCGACCGGGTGCGTTGCATGATTCAACCCCTTTCCAACATCGCTTCGACAAGGTCACGATAGGCTTGGTGGTATGCTTTAATAGAGTGTGCCTCGCGGACGAAACGGAACGACTTCAATCCCGCTTCGGCGCGATCTTCCTTAGAGAGTCGCAGACAGGTATCAATCGCGTTTGCTAGCGCCTCTTCGTTCCCGGGCGGAACCAGATAGCCGTCAGCGCCGCGCACGATCGGTGACATCGCAGGGACTTCGCTCGCAATGACGGGTAGCTTTGCAATCATCCCTTCCAGCAAGGCAAGGCCCAGGCCCTCTTTGAGGGACGGCATGGTCCAGATGTCGAACCCCTTCAGATAACGTTTGGCGCCTGCAACAAACCCGAGCAGGCGGACTTGTTGAGCCACACCAAGGTCTGCGATGAGCTGCTCAAGTTCGGGTCGCTTCTTGCCTTCGCCCATGACCGCAAGCATCGCGCTGGGGTGGCGGCCCGCTACCCGTGCAAACGCGCGAATTAGGACGTCGTGCGCCTTGACCGAAACCAAGCGACCCGCAGCCCCGACGATGACACTTCCTTCCGGGAGGCCCAAGGCTTTGCGCGCCTCGGTTCGCTCGACAAAGTGCTTTTCGGCTTCCTCGATGTCGATGGCGTTGTTGATCGCGACCGTATTCGCTGTTGTGAAACCACAACCAAGACCGACAAGATAATCACGCACGGGCACGGAGACCCCGACGAAGCGCCACCGCTCATCGACTGATCTCGCGAACCTGAAGCGGCGCCACCAACGGCCGTACTCCCCAAAACTGTGGGAGATGCCGATACAGGCCTTGATGCCGAGCTTCGGCGCGAGGTCCATCATCAGGCTGACGGGTTTGTACCGATTGCAGATTACGGCATCGAATCGTTCCTCGGCCAAGAACTGGGACAGCGCACGCCGCATCTTCAAACGAAGGCCGTCGGACCAGTCTTCAGGGAAGTTGAAATAGATCGCTTTCGCGGCACGACTCTGAGGGTGCTCGCTTTCAGGTCTTCCGTGGAAGAATGCACTTACAACATCGTAACGCTGCGGATCAAAGGCGAGAATGATCTGCTCCACGAGATCCGACCAGTGGTGGGAATTTTCGTGGTAACCGGGCTGCAGTATCAGGATTTTCTTTTTCTTTGGTGCCGTCATATTCTTCAGTCTTTCGACAGCTGGATGCCACTTTCTGTAAACGTCCAAAGCGCATCATTCGAGCAGACTTGGCTCACTTCGAAACGCTGATCGGCCGCCCAGTGTTTTTTCCAGTTCATGAAATGCAGATAGGGATAGCAGTGCTCCCGATCAAGGTCGTTCCATACCCTTCCATTTTGCCAATACCATTCCTTGGGAAAGGCGTTTGAGCCATCCCGCCATGGGATCTTGGCATTAGGCGTTGTATACGCCTCCTCGAAGTCGGCGCGGGTTAGCCACGGATCCAGCAGAGCGGCAAACCCCCGAACCCAGCTGGGCGAATTCTTGTGGCGTAGAAACACCTTTGAAAAGGCTTTCTCATCGAAAGCGCAATGCATTGGACTCTCGAGCGCAGCAGCCCAATCTTTAACGCGCCGGAACGCACCATTCATGTCAGGAGAATTTCTCAACACCGTCAGATGACCGGACAGCCTCCGGGCATGCAGTGATATGACGTCAAAGCGCTTAAGGTCGCGACTCGCCAAATACGCCTCTAGACGACCATACACAAGGTCGATGTCACCAAACGCCCAGTGGCTGCAATCCTCAAGCTCATCTTCGTGAACATGACCTAAGGTAGGTTTGAGATCGCAGAGCTTGTAGGGTTCGGTCGGTGCAAAGGCGATATTCAGCCGGGACGACACTCTTTGACAGTAATCTTGGAAGCTTGTCTCCCGAATCTCTACGTTACTGGGACAATGAAGCGGCCTGCCGCAATCCGTGAACAGCACCCAGGTCACGCCGGGATTGAGCTCGCAACTGCGGAG
>CAZKSE010000161.1:0-9468 GCA_964555305.1 uncultured Rhodobacter sp. | reverse complement strand
GAACACGCTCAAAGGGCCGGGTCTTGTAGCCCGAGGCCGACTTGGTGGTATTGCCATGCATCGGATCGCAAACCCAAAGGACATTCGCGCCTTCCTCGCGCACCGCGCGGATCAGCCGCGGAAGGTGTTCGCCCGCCTTGCCGGCACCGAAGCGCGCGATGAGGGTCAGGCGGCCAGACTCATTGGCGGGATTCAGGCGGGCAAGAAGCTGCTTGAGATCCTCGGCGCTGAGCGAAGGGCCGCATTTCAGCCCGATCGGGTTCTGCACGCCGCGGCAGAATTCGACATGTGCGCCATCGGGCTGACGCGTGCGGTCGCCGATCCACAGCATGTGACCCGAACCGGCGACTGGCAGCCCTGTGGTCGAATCAATGCGACAGAGCGCTTCTTCATACTCCAGAAGCAGGGCTTCATGACTCGTATAGAAATCGACCTCGGCGATGGCAGGGGCAGTCTGGCCACTGATCCCGGCTGCGGTCATGAATTCGAGCGCGTCGGAGATCCGGTCGGAAAGCGCGCGGTAGCGTTCGGCATTCTCGCCCGAGGCGAAGCCCAGCGTCCAGTTATGGACCCTGTGGATATCGGCGAAACCACCCTTGGAGAAGGCGCGCAGGAGGTTCAGCGAAGCCGCGGCCTGAGTATAGGCCTGCAGCATTCGTGCGGGATCGGGGATCCGGGCCTCGGCGGTGAAGTCGAAGCCGTTGATGATGTCACCGCGATAACTCGGAAGTTCCTGCCCGCTGATCACCTCGGTCGGGGCGGAGCGGGGCTTGGCGAACTGCCCGGCCATCCGGCCCACCTTGATGACCGGCACTTTGGCCCCGAAGGTCAGCACGATCGCCATCTGCAGCAGGATCTTGAACGTGTCACGGATGCTGTCGGCGTTGAACTCGGCAAAGCTTTCGGCACAATCTCCGCCCTGAAGCAGAAAGGCTCGTCCCTGCGCGGCCTCGCCCAGACGCGCCTTGAGCGCGCGCGCTTCGCCGGCAAAGACCAGAGGCGGATATTTGGCCAGTTGCGCCTCGACCGCGGCAAGGGCCTGCGCATCGGGGTAGTCCGGCATCTGCACACGCGGTTTGCTGCGCCAGCCAGACTTGGTCCAAATATCGCTCATTGCTCGTCTCCTTCGGCAGCGGCGCGTTGGCGCGCCGGTGCGCAGCTTCCTACATGACACAAGGGGTCTGTGCCAACCCGCTACCCCACTTGCGCGCGCCGGATTGCCTCTGATGCAAGGGTTGGTTAAGCCAAGTGAATAAGCCCTGCAGCCACGGCCCGTGTTGGCGATGATCGAAACCACCCCCAGCCGCAAGGCGCCGACGCGCCCCAAACCCACCCGTGGGGGGCTTGTGTCACATGCACCGGCCTCACCGGGGGCGGTCGATACGCCGGTCCGTCAGCGCCGTTTCGTTTTCGTGCTGCTGGACAAGTTCACAATGCTGGCCTTCGCCTCGGCGATCGAGCCGCTGCGGATTGCCAACCGGATGAGCGGGCGCACGCTTTACCGTTTTTCGCTTTTTTCGGAAACGGGTGAGCCGGCGCGGTGTTCCAACGGCGCGCAGATCGTTGTTGATGGGCCGCTGGGCGAGGTCGGGCATGACGACGTCGTGATGATATGTGGCGGATCGGACATTCGCGCCAGCTCCACCCGCGGGGTGATCAACTGGTTGCGGCGAATCGGTCGCAAGGGGGCGGTGGTCTGTGGCGTCTGTACCGGCGCGCATACACTGGCCGAGGCGGGTCTGCTGGATCGGCGGCGCGCCACCATTCATTGGGAAAACCATGACGGCTTCTTGGAAGAGTTTCCGGACGTCGACCTGACGCGTTCGGTCTTCGTCATCGATGGCAACCGGATGACGACCGCGGGGGGAACTGCCTCGATCGACTTGATGCTGACGCTGATCGCCGACGACCATGGGAAGGACCTGGCCAATGCGGTGTCGGACCAGTTGATCCATGCCGCGATCCGAACCGACCGCGATATGCAGCGGCTGTCGATCCCGACGCGCATCGGCGTGCGTCATCCGCGCTTGAGCCGTGTGATCGAGATCATGGAGCAAAGCATCGAGGAGACGGTGTCGCCCGCTGATCTGGCCGAGGAGGTGGGAATGTCCACCCGCCAACTGGAACGATTGTTCCGGCGCTACTTGAACCGCAGCCCGAAGCGCTATTACATGGAGTTGCGACTAGCCAAGGCGCGCAATCTTCTGATGCAGACCGACCTCAGCGTGATCAATGTCGCGCTAGCCTGCGGCTTTGCTTCGCCTTCGCATTTTTCCAAATGCTATCGCGCGCAATACGGCACGACGCCCTACCGAGAACGCGGCGCGCACGGGATCGAGGACGAGGGCGGCGCTGAGCCGGATCCGGAAGACGAATCCACAGGCGACTTCTGAGGGCGGCTCGCAACCTGAGCGATCCCTGCGAGAAGTTGACCCGTGGTGCAAGTCAAATCCCTCTGTTCAAAGGCTAATCCGGGCGCTAATCTGCCCCGGCAACGATAAAGTAAGGGGAGTTATCCAATGAAAAAACTGGTTCTTGCGACCGCCGTCTCGGCGCTCGCCGCCGGAGGCGCGCTTGCTGACGACGTGCGTATCGGCGTCCTGCTGGGCTTTACCGGCCCGCTGGAATCCATCACGCCGCATATGGCCGATGGCGCCGAACTGGCCTTTCGCGAAATCAGCGAAAGCGGCCTGTTCCTGGGCGGCCAGACGATCACGCCGGTGCGCGCGGACTCGGGTTGCGTCGATTCCTCGATGGCACAGGCTTCGGCCGAACGTCTGATCTCGTCGGACGGCGTTGTGGCGATCATGGGGGCGGACTGCTCGGGCGTGACGCGCGCGGTGCTGGAGAACGTTGCCATGGCGACAGGCGTTCCGATGATTTCGCCCTCGGCGACCTCGCCCGGTTTCACGACCTTCGATTCGGGAGGTCTTTTCTACCGCACCGCGCCATCTGACGCACGCCAAGGCCAGGTCCTGGCCGAGATCGTACTCGAGCGCGGGATCAACAGCGTTGCCGTGACCCATACGAACAACGACTACGGCGCGGGTCTGGCGAACGCCTTCACCGAAGCCTTCACCGCCGGTGGCGGCAGCGTGACGACCACCATCCCGCATGAAGAGGCGCGGGGCGACTACTCGGCGGAAGTAGGCTCGCTGGCGTCGGCCGGGGGCGATGCACTGATGGTGCTGGGCTATGTTGACGGCGGCACCAATGTCATCCGCACGGCCTGGGAACTGGGCGCGTTCGAGACCTTCTTCATTGGCGACGGCGTCTTTACCGAGGATTTGCCGAATATCGTCGGTGAAGCGGCCTCGGGTGTGATCGGCACTGTGCCGTCGGCCGTCGGCGACGCTGCCGAGAACTGGGAGCGGGTCGGATCCGACAGCGGTATCAACTGGGGCTCGTCCTTCGTTGCCGAGAGCTACGACGCGGCGGCCCTGCTGGCGCTGGCCGCGCAGGCAGCCGGTGAAGCGACCCCGGCGGCCATTGCCGCTAATGTGCTGAACGTCGCCAACGAGCCGGGCGAGGAAGTGCACGCCGGCGATCTGGCGCGCGGCCTGCAGATCCTCGCCGACGGCGGAGAGGTCAACTACATCGGGGCGACCGGGGTCAACCTGATCGGGCCGGGTGAAGCCGCGGGCAGCTATCGCGAGTACACCTTCGAGGATGGCCAGATCGTGACGGTTCAGTTCCACTGACCGCTTGCGCTCTCGGTTCGCCGGGGGTATCGGCCCGGGGAGTATGCGCTCCCCGGGCCTTTTAGAAAGCCCACCCGACAAAGAGGGGGCCGTAGTCAACAGGGAGCTGCGATGATCCGGGTCGAGAACCTGCACAAGCACTTTGGCGGCTTTCACGCCGTCGATGGCGCCTCGCTTGAAATTGCGCCGGGCTCGATCACCGGTTTGATCGGGCCTAACGGCGCGGGCAAGACGACGCTTTTCAACGTGATTGCCGGCGTGCTGCCGCCCACCTCGGGGCGTGTCTGCATGGGCGACGAAGACATTACCGGCCTGCCGCCGCACGAACTTTTCCACAAGGGCCTTCTGCGCACCTTTCAGATCGCGCACGAGTTCTATTCGATGACCGTGCGCGAGAACCTGATGATGGTGCCGCCGCGACAATCCGGCGAGGATCTGTGGAACGCCTGGTTCCACCGGGGCCGCGTTCAGGAAGAAGAAGCTGCCATCCGGCGCCGTGCCGACGAGGTGCTAGAATTTCTTACCATCGACCACATTGCCGACGAGAAGGCGGGACAGATCTCGGGCGGGCAGAAGAAGCTGCTGGAGCTGGGCCGCACCATGATGACCGATGCGAAGATCGTCTTTCTCGACGAAGTGGGCGCAGGCGTGAATCGGACACTTCTGAATACCATCGCCGATGCGATCGTCCGGCTGAACCAGGAACGGGGCTACACTTTTGTGGTGATCGAGCACGACATGGATTTCATCGGCCGCATCTGCGACCCGGTCATCTGCATGGCCGAGGGCAAGGTGTTGGCCGAAGGATCGCTCGACGAGATCAAGGCCAACGAAGCGGTAATCGAGGCCTATCTGGGTACCGGGCTCAAGAACAAGGTCGTCCAGGAGGTGGGCCATGTCTGAGCCCGTTCTGATCGGCGAAGCGATGACCGGCGGGTACGGCGGGGCCGATATTCTGCATTCCTGCACCATCGCGGTCGAAAAGGGCGAGATCGCCGTGATCGTCGGCCCCAATGGCGCCGGCAAGTCCACCGCGATGAAGGCCGTCTTCGGGATGCTGAAGCTGCGCGAGGGCCAGGTACGGCTGCTGGGCGAGGATATCAGCGCTCTGACGCCCCAGGCGCGCGTCCGCAAGGGCATGGGGTTCGTTCCGCAAACCGCTAACATTTTCCCCTCGATGACGGTCGAGGAAAACCTCGAGATGGGCGCCTTTATCCGCGAGGACAACTTCCGCGAGACGATGGCGCAGGTCTTCGAGCTGTTTCCCATTTTGCGAGAGAAACGGCGCCAGGCCGCGGGAGAGTTGTCCGGCGGACAACGGCAGCAGGTCGCCGTGGGTCGCGCGCTGATGACCAAACCCACCGTTCTGATGCTTGATGAGCCTACAGCCGGTGTTTCGCCCATCGTGATGGACGAACTTTTCGACCGTATCATCGAGGTGGCACGAACTGGCATCTCGATCCTGATGGTCGAGCAAAACGCCCGCCAAGCGTTAGCGATCGCCGACAAGGGCTATGTCCTCGTTCAGGGACGCAACCGTTACACCGACACCGGGCAGGCGCTTCTGGCTGACCCCGAGGTTCGCAAATCCTTCCTGGGGGGCTGACCGATGGAGCCGATCAACGCCTTTGTCGCGCTGTCCAACTTCGTGCTGATCCCCGCCTTTGCCTATGGAAGCCAGATTGCGCTGGGCGCTTTGGGCATCACGCTGATCTACGGTATTCTTCGTTTCGCGCATTTCGCCCACGGCGATATCATGGCGCTGGGGACCGGCATCGTGATCCTGACTACCTGGGGCCTGCAGGCTCAGGGCATCGGTCTGGGGCCGTTCCCCACGGCACTTCTGGCCTTGCCGGTGGGTATTCTGGGAACGATCCTATATCTTCTGGCCGCGGACCGGATGGTCTACCGCTTCTACCGGAAGGTAAAGGCCAAGCCGATGATCTTCGTCATGGCCTCGCTCGGCGTGATGTTCGTCACCAACGGCATTACCCGTTTGATCATGGGGCCAAGTGAGGAGCGCTTCGACGATGGCGAGCGGTTTATTATCAGCGTGCGCGAATTCCGCGACTGGACAGGCCTGGCCGAGGGGCTGGCGCTGCGCTCGGCGCAGGCTCTGACCATCGTGGTTGCATTGGTGGCGATGGTGTTTCTGTTCTGGTTCCTGAACCGAACGCGCTCGGGTAAATCCATGCGCGCCTACTCTGACAACGAGGATCTGGCGCTTTTGTCGGGGATCAATCCCGAACGTGTCGTTGTCATCACCTGGGCCATCGCCGGCACCCTGATGGTGCTCGCCGGCACGCTCTACGGCCTAGACAAGAGCTATCGGCCGTTCACCTATTTTCAGCTCCTGCTGCCCTTCTTTGCCGCGGCGATCGTCGGCGGATTGGGTAATCCGATGGGGGCCATCATTGGCGGCTATGTCGTTGCGTTCGCGGAAATGGGCATCACCTACGCCTGGCGGCGCGTGGTCGTTTACCTGGCGCCCGAGGGTTGGGAGCCGACCGGCCTGATGCAGATCCTGCCGGTGGACTACAAGTTCGCGGTCACTTTCGGCATCCTCGTGCTCGTGCTGATCTTCCGCCCGACAGGTATCTTCAAGGGGCGCACGCTATGACAGGTTATCTTCGCAATGTCGCGCTGTTCGCCGCCATGGGGGTGGCGCTTGCGCTCACCGGCATGTTCCAGAGCTGGGTTCTGGCGCTGACCATCCTGAACATGAGCCTGATCTCGGCGGTGATGGCTTTGGGCGTTAACATGCAATGGGGCTATGCCGGTCTTTTCAACGTCGGGATCATGGGCTTCACGGCTTTCGGCGGGCTTGCGGCGGTGCTGATTGCCATGCCCCCAGTCCCCGAGGCATGGGCCGCAGGCGGGTTCGGTGCGATACTGGGCCTCATGCTGGGCGCGGGAACGATCTTTGCCGCGATTATCGTGTGGAATCGCTTGCCGTCCGGCAAGGTGCGCGTCTTTGCGCTAATCGCCACTTTGATCATCGGGTACACGATCACTCGCTTCGTCTTTGCGCCTGCCACCGCCGCGATCGTACGGGTCAACCCGGCGACAGAAGGATACCTCGGCGGGCTTGGACTGCCGGTGATCCTGTCCTGGCCTTTGGGCGCCATCATGGCGGGCGGTCTGGCTTGGGTCGTGGGAAAGGTCGCGCTGGGTTTGCGGTCGGACTATCTGGCCATCGCGACACTCGGGATCTCGGAGATCGTAATAGCGGTTCTGAAATTTGAGGCGTGGTTGACTCGCGGCGTCAACAACGTGGTCGGCATTCCGCGCGCGGTGCCCCGCCCCGTCACCCTGCAACAATACGACTGGGTTCAGGACCTGTCGCAGCGGCTGGGCCTGGGACTTTCGGAAACTGCACGACTAGTGGAACTGACCGGTTACGCGCTCATGTTCGCCCTTGTGTTGGGGGTGCTGATCTGGCTGTCGGAGAAGGCGTTGAACTCACCTTGGGGCCGAATGATGCGCGCGATCCGCGACAATGAAACAGCCGCGCGCGCGATGGGCAAGAATGTGACCCGCCGACATTTGATGGTTTTCGTCCTGGGCTCGGGCGTCTGCGGGCTTGCCGGGGCGATGATGGTCACTCTGGACGGGCAACTCACTCCCGGCAGCTACGAACCCCTGCGCTTCACCTTCCTCATCTGGGTCATGGTCATTGTCGGCGGATCCGGCAACAACTGGGGCGCGGTGCTGGGCGGTTTCGTCATCTGGTTCCTCTGGGTCCAGGCCGAGCCGGCAGGAAGATGGTTGATGGACACGCTCACCTCGGGCCTCGGCGCAGGAAACCCGGTCCGGGAGCATCTGATGGCGCAAGCAGCCCATACGCGGCTGATCATGATGGGACTGGCGCTGTTGCTGATGCTGCGCTTCGCCCCGCGCGGTCTGATCCCTGAGCGGTAGATGCTGGCGGTCGCCCTGCTGGCGGCAGGTCGCGCCCGGCGGATGCGTGGGCGCGACAAACTGCTCGAACCGGTAGAAGGCACGCCGCTCCTGCGGTGCTTAGCCGAACGGATCCTTGCCGCGGGGACCGCGTCACTCGCTGTGACCCTGCCGCCGGATGATCGTGAGCGCGCTGAAGCCTTGAAGGGTCTGGCATTGGTGCAACTTTTCGTGCCGGACGCCGACGAGGGCATGGCCGCTTCGATCCGCGCCGCAGCACGATGGGCGCTTTCGCTACATGCTGACGGTCTTATGATCTGCCCGGCCGATATGCCGGAGCTGACTTCAGGCGATTTCGCCGTCCTCTCGGCAGCCTTTCGGAAGGAGGGGCCTCCCCTGCGCGCCACCGCATCGGATGGGAAGCCCGGTCATCCGGTGGTTTTTCCGGCGCTTCTGCTTCCGGATCTGTTGGCGGTCTCGGGCGATCAGGGAGCCCGAAGTCTGTTGCTTGCCCATCCCCCCCAGTCAGTTGCCCTGCCAGCAAAACACGCCACAACCGACCTCGACACGCCCGAGGATTGGCTGCGCTGGCGCAGTTGCCCAGACGTGCCGTCGACCCCTCCATAAGGGCGGAAGGTTTTTGCGGCTCCCCTCTTGCGCGGCAATCCGGGCTTGGCTACAAGCCGCATCAGTTGGGGCGTAGCCAAGTGGTAAGGCAACGGTTTTTGGTACCGTGTACCGTAGGTTCGAATCCTACCGCCCCAGCCAGACCTCCTGTCCACCAGTACCACAAGACCTAAGACATCCCGCGGTGGCTCGGGAATGCCCCAAAGCGTGCCCCACTCGGGTAGGGGAAAGAGTACTAATAATAGAGGAAGGAGCAGGACGGTGAAAGGTAGTACTGTCTGCTTTGTCATCTCTTATCCTCTTCTTTCCTGTGGTCTTTGTTAGGCTGCCTTACGAGCAAGTTGGATCGGGTTGACCATCGAGTAGGCTGGCAAAGGGCCGTACTCCGTCGCGTGTGTTGCCAATCGGGTAAGGTAACCCGAGGTTCTTGAGGACTGACAAAAGCGAACATGATCGAGGACAGCCTGATGTCCCTGTTCGCGCCCTACGTCAACAAGGCCGGGTAGGCTCAAGTCGATTACCAGATAGTTTGCGTTCAAGACCTGGTGGGCCGCCAATCGCATAAGGAGCCTCGAAAAGCCTAGGGAGTCGATCTTGACGCCTCACACTGCTGTTCATATCTCGCGATGGCGAGAAAATTTCGCACGGCCTGCTGAGAGGCTTAATCCCAGGAAGCCGGGTTTTTAGAACTATTTTGAGCCAAGAAAGCGATGCGCCGGCACGGGACGCCGGAGGCGATAGTGACGGATCGTCTGCGCTCATTCGGTGCCGCATTGAAAGGGCTGGGAGCGGCGGATCTCCAGGAGACTGGTCGCTATCTGAACAATCTTGCGAAGAATTCGCACCAGCCGTTGCGACGACGGGAGCGGGCGATGTTGCGCTTCAGGCGCATGCAAATCCTGCGAAGTGTTCGCCGCCGTCCGCTCCTCCGTCCACAATCACTTTAACGAGGAGCGTCACCTCTACAGCCGAGACAGGGTCAAGCTAAACCACGCCGCTGCTCTCGCCGAATGGCGTCAGTTCGGCGCGGCCTGAGGCGGAGCATAGCTGGGAACACTGAGACTGGTTCGCATTCGTCTGACAGCACACGACCGTATCCTCAAAACACGCCAAATCCCGCCGTCCGCCCAAACCACTTCAGAAAAACAGAATAACGGTATCCCCGCACAGGTCACCTAACCTCGACCTCCGCCTCCGGCGTTTCCGCCGCCACCGGCACCAGCTCCGCCTCCGCCTCCGG
>CAZKSE010000160.1:0-9521 GCA_964555305.1 uncultured Rhodobacter sp. | reverse complement strand
GGGGGTCAGTCCATCGCTTTGAAGTTGAACTCGCCACCTTCCTTGATGCCGCTGGGCCAACGGGCGGTCACGGTCTTGGTGCGGGTGTAGAAGCGGAACGAATCCGGCCCGTGTTGGTTCAGGTCGCCGAAGCCAGACTTCTTCCAGCCGCCGAAGGTATGGTAGGCCAGCGGCACCGGGATTGGCACGTTGATGCCGACCATGCCGATGTTCACCCGGTTGGCGAAGTCGCGCGCGGCGTCGCCGTCACGGGTGAAGATCGCCGTGCCGTTGCCGTATTCATGGTCCATGGCCAGGCCGATTGCTTCTTCGTAGCTCGCGGCGCGGACCATCGACAGAACCGGGCCGAAGATTTCCTTGCGGTAGATGTCCATGTCCGGCGTCACGCGGTCGAACAGGTGCGGACCCACGAAGAAGCCGTTCTCATAACCCTGGAGTGAGAAGTCGCGCCCATCGACGACCAGCTCGGCGCCCTGCTCGATGCCGGATTCCACCAGACGCAGGATGTTCTCCTTGGCCGCCTGGGTGACCACGGGCCCGTAATCCACATCGTCACCGGCGGTGTAGGGTCCGACCTTCAGCTTCTCGATGCGCGGAATCAGACGTTCGCGCAGCGCATCGGCCGCCGCGTCGGTTACCGGCACCGCGACCGAGATCGCCATGCAGCGTTCACCGGCAGCGCCGTAGCCAGCCCCGACCAGCGCATCGGCGGCCTTGTCCATGTCGGCATCGGGCATGATGATCATGTGGTTCTTGGCACCGCCGAAGCATTGCACCCGCTTGCCCGCCGCACAACCGCGCGAGTAGATATACTGCGCGATGAGGGTCGAGCCGACGAAGCCGACGGCCTGGATCGTCTCGTTGTCGAGGATCGCATCGACCGATTCCTTGTCGCCGTTGACGACCTGCAGCACGCCGTCGGGCAGGCCCGCTTCCTGGCACAGCTCGGCCAGCATGATCGGGACCGAGGGGTCACGCTCGCTCGGCTTGAGGATCATCGCATTGCCGCAGGACAGCGCCGGGCCCATCTTCCAAAGCGGGATCATCGCCGGGAAGTTGAAAGGTGTGATGCCCGAGACGACGCCGAGCGGCTGGCGCATCGAATAGAGATCGATGCCCGGGCCGGCCGAATCGGTGAACTCGCCCTTCAGCAGATGCGGTGCGCCGATGCAGAATTCGATCACCTCAAGGCCGCGCTGGATGTCGCCCTTGGCATCGGCGAAGGTCTTGCCGTGCTCGGACGACAGTACCTCGGCCAGCTTGTCCATGTCACGGTTGATGAGGCGCACAAGCTCCATCATCACGCGGGCACGGCGCTGCGGATTGGTCGCACCCCAAGCCACTTGAGCCTTTGCCGCCGAGGCGACGGCGGCGTCGAGTTCCGCTTTCGTCGCCAGCGCGACGCGGGCCTGCACCTCGCCGGTGGCAGGATTGTAGACGTCCGACGTGCGGCCCGACGTCCCGGCGACACGCTTGCCGTCGATCCAGTGTCCGATCTCTCGCATAGGTTCCTCCTTTGGTTCGCGCGCAGAATAGCCTTGCAGAATTGATGTGAACAGAGGCAGTTTCCCAAAAGGCGTCTTGCAATTCTGCAAAGCGCCACGGCGGGCGAAAGGGGGGTGGTGTTGGCCGATTGGGACGATCTGCGCATCTTCCTGGCCGTGGCGCGGGGTGAAAGCCTGAGCGCGGCGGGCCGGGTGCTGAAGCTCGACGCGGCGACGGTCGGCCGGCGGGTCGCGCGGCTGGAGGCGGCCTTTGGCGCGCGGCTTTTCACCCGCTCGCCCCAAGGCTACCAGTTGACGGATGAGGGCGGGCGGCTACTGGCTCATGCCCAGTCGGTCGAAGCCGCCATGACGCGTGCACGCGACGCGCTGGCCGGCCCGGGCGAGGGGATCCAGGGCCAGATTCGCGTCGGCGCCCCGGATGGCTGTGCGAACTATCTGCTGCCGCAGGTCGTGGCCGCCATCTGCGCGGAGAATCCGGGGCTGGAGGTGCAGATCGTCGCCTTGCCGCGGGTCTTCAACCTCACCCGGCGCGAGGCCGACATGGTCATCGCCGTCAGCCCACCGGAATCGGGGCGGGTGCTGGTCCAGAAGATTTCGGACTACCGGCTGCATCTGGCTGCATCGGACGACTATCTGGCGAATGCGCCGCCCCTGGCTGCGCCCGGCGATCTACATCGCCATCGGGTTGTCGGCTACATACCCGACATGATCTTCGACCGGGAACTGGACTATCTGTCCGAACTGGGGGTGGAGGCACCGGTGCTGGCGTCGAACTCGGTCTCGGTTCAGTTGCAGCTGATCCGGCAGGGGGCGGGGATCGGTGTGGTGCACGATTTCGCGCTACCGGCGACGCCGGGTGTGCGGCGGGTGCTGACGGATGATTTCGCGCTGACGCGGGCCTTTCATCTGGTCCGGCATGCCGATGACCGCGGGGTGGTGCGCCAGAACCGCTTTGCCGCATCCCTTCTGAGCGGGCTCAGGGCCGAGATTGTGCGGCTTGAAGCTGCCGTCCGCGGGGTCCAGCTGCCCGGCCGGCCGCCGGTAGCCGAAGCCAAAGCTTGACAGGCGCGCACGCCTGTCGGACCCTTGGGCATCATCCGGCCGCGCGCCCGCCAATCAGGAGATTGCCCATGCTCGTCTCGCAGATCCTCAGGACCAAGGCCGGCGGCGTCACCACCATCGCGCCCGACGCCACCCTGCGTGAGGCCGCCGAGCTGTTGGCCGACCGGCGCATCGGCGCGCTGATCGTCTCGCCGGATGGCAAGAAGGTCTCGGGTATCATCTCGGAACGCGATCTGGTGCGCGAACTGGGCAAGCGTGGGACCGACTGCCTGAACGACAAGGTGAAGCAGGTGATGACCCGGCAAATCTATGGCTGCAAACCCGGCGACCTGGCCGACCAGGTGCTGCGCATCATGACCGACCGCCGCTTCCGCCACATGCCGGTGATGGACGGTGACGAGATGATCGGCCTCATCTCCATTGGGGACGTGGTCGCCGCGCGGTTGAGCGAGCTGGAGCACGAGAAGGAGGCGCTCACCGGGATGATCATGGGCCATTGATCGGCGGCGCAGCCTTGCAAAGCCCGTTCCGATCCTGTTTCTAGGGCCTCGGCGGTGGCAGGGGCAACACCGCGACAGGGAGGGGCGAGATGCGCATCGGGCTTTATCCGGGGACTTTCGATCCGGTCACGCTGGGCCATATCGACATCATCAAGCGCGCCTGTACGCTGGTCGACCGACTGGTGATCGGCGTGGCGATCAACCGCGACAAGGGTCCGCTTTTTTCGCTCGATGAGCGCGTCTCGATGGTGGAGGCGGAATCGGCCGCGCTGCAGGAGCGCTTTGGCGTCGAGATCGTGGCGCATCCGTTCGAGAACCTGCTGATCGACTGCGCGCGCGACGTTGGCGCGCAGGTCATCATCCGGGGCCTGCGGGCGGTCGCGGATTTCGAATACGAATACCAGATGGTCGGCATGAACCGCGCGCTCGACGATTCGATCGAAACGGTCTTCCTGATGGCCGAAGCGCGCCACCAGGCCATCGCCTCGAAACTGGTGAAGGAGATCGCGAGGCTGGGCGGCGATGTCAGCAAATTTGTCACTCCCGCCGTGAACACCCGCCTGCGCGAGAATTTCGGGCCCGTTCTGCCCCGCTGAGGGCGACGGCCGGGCGGCTTTCTTCAAGCGGCCTCGGGTTCGGGCGTCAGGTCAAGCGTCACGCCGCGTTTTTCGGCACTGGTCAGGACCGCGGCGCGCAGGGCCTTGTTACGCGCCAGGAGATCGCGGAACTGCGCTTCATCTAGGGTCAGCAGCGTGCACTGGGTGATCGCCTTGATCTGGCCGCTGCGCGCAGCGCGGCGCAGCATCGCCAGATGGCCGAACATCTCGCCCCTGCCCAGACGGACGATCTGCGTGCCCCGCTCCACCTCGACCGCGCCCGAGGCGATGAACCACACCCGGCGCGGATTCTCGCCCCGTCGGATCAGCCGGTCGCCGGGCGCGGCATAGACGGTGCGCAAGTGGCGGGCCAGCCGCTTGCGTTGCGTTTCGTCCATATCGGAAAAAAGCGGGAACTGGCGCACCAACTCGGTCTTCTGCACGGCCAGGTCGAGCGGCGGCCGGGTTTCCAGCGCGTCGCGGCGTTTCTGGATGCGCGCCAGCAGCGCCTGCCACAGCTCGGGACCGATCAGCCCGTCATCGACCAACGCGGCGTATTCGCGCTCTTCCTGTGCCAGGACGATCTGCCGGATAAGCCTGCGTTCCAGCTGTTCGGCATAGCCGGGGAACTGCAGGCGCAAGCCCTCCAGCGCCTGCTCGGTCTCTTCCTCGCGCCGCTCCAGCAAATCGTGTAGCAGGTCGGCCACCCGCTTGCCGTGGATGCGGCGGATCCGCGTGTCGATGAATCCATGCAGCTGCTTGAGGATCAGCGTCACGGTGACCAACCGCTCGAAACGGTCCGCGGTCTGGCTGGATAGAGGTCCCGAAATACGCAGGCGATTGTGCAGGAACTCGGCCAGGCGCTGACCGCGAACGGTGCGCAGGCGGCGCCGGGCCTCGTTGAGATAGGCGAGGCGCCCGCCGCCGCGCGTCGCTTCGATCAGACGGTCGGCATCCAGAAGGAGCCTGTTGGCCAGCCGCGCCGGGATGGTGCGTTCGCGGAAATCCTCCAGAATGAGGTCGCGTTCGCGCCCCGCCAGCGCGACCAGTCCCAGCGTGATGCGGTCGCGGTCCAGGATGCCCGCGGCGTCCTCGGCCGCCTCCACAGCGCTGTCGACACGTTCGGCGAAGCGTTTGGCCTCATCGCGCACGGTCTCGCGCGTGAGGCCCAGGTCGCGGGCGGTTTCCGACACGGTATCGCGCACAGTCTGCAAGGCTACCGCCACGACCTGCGACGAGAGCGCCGTGTCGATCGGCGAAAGCCGGTTCAACCCGAGCCACGCGATCATCAACCGCAGCGTCGTGCCCTGCACCAGAAGCGTATAGAGCGTGAAGCCCGTCGCAATCACCGCAACCTGGCGCTTGACATCGGGCGGAATGCGGAAGCTTTCGGTGACTGCCAGCGCGAGTGCCAGCGTAACTGCGCCGCGCAACCCCCCCCAGAGGATCGCCACGCGGTAGCGCGGCTCCACCTGCGGCGAGAGGCGCAGCCGGCTCAGGACCGGCATCAGGCCGTAGATAATCAGCGCGCGCGCCAAGAGCGCGGCCAGGACCGTCACCCCGATCAGGGCCAGATCGAAGAGGCGCAGATCGGCGAGAAGCCGCGGGATCAAGAGCGCGGCGAGTACGAAGATCAACCCCCCCGCCCAGTAGCCCAGCAGGTCCCAGGTATCGCGCAGCTTCTTCACCGCCGGGGGCGACAGCTTGCCTGGTGCAAGGAAATTCAGCGTCAGTCCCGCCGCCACCACGGCGATCACGCCCGAAACACCCAACCCGTTTTCGGCCAGCACATAGACCAGGTACGGAAGCGCCACCGATAGCGAGATTTGGCCCAGCGGATGCGCCCCCAGCCGCGACAGGACCGAGAGCGTTACCCGTGCCGCCGCCCAGCCGGCCAGCCCGCCGCCGATCAGCAGCCAAGGAAAGCCGAGAAGCGCGTCGCCCAGTTTGGGCGAGGGGATGCCGATGGCAATGAAGGCGAAGAACAGGCCGAAAAGCGCGATGGCCGCGGCGTCGTTCAAAAGGCTCTCGCCCTCGATGATGCGGGCCAGACGCTGCGGCGCCGGGGTAGCGCGGAAAATGCCTACGACGGCCGAAGGATCGGTAGTGGACACAATGGCGCCGATCATCAGGCAGGCCATCAGCGACAATCCCGCCACGGTATAGAGCGCATATCCTACCGCCAGCGTCGCCACCACGACCGCCACGACCGACAGGACCAGGATCGGCACCCAGTCGTCCAGCATCCGGCGCACATCAAGGGTCAGCGCCACCTGAAAGATCAGCGTCGGCAGGAAGACGTAGAGGAAAAGGTTCGAGCGGATCGGGAGCCCGAGGATAGCCTCGGCCGCGGGATTGAGCGCATCGGTATAGCTGGTATGCAGCAAAAAAGCGGCGCCGCCGCCGATGCCGATGCCAAGAAGCGCCAGGATCACCGTCGCGGGTAGCCGCAGCCGGGCCGCGACCGGCTCGGACAAGCCGATCACGGCGAAAAGGGCCGCGATGATGGCGACGACGACGAATATTTCCATGTGCGCCCAGGTGTTACTATCGAATCAATAGCTTGCCCGGGGGCTCGGGCAAAGGGGCCGAGGGTCACTTTTCGTAACGGGGACGAAACATTGCCCGTCAATCGGGCGCCGAGGGGGCCTTCTGTGCATCGAGTATCCGCGGCACATCTGTATCGTCGAGCTGGCGGAAATCGACGTAATGGACACCCACCGCACGAAACCCCGTGGGACTGTGCGGACAAACCACGTCATCGACCAGCGGGCGCAGCGCAGCCAGTGCCTGCGGCGCGCCGACCGGGACCGCGACGATGACCGCGGCCGCGCCCTGCTCGCGCGTCCAGGCGACGGCGGCGCGCATGGTGGCGCCGGTGGCAAGCCCGTCATCGACCAGAATCACTGGCCGACCTGCCAGGGCGGGGGGCGGATGCGCGCCCAGCCAAAGCGCGGCACGGCGCGCAAGCTCGGCACGTTGGGGAGCGGCCAGCGCTTCGATCCGCACGGGCGAGAGATTGCTCATCCGAGCGACATCCTCGTTGATCACCAGTGTCTCGCCCCGCGCGCCGGCCAGTGCGGCAACGGCGAGTTCCGGCTGAAAAGGCAGACCGACCTTGCGCACAAGGACCAACCCCAGCGGCAGGCCCAGTCCGCGCGCTACTTCCGCCGCGACTGGAAGACCGCCGCGCGGCAGGGCCAGCACCACCGCATCACTGTCCCGGAACCGCGCGAGCGGCGCGATGAGCGCACGCCCAGCCGCGGCCCGGTCAGCGTATTGCATTTCCGATGCCGAGATCGGCGGAAAGCTTCGTTGCCAACTCCTGCCCGGGCAGGTTCAGGTAATTCGCCGTCGCCTCATGCGTGACTGCGTCCTGCAGGGGCTTTGGCAGCATCTTGCGCAATTCACCCAGCACCTGCGGCTCGGCATAGATGGCCAGTTCCCTGAAGCTGCCCTTGCGCTGCCCCTTTTCCAGCAGCTCGATCACCTCGCGGATCAGGCCGCGCGTCTCTTCGGCCAGCGGGTCCGATCCGTATTCCATCGCCGAGCGGCGCGAGCTGAAGGAGGCGAAACTGCGCCCGGGGCGGTCGGCCATCACGTCCTGCAATTGCTTGGGGTCGATCCGGCGCTCGATCTCGGCGGGTGGGGCCTTTTCGTCGTCGTTGTCGCCCGTTTTCCAGCCGAGGCTGCGGACGATGCGCGCATGCGCCGAGTTCATGACAAGGACCCAGATCTTCCGCTTCTCGATGGGCATGAACACCTCCCTTTGTCGCGGCCCGGCGGTGCGCCGGGGCCGGTGTGTCCGCTCCATCCTGCCGCTGCGCCGCGAGCCGGTCAACCGACGCGTGCCAAACGCGCAACGGCCCGCCGAGGCGGGCCGTTGCGTTGGATTATCGTCTCCCGGTCGCCAGGTGGTTCAGTCGAGCCGGCCCATCAGCGCCGCAACATCGGCCATCCGGCAGGAAAAGCCCCATTCGTTGTCGTACCAGGCCAGCACCCGCACGGTCCGACCGCCGACGACCTTGGTCTGGTCGGGCGCGAAGATCGAGCTGTGGGTCGTGTGGTTGAAATCAATCGAGACCTTGGGTTCGGGGTCGTAGGCGAGAACCGCAGCCATCGGGCCAGCCGCGGCGGCGCGCACCACCTCGTTCACGTCGGCGACGGTGACGTCCTTGCTGGCAACGAAGGTCAGGTCCACCGCCGAGACGTTGGGCGTGGGCACGCGGATCGCGGTGCCGTCGAGGCGACCGGCCATCTCGGGCAGCACTTCGCCTAGGGCCTTGGCCGCGCCGGTCGAGGTGGGGATCATCGCCATGGCCGCGGCGCGAGCGCGGTAGAGGTCCTTGTGCCGCCGGTCGAGCGTCGGCTGGTCGCCGGTGTAGCTGTGGATCGTGGTCATGATGCCGGACTCGATGCCGATCGCCTCGTGCAGGACCTTGACGAGCGGGGCGAGGCAGTTGGTAGTGCAGGAGCCGTTCGACACAACCAGGTGTTCCGGCAGGAGCTGGCGATGGTTCACGCCGAAAACCACTGTTTTATCGACGTTCTTCGCCGGGGCCGAGATCAGCACGCGCTTGGCGCCGCGGTCCAGGTGCACGGCCGCTTTGGCGCGTTCGTTGAACTTGCCCGTGCATTCGAGCACCACATCGACGCCCTGCCAGTCCAGTTCGGTCGGATCGTAGGTCGAGAAGACCTTGATCGGGCCGCGGCCGAGGTCGAGTTTGTCGCCCTCCACCCGGATCTGGCCCGGGAAGCGGCCATGGACGCTGTCGTATTTCAGCAGATGCGCATTGGTCTCGATGGGGCCGGTGGCATTGATGGCCACCACCTCGACATCATTGCGCGCGCTTTCGGCGATGTGCGCCAGGGTGCAGCGCCCGATCCGTCCAAACCCGTTGATGCCGATGGTAACAGTCATGGTAACGCCTCCGGTCGCTTGTCCGCTGTCGCGGACAGTCCCGGCCCGCGCTTTCGCATGTTCTCCTCCTATACCCCCGCCCCCCCAGTGGCGGAAGGGGCGAAAAGCCAAAGGAGGCAACGTGTTAGCGCAAACCTGTCGCTGGGGGTGATGTTGGCGCTAACCCCGGTGCGGAACGTCGCGCGCGGGCACAGCGCCCGGCAGGGTGACGGTGGCGTCCCACAAGCCCCGGTTGCAGCGCCCCCAGAGGCGTGTGCGCGATTCGCATCTGCAAAGCTGGATGGTCGGGGCGGCCAGATTCGAACTGACGACCTTCGGTACCCAAAACCGACGCGCTACCAAGCTGCGCCACGCCCCGATCCGCGCTGCATAGCGGAAGCCGGGCAGGCTGAAAAGCGGGAAACGCTGCGGGGTGAAAGCCGGGTGTCAGGAAGCGGGTGGCAGACGGGTGGCAAAACCGGGACACGTCCAGGCCGTTCGGCGCGAGAATGACCGGACGTGCGAGGGTCGTTGGGATAGCGCGCGGCGCAACGAGCGGGCGTCAGACGCGGAAGAGTCCAGTTAAGAACGCAAGACATATGGCACCCGGTCGGCGGGCGACGCAGCGCGCCTCATTGCCCGCCGCGGAGCGTCAGTCCGGTGGACAGGGCCAGGCGGCAAGCTCGGGGTCGAGCCGGGGGTGGCGCAATTCGCTGCCCGGCGTGATGCCCAGTTGGCGCGCCATGCCGCCTTTGATCTCCAGCACCATTAACACGTTCGGGCCGCCGTCGATGGGCGTCCGGTCGAGCGGTTGCGCCTCATGGTGGATATGGCTCACGGTGCCGGTCGGATCGAGGAACAGCATGTCGAGCGGGATGAGCGTGTTCTCCATCCAGAAGACCGCGCGTAGCGGCGCGTCATAGACGAAGAGCATCCCGGCCAGGCGCGGCATCGACTC
>CAZKSE010000159.1:0-9545 GCA_964555305.1 uncultured Rhodobacter sp. | reverse complement strand
GGCTGGGCAAGCCGCTGATCGTCCGCTCGGCCTATCGCAGCCCCGAGCACAACCGCGCCGTCGGCGGCGCCCCGCGCTCGAAGCACATGGACGGCACGGCCTTCGACATCGCCATGTCGAACCACGACCCCGCCGCCTTCGAGGCCGCGGCACGGGAGGTGGGGTTTCTGGGCTTCGGCGCCTATCCCCGCTCCGGTTTCATGCACATCGATCTCGGCCCGGCCCGCGCCTGGGGCGATCCCTTCCCGCCCCGCGCCGTCCCCTTCGCCGCCGAGACCCCGCCCGCGCGCGAGACACTGGCCGCAAGCCGCACGCTGCGCGGCACGGGCGCGGCCGGGGTTGCGACCGTCGGCGCCGCCGGGGTCGAGGTCGCGCAGGAGGTGCTGACGGAAGCACAGGGCGCCGTCCTGCCGATGGTCCCGTACCTCGACACCCTCCGCTGGATCTTCATCGCCCTGGCGCTGGGCGGGATCGCGGTCGCTGTCTGGGCCCGGCTCGACGACTGGCGCAGGGGCCGGCGCTGATGTGGGCCAGCCTGCTGGCCGGGATTTTCTCCCGGCCATGGACGCGGCGGGTGGCGGGTCTCTCCCTCGCAGCGCTCACCATCGCCTTGTTCATCCTCAACCTCCGCCGCCAGGGCGAGCGCGCAGGCCGCGCCGCCGAGCGGCTCGACCAGCTGGAGATCCGCGATGCCATTCACCGCCAGATGCCGGATGCCGCCGCGCGCCGCCCTCGCAGCCGTGACGATCTTCTTAACCGCCTGCGCGACGGCGGGTTCTGACACCCCGCCCGGCGCCTGCCCGCCGGTGGTGGAAGTACAGGTGGGAGGCAGCGCTACACGGAAGATTGAGGCGAAGCGCAACGACCGCACCAAACCCGCCCTTGACCTTCCACTAACTGGAATCCCCATTTCCTAATCAGAGAAAGCTCAAGGAGAGTCTCATGCAATTCCTGATCGACAACATGGCATGTGGCGGTTGCGCCACGAACGTCACCAAGGCGATACAATCGGTTGATCCGCAGGCGAAGGTCGACATCGATCTGGGTCTGAAGCGCGTGACTGTAGAGTCAGGTGCCGATCAATCCGCCGTTGCGGCCGTGCTCGAGAAAGCCGGGTTTCCGCCCCGCCGCGCGGCATAATGCGCCGCGGGTAAGCGGAGGCAGTGTCCGGAGGAACGCGCTGATACCAAGCGCGTTGTCATTTCTGGGCAGGCATTTTTCCTGGACGGACAAGTATTGATGAAAAATTCAGCGCGGACATGGAGAATGGGATTGGCAGCGTTGCTGACGCTGGCCTTCATTTTTATCTGGCCGCCTGTCCACCATGTGTCCGCGTCAGGTTACGATCTCGCGGCGCAAGCTGGAATGCATGGCCATCATGCGCACGTCGAACAGAACGACCCGCAAAGCCTTCTGAACGTCAAGAGGGGTGCCGACTGTGAAACCACTGCGATAGGCTGCTGCATGATGGCGCATTGCTGTCCGGGCATTTCGGTAGGGCCGCATAACGTACCCGGGCTTGTCGGCGGTAACGGGACGACAGCCGCACCAGCGGTCCGTGGCACAGGCAGCGACCCGGGAATGGTGCTGCCGCCGCCCCGACATGCGCCCGTCTGATCGCCAATCAAATTAAAACAACCAGGAAAACTCAAGATGAACATCGTAAAGACTATCCTCGCAGCGGCCGTCGCCGCAACCGCATTCTCGGCGCCTGTCATAGCCCAAGACGCGGAATTCCAACTGCCCGAGCAATGCACAACTGCAGCTGCCACCGGCGGAATGGACCACTCAGCGATGGGTCATGGCGGCATGCATAGCAATCAGGGCGGCGCCATGATGGAGATGATGGGAATGGGAGGCGTGGATCTCGAGTCCATGCCCGAGCATGTCCAGGAGAACATGCGCCGCATGATGATCACTATGCCGGCCATGCATGAAGGCATGATGATCGAGGATGCCGACGTGGCCTTTGCCTGCGGGATGATCGCCCACCATCAGGGCGCCATCGACATGGCTGAGGTGCTGCTCGCGCATGGCGAAGATCCGCAGATGCGGGCGCTCGCTGAAGAGATCATCGCTGCCCAAGTCAGCGAGATCGAGCAGATGACCACCTGGCTCACTGAGAACGCCAACTAAGACCACGCTGGCCGCGCGGCGCTGGCCGCGCGGCCACATTTCACCGATCATTTCGACACCCCTTGAGATTCCAGTCGCTGGAATCCCTATATGGGGAGAAAAAGCTTCATATGGGGAGAAAAAGCTTCGGAGATGCGCTATGAACATAGGCACTGCCGCCCAGCAATCGGGTCTGCCGCCCAAGACCATTCGCTATTACGAGGACATTGGCCTCTTGACTGCCGACCGGGCCGCGAATGGGTATCGTGACTATTCCAGTGTCGACGTCCACCGGCTCCGCTTCGTCCAGCGATCCCGCAGCCTGGGTTTCTCGGTCGAGGAATGCAGGCAGTTGCTCTCCCTCTACACCGACCGCAACCGCGCCAGTGCGGATGTGAAGGCAATCGCTACTGAGAAGCTTGGCGAGATCGACCGCAAGATCGCGGAACTGAACGGGCTGCGACAGATACTTGGGCATCTGGTCGAAAACTGTCACGGCGACGCCCGACCCGAATGTCCGATCATCGACGGGCTCTCGGGAAAGTCGCGCGACCAATAGATTTGGGGATGGAACGATGATGGGCTACGACACGATGTGGGGAACGGGCTCTGGGACATCGTCATCGCCGACCTCGAGGTGCTCGTCATCGCCGACGTCGTGAAATACGTCTTTTTCAGATGAACAGCACGTCTTGGTACACGCAGGCGCACCGATGCCCCTGATAGGAAGTTGGCCCGCGCGGTTGCCGTTCCCTGCGATGTTCGTATTGATCGGGCTGTTGCCGCTCCCGGCCTCAGCGTTCCTGCACGCCACCACAGCGGATTCTAATCTCGGCCGTGCCCTTTACGTCGAGCATTGTGCGGCCTGTCACGGGGCCAATCTGGAGGGTGCCGCAGACTGGCACAGCCGTGGACAAGATGGCCGCTTTCCCGCACCGCCGCATGACGAGACGGGCCACACCTGGCATCATGGCGATGCGATGCTGTTCGACTACACGCGCCGCGGCGGGCAGGCGGTGCTCGATGATCTCGGAGTCAGCTTCAACTCCGGGATGCCCGGTTTCAGCGACACCCTTACCGACGATGAAATCGAGGCAATCCTCGATTACATCCGCTCGACTTGGCCCGAGCGTATGCGCGACTACCAAGCCGCGCGCACCGCAGCGGAACGCGAAGATTGATGAGGCGCTGCTCGGGCACAAGTATTGGCGCGCTGGCCTGGCGTCGAAGACAGGACTGCAACGGCATGGTCACGGACACTCCAACCCCTCTCGTCACTTGGTTCGAGCGGCATTTCTCGGTCCGGCTGCCGTTTACCCGCTTCGCCCGCAATATGGTCCTGCTCAGCCTGATCGGCCTTGCTCCGGTGCTTGCGCTCTATGTCGCTCTGACACCTGGCTTCTTGTCGCACCTGTTGACAGCCGATGCGGCGCTGGCGCGCTTCCTCCGGCAGATTCTCACGAACGGGTTGCCGGTCGTTTTCGCGGTCAACACTGTATCCGTGATCCTGTTTACACAATTGCGACTTCGCAACGTCGATGCCGGGGCCGCACTTGTGCTGGACTTTCTAACCCGAACGGCGTTCTTCGCCGCCCTGCACGCGGTTATCTTTTTCGCATCGGCATTGACGTTCGGCTCGTTCGGTGGCGACCCGTTACAGGCGCTGCACGTCGTCGGCCCCACCCTCGCGCAGGCGGCAGCGTTCGGCAATCTCTCCGGGGTCTATCTGTATGCGACGCTGGTCAGCGCGCTGTCACTGCATATTGCTTCGGCCGAGGCTTGGCTTCAAGGACGTGGATACAGTCCGGCATCGGGAACGATATTGGTTCTTTTCTCATTGGCGATCATCGCAGCGCAAGTACTGTTGCTCTCAGCCGGAGCCATTGCCGTGTCTCACCTTCTCTGAAACGATCCTGACGCCGAAAGCGAAACCCGGGCTCTCGCCGCCAGACCTGGTAGACAACCGGCTCCGGCGGCAAGCCCGATCCAAGCCCGATCAACGCGCGCCAATATCGATCGCCCTTGCACCCGGTTCCTCGCGATCCTCGGTTTCCAGTTGGAGCGTCGAGAAATACACGCCAAATTCCTCACTGAGTAGCTCCTCGGCTATCTCAAGAAGCCGCATTTGCGCGTCTGAACCAAGATCGTCATCGACGCGCAGATGCGCGGAGAAGATGTGCCGCCCCGACGTCAGCGTCCAGGCATGCGGATGATGAACCTCCCGCACACCGTCGATGGAGCGCAGCCGGCGACATAACTCGGTCATGTCGGTTCCCTTCGGGGTGTTCTGCATCAGGATGGTAACCGAATCGCGCAGAACGCCCCAGCCGGCCACCAGCACCAAGAACCCGAAAGCGATCCCGAGGATCGGATCGATCAGCAGAAACCCCGTGAAGTGAATAACCAGCGCCGCGACGATGATCCCGAGGCTTCCCAAGAACGTCTGAACGACATGCCAGTAGGCACCGCGCGTGTTCACGTCATGCTTCTGATCGCGATACATCAGCGCGATCAGCCATACTTCGGTGAGGATGCCAACCGCGGCGACGATGAACATCGGGGTCGTCGGCAAATCGATAGGGGAGCCGAGCCGCATCACGCCCATGGTGATTGCGACGGCCGCCATTACGAGCAACGCCATGCCGTTGAGCAATGCCCCGATGATCTCGGCGCGCTGACCGCCAAATGTCTGCTCGGGCGTGGCCGCGCGCTTCGCGATGCGGCGGGCGACGAGCGCGAGGACCACACCGCCCACGGCAGAAAAGGTGTGGGCGGCGTCGACGATCACCATCACCGAGCCGGTGTAGATCCCCACGGCCATCTCAAAGAAGAAATACGCGCCGGTCACCCATGCCGCCAGTTTCAGGCCACGGCCTTTCGGTGCGTGATGCATGTGATCGCTCATCCCTTCACCTCGTCGTTGTTCGATTCATGCAATGTCTGTCCCCTGTCGCCTCGCCAAATTTGATCGCTTCGCAGACGCGTATGGGTGAAACTCAGCGTCAGGCTGAATGCTGCCAGCATCGGGAACATGAATGCGGCGGGCCACAGGCCGTAGCCGAGTCGCAGGCCGAAGAGCCCGTGACCGGCAAGCAGGAAGAACCCCGTCGCCATGATACCCCAGGCCAGCAGCGCGAAACCGAGGCCTTTTACCCAGAAACTCCGGCCGGGAAGTTGAGCGTGGAGACGTGCATAGAGGAACCCCCAGATCATCGCCCCGGTCAGATAGGGCACGAGACTGCCCAGCCGTTCGCCGGCCCACGCGCCCAGCAGGCGCTGGAAATCCTCGTAGGGCTGAAACCCCGGCAGTATGCCGAACGCGTCCTTTGCCAGCATCAGCACGCTGTGGATGGCAAGCCCCGCCAACCCGGCGATGACCACGGTGGCCAGCGACCGGAGCAAGCGGGCGGGCATGGCAGGAGCGCGCCGTGTCATGCATCCACTGCGCGTATCGCCCGCGCCCCCAGGAGATGGCGACGCGTCAGCCATATCACGAGTGGCGGAATGACCAGCCACTGCAGGAGCGGGCTCAGCCCAGTGCCGAATGGCGGCACGAGCGGCATCAGATCCGAGTAGGTCCAGCGCAGGCTGATATTGGTGTAGTAATACTCGAACCCCACGGTCAGGAGGATACCTACAGCGACGAAGATCGCGACCGGCACGCGCGCTGGGCGAAAGATCCAGCCCCGGCTGCGCACCGCAATGCTGGCCGTCCAGAAGGCGGTCAGCGCGAAACCGACATCGCCAAAGGTTGCCGACATGCAGAGCTTGATCGCCTCCCAGTGCGCCATCTCGGCCATGCCGGTATAGGTCGGCACCTGCACGAACTCCCAGACGAAATGCAGAACGAAGGAAAAGAAGGCGACAGGCAGTTCGGGCGTCTCCCAAAGACCCGCAGGGCGCGCGCCGTCAGTGAAAGAGGCGGCGCGCGCGGTTGTCTCGCTCTCTTGTCCCATCAGGTGGCTTCGACCGCGTCGACCAGCATGGTGCGGACTTCGGCGGCGATCTTCTGGAGTTCTTCGTTTTCAACGGCCTGCATCGATGCCACCGGGTCGATAGCGCTGATCTCCACGCCACCCTCCACCGCGCGCAGGATCACGTTGCACGGCAGCATCGCGCCGACTCGTGGCTCAACCTGGATGGCCTTGTAGGCCATGGAAGGGCTGCAGGCGCCGAGGATGCGATAGTCATCGACCTCGGCGCCGATCTTGGCCTTCAGGGTCGCCTTGACGTCGATCTCGGTCAGAACCCCGAAGCCGCGCTCGGCGAGGGCGGCCCGAACGCGCGCGTCCACGTCGTCGATCGAGGCATCTTCGATGATCCGGTCATGTGTGTAGCTCATGGTCTGTTCCCTTTCGTTCATTTCATCAGGTATTTGATCAGCGCGGCGATCGCGAGGACAAGAAGCGCGAGGATCAGGATCATCCAGATCCAGTGTAGCCCCAAGCCCCAGCCATGCATCATTCCCGATCCGTCCATCATGGTCGTCTCCTTCCAGGTGTGTGGAGCCGCCGGCAGCAAGCTGCCGGCGGACGCGTCGAACAAGTTCAGTCGATCTGACGGAAGAGGCCCGGATATCGGTTGAACGAGAGGCGCTGGACGAGCGAGCCGTCCACCGTCACGATTTCCGCAACGATGCTGCCGTCCTCGGCCTCGATGATCTCGCCGATCTCGAGGCGCGGGTTGCCGTGACGTTCGAGCAGATGCGAGAGGAAGGCCTCGACGCGGGCCGGCGTCATTTCGGTGGGTGCGCCGTCCGGCATGCCGTAAAGCGCGCCGGGGCCGAGGGCGTGGCCGCCCATATGCCCATGGCCGCCGCGCATCATCGGACCCATCGGCATGCCCTCCATCATGCCGCCGCCCATCATCCCTTGGCCCATCATGCCGAGTCCCATCATGCCGCGACCCGGCATCCCCTCCTCCATCGGGCCAACGCGCATGCCGCCCATCATCCCGGGTCCGCCGCCTTCGCCCATCATGCGCATCATCATCTGCATCATCTCGGGCGTCATCATGCCCATCATGCCCGGCATCATCGGCGTGTCGGCGCCGGTTGCGTCCGCCTCGGGCGTGGTCGCCTCGACCTCGGGGTGGTGCGCCGCGTGGTCGTCATCAGTGGTCTGAGCCGTGGCGCTCAGGCTCATCGCGAAAAGGGCGATCCCGGCAAGAAGGCCGGTCAGTGTGGTTCCGGTTGCCATTGTGGTTCTCCATTCTTCGGGGTTGTTCGTGGAGGCCTTGCGCGGCATTCAGCCGCGCGCGGCAGGGTCATTCGATGCCCAGCTGGCGCCAGTTACGCCCACCGTCTTCGGAGGCGAGAACCTCGCCGTGCTGGGTCGCGGCAAAGACCCGGTCGGGCGCCTGCGGATCGACGGCGAAATAGAGCAGGAACCTATCCTGGAAACCGGGATGGAGCCGCTCCCACGCATCGCCGTCCTCGGCCCGGCGGACGAGCCCCTCGCCGAGGATGAAGGCATGAAGGATGCCGTCCGCCGTCACCTCGACAAAGCTCACCGGCGCCTGCGCGCGGTGCACGCGCTGCCAGTCCCGCGCATCGGCCTCGCTCACAAAAAGCCCGGCCTCGGTCGCGGCGTAGAGCCGGTCGGGATCATGCGCCGAGGCGGCGATGTCGATCAGCCCGGCCGGCGCGTCGGCCACCCGCTCCCAGGTCCGACCGCCGTCGCGACTGCGCTGGAGCCCACCATGGTTGCCCCAGACCACGGCGGGATCGGCCTTGCTGATGTCCATCTGATGGAAGTCCACCGGCCCGTTCACGCCGTCCGAAAGCTTCACCCAGCTCTCGCCACCGTCGGAACTGGCGATGACGCCCAGATTGCCGCCCCGCGCGGGGTGCCCGCTGGCGAGGAAGGCCGCGGGTTCCGAGGGGTCGGCGACGAAACCCATCAGGTCATCGCTGTGGTTCGAGACCTGCACGGCAAGCCCGCTTTCGAGATTGAGGGCGTGGAGGCCGTGATGCGTCGCAATCAGCAGCCGGTTCGGGTCCAACCGGTCAACCGCCAGCCCGTGGACATGGGTGCGCGCGAGCAACTCCGCGAGCGGCGTCTCGGCGCTGGCATCGGCGACCACGCCGAGCGCCAGGACCCCGCCAAGGCCGAGGGCCCCGATCCCGGAAGCGATCACGATACTGCGGCGGGTGATTGTCATCTTCGTGTTCATCCTGTCTATCTCCGTGGGTCTTCGGCGAGGCGTGTTCGGTGCCATGCCGTGGGCCGCCGCTTCAGTGTCGGCCGCTGCCATGGCCGCGATGCATGAAGAAATGCATTGCCAGGCAGATCGCGAGCGGCAACAGAAGCGGCAAGCTGGCCAGCAGGTGCACTCGGTGTTCGAAGGCGAGCGCGAGCCCCGTACCGGCGAGCACGATGCAGATCGCCAATCCGACCGGGGAGCGCAGAAGACCCGCGATCCCGCGGCCCACGGACGGTGCCGGTTTCGGATGTTCTGTCATTTCCGGACCTCCAGTTTCGCGCGCTTGAGCAGCAGCGAGTTGCCGATCACCGAAAGTGAACTGACTGTCATGGCGATCACCCCGATCATCGGGTGTAGCAGCCCCACGGCGGCGATCGGGATGGCCGCCACGTTGTAGAACCAGGCCCAGAAGAGGTTCTCGACGATCTTGCGGAAGGTGGATTTCGATAGCCGGATCGCCTCGACCACCTTGGTCAGCTCGCCCGTGACCAAGGTCACGTCGGCGGCCTCGATCGCGACATCGGCACCTGCGCCGATAGCAATGCCGACATTGGCCTGTTTCAGCGCCGGCGCGTCGTTGATCCCGTCGCCGACCATGGCGACGTGCTGGCCGTGCTTGTCCTGCAACTCCCGGATCGCCTCGACCTTGCCCTCAGGCAGCACCCCGGCCATCACCTCGTCGAGCCCGACCTGTGCGGCGACGTATTTCGCGGTGCGCTCGTTGTCGCCCGTGACCATGACGACATGGATCCCCAGATCGTGCATCGCGGCTATGGCAGCTTTCGAGTCTTCCTTCACCGTATCCGCCACAGCGACGAGCCCCGCCGCCTGGTCACCGATGGCGACCAGCATTGCGGTCTTGCCCTCGGTCTCCAGCGCGACCAGCCGCTCTTCCAGCGCATCGGGCGCGATCCCGGCCTCGTTCAGGAGCCGCCGGCTGCCCACCCGCACGGTCTCATTGTCGACCTCGCCCTGCACACCGCGCGCAGTAATCGACTTGAACCGTGTTACTTCGGGCACTTCCAGCCCGCGCTCACGCGCGCCGGTCACGATGGCCTGCGCCAGCGGATGCTCGGAGCCCGCCTCGACCGCGGCGGCGGCGCGCAGCACGCGCTCCTCATCGAATCCCGGCAGGGCATGGACATCGGTCAGCGCGGGCTTGCCTCTGGTAATCGTGCCGGTCTTGTCGAGGACGACCACCTTGATGTCTTTGAGGGTCTGGATCG
>CAZKSE010000158.1:0-9554 GCA_964555305.1 uncultured Rhodobacter sp. | reverse complement strand
CACGGCGTCGGTCAGGGGTTGGGCGAGGAACGCATCGCGGCCGCCAGCCTCCATCGGACACCAGCTTTTCGCACGAAGTGCCGGCGGAACGATACCGGCATGGACGAAGAGCAGATCGCCCGATCCGTGGTGGCTGCGCGCCTGCCTCAGGTGCTCGAGGAAGCCATCGGGAAGCGCCTCACGCAACACGTCGCGCAGCTCATCGATCGACTGCGCTTTGCGCGTCGGGATCTCATCGAGAACCGCATGCCCGCCGTTTTCATACCACATATGAAAGGCGCCGCTCTCGGTCGGGCTGTCGAGCCCGTCGAGAAGCATGCCCTCGTGGTTGCCGGGCAGGACAATCGCCGGTCGGTCGCCGAGCGTCGCGCCCATGGCAAGCCGGATCGCACGCAGGTTCTCGGGCCCGCGGTCAATGAGGTCGCCAAGGAAGACCAGCGCGCACGGCATCGCCGCGTCGGGCGCGGGCAAGCCGCCGATATGGGCCAGAAGACCGTCGAGCAGATCGGCGCGGCCATGCACGTCACCGATCGCGAAGACCTGACCCTCGGCGCGCGTGTCGCCGGGGAAATCCCTCCACTCGGTGGTGATGGTCCAGGTTGCCATGAAATGTGTTCCATTATTCGCAGCGATAATAACGTGCGAAAAAATTAGTTACAAGTTAATTCCGCCCGGGGGAGCGCTCAGGGCTGGAGGCAGTCCGGGGCGCGCAGCAGGTCTTCGATCTCCCGCTCCACGCCGAAGGCCTCGATCAGCTTCATCGCCGCGCAGTCGCCGTGCAGCACCCGCGCCATCAGTGCGCGCCCACCCTCCTCGACGAAGCTCTCCATCATCTCGCGCGCCTCGTCGCAATCATCAGCCCAGACCGCCCTGCCCTCGATCTCGAGCGGGCGGATGCCGTAGCCGGTGGAGACGTCGAAGATGTCGTGGTCGATTTCGCCGGCATCCGAGAGGCTCTCGATGTCGCTCGGCCGGGCGAGGGCCGCGTTCTCCGCGAAGAGGCGAACGTGCTCCAGCTCATGAAAGAGCGTGTTGGCCCAGGCGCACAGATACTCGTCGAGATATCGCGCCGGGTTGACGTCGCCCTGGGCCAGATCGGCAAGCCGCTCCAGGAACTCGTCGCGGTCGCAGACGATGGCGACGCGGTATTCGCGGGCGATCGCGCTCTCCTCGCCAAACGGATCGCCGTCCGGGGTCGAGACGAGATGCACGCCGAGTGCACCCTCCATGCCGAAGGCGATATCCATGCTGGCGCGCGAGCAAAGGAGGACATGGACCTCCGCCTCGTCGCGCTGCGCGCCGAGGCGCACCACATCGGGATTCATCGGCACGGCGGCGAATTCCGGCAGCGCCTGAAGCCGGTCGAGCGCCTGGCGGAACCACGCGACGAGAGGCGCCGGGGTGAAAGCGCGGTCGAGCTCGAAATCGGCCAGCAGATCGGCCGGGATCTCGTCCTCGAAGATGCCGAGGCGCAAGCGAAGGCGGCCGGTCGACTTCGACCAGGTGGCGGGCAGTCCGGACATGTTCCCTCCGTGTATTATCGCTTTTTCACAGAATACGATGGAACCGCGAAAGGTGGAAATGGCCTACGACTTGGGTTGAGCCATCGGTTCTGGGAGTGATTGTATCCACCCGAGCACAAGGAAGTATGCCACAAGCTGACGCTTGGTCGATCGCGTCGACCTCCGCGCGATTCAGATTAGAGAACCGCTGGCGCCGAGGTCGCCAGCGCCGCCTTAAGGCTGGTGCGAAGCGCGGCCAGGCGATATGGCTTGGCAAGAAAGATTGACCGTGCCGGTAAATTCTCGCCAGCCGTCAAGGCCTCGCCGGTGTAGCCCGAGGCGAAGACCACCGGAAGATCAGGAAGCATGCGGCGCGCTGCGCGCGCCAGACCCCATCCGCACAGTTTGCCCGGCATCATGATATCCGTGAAAAGGAGATCGATGTGAATGTGCGTCTTGATGAGGTCGAGTGCCTCATCGCCGTTCTCAGCAGCGATGACTCGATACCCTGTGGCTTCAAGACACCGGATCGCGAAAGCGCGGACCGAGGGGTCATCTTCGGCGAGGAGAACTGTTCGATGGTTGGCGCTCAATTTCTCAGCGATGCCGGCCTTTGCGACCTTCAACATGGGAACTCTTTCTACAGCAAGGAAACCGAAACTCGGAGCTGGCACTAAGCAACCAAACACCGGAGCAAGAAAGTCGTTCCCGCGGTCAAGCAGTGAAAGCGGCATATCGCTCAGTTAGGCAAGCTGACGATGAGCCGTGCGGCTGAAGGTCTGGTGCCCGTAGGCTACCCGCAGAAAACCCGCAAGATCCGGTCGTTGCCATCGAGCTCGATGTTCAGCCGCCTCTCCCGGTAGTCCATGGTGACCGCCTGGTCCGGTCCGAAGATGCGCACGCCGTCCGGCGCGCTCACGCCCTCCGCTTCCGCGGCCGGCTGACCGACGAGGTGCTGGAGGCCGGCGGCGCCGCAGGTGTCATCGGCATGCTCGGAGGCGGGAGCCTGGCAGGCGGCCAGGAGCAGAGTGGAAGAAAGCAGAATGGTTCGCATTTCAGGTCGCCTTCATCGTTGGTGATTGCCGGACTTGCACGCCGGGGCCCCTGCCCTCTCAGCTGTCGGCGCTGAGCAACTGCCGGTAGCTGGCCTCGAGGCGCCGGCGCAGGCGCTCCTTTCCGCCGAAGGGATCAGCTGCTGTCGGGTCGAGATGCAGCATGTTGCCCAGGGTCTGGCGCGCCATGCGCGCCGCGGCGCGCTGAAGCGCGGCTTCCGCCTCGATGGCGGCCGCGGCCATCATCTCCCCCGGGTAGTAGCTCGGCACCGCCGCTCCTCCTGGATGGCGCGTCGCCGCACCATCTCTTCGCCTCCCAGTATAGGGGCTTGTGAAAAAGCAATCAATCGGGACAGTCGGCAAGCCGCCAGTCGGCTCCGCGCGGCCAAGGTCAGCCGTCCAGCCCTTTCCCGAGCAACTCGGCGGATCTCGTGATCGCGGCATGGAGAACCGGATCGGCCAGTGCGCGGTGAAACTCCGGGTTCGCCGGGAGCGCATCCGTGGCGCGCTCGAAGAGTGCGACCGCCTCGCCGTGCCCCGCCATCGAGGAAGGATATGCGATCCCGTCGAGATCCGGATACTGGGCGTAGATCTCTCGCGCCCAATGCTGCGAGCGGTATTTCGGACCGCTCGCGATCGCTGTCGAAATCCCCGCCCGGCTGGTCCAGAGCCCGTGCAGGTCGAGAAGTCGCACAGGCCGAGCCAGGTCGAAGCTCGCAAACCAGGGATCCTTGCCGCGCCTGTCGATCATCTCAGCGCGCTGGAAGAACTCGGCCAGGCAGGTGGTCAGGGCGTCGCGCCGGCCTCGGTAGGCGAGATACATCACCCCGCGAGACCCCTCGCAGGGCGCCCCCGATGCGTCAGCAAGATGGGGATCGAAACGGCTGCCGGTGGGGCCGAAAGACCGGAAGGCATCCCACCCTGTCGGATACGGACCGCCGCGGCAAAAGATGCGCCCCATTGCGGTGCCGGCGCCGAGCGTCAGGATATCCTCCGGCAGCAACGCTGGCAGCGGGGCACCCGGCTGCGGCAAGGGGAGCTTCTGCTCGATCTCGTCGAGATCGGGCCCCTTCATCAAAGCTCTCGCGCGGCCTCGAGGACCGGTCCGAGCTCGCGACCTTGCGTCAGCCAGTCAAGCGGCGCGAGCAGGGCGTCCGCCTCGTCCGCAAGTTCGGGCTGCGGGGTGGTCAGGAAGCTCGCCTTGAGAGCCACGGAAGCGTCCGGCCGGATCGCCCGGAGAACCCGGCCAAGGCCCGGCACTTCGCGGCCCTCCGGAAACTGGAAGAGCGGGATCAGCCAGCCGCGAACACCCTTGATCGCGAGAAGGCTTCCCTCCCCGATTCTCTGGCGCAGTCGTGCATCTGAAACCCCTACCCGATCGGCCACCTCCTTGAGTGGCGCCGAAGCGGCGAGAAGCGAGGATCTCAGAACGGTGGCGCGCGCAGCAGGCTCAACCGATGCTGGCGTATCCGGATCGATCCCAAGCCTCTCCAGCGCCGCCCGCTCGCCCGCGCTGATCGGCTCCGCCCGCGAGGCTTCGGCGGCGAGACGATCGGACGTCGCGCCCAGTGCCTCGATCATGCAGCGCATGAGGCTTGCCTGGATATGCTCCGGCAGGCGATCGAGCTTGTCTTGAAGCTCTGCTGCAAGACGTGCGCCGCCGACACCGGCCTTTCGGGGTTCGGCGGGCGCCTCAAGCAAGGCTGCAGGGGCCATGATCCGCCCGGTCTGATCGAAGAAACGCGCTCGCTCTACAGCCGCCATGATTGGCCTCCAACTTCAACCTTACGAATATATAGTGCGTAAGTTTCCGTAAGTAAACCGGCTTCAGAATGAGTTGCAGGTTGGCGTCGCAACGCCGGCCTCGCCGCTCGACTTGCCTGCCGCGCCGGTCGAACGCGCGTGCTCTGGTCGTAGGAGGATCGTCTCGACACCACCGAGAGCGCGGACCTCGATGCGCGACAGGACCAGGATGAACCATGCGGACAGGACCGGGATGTCCCTGATGTTCGAGGTCATCCAGGTCATTCGCATCGCATGGCGGGCCGCATCGAGCACATGCCGAACCTTCGCTCGCCGGGTCAGGGGCGCCTCGAGATGCTCGTCCAGGCTGCGCAGGGCGTCGAGAGCGGGAAGATAGGCCAGCGGGCTGGATTTAAGGCTGGTATGCGACAGGGCGAGCTTCAAAAGCCTGCGGGCGTGCCGGATCAGTCGTTCTTCAGCACTGGAGTTCCAGTTCTGGCCCATCGTTCTTTCCCGCAGCGGTTCACGGCCTCCCTCTTTGCGATCAGTTGCGCATCGCTCTTTCACAATGGGAAAACTCCTACTTCCGTCCGGGATTCCCGGGCCGGCGCCGCGCCGCATGCGAACCTTGCCTCTCGGCCGCGAGACCCGGAAGCGGTCATGGCGCTCCAATACTTTGCCTTGGCGCTCCCAAAGCTCACGTTGTTGACTAACGATTGCTCACGAATTATGTTTGGCAGAGGAAAGGAATCCAGGATGACTATTCTCGCCCTGACCAGCGCCGGGAGCGCACTCGGCCGCCAGCGCGCCGCGCGCGTCGGCGAGGATATCCGCGTCATCGACCGAGCGCTCGGCGATGCGCAGCATTCCGTGCTCGCTGAAACTGCGCTGCACCTCGCCGCCGAGATCGTCGAGCGCGCCGCAACGCGCGATGTCGAGGCGGCCTCGATCGGCGAGCGTGACCGCGAGACACTGGCGGAGTTCGGGATCGACACCTCCCGCCCGGCATCGACCGAAGATCTGATGCGCAGCCCAACGGCCATCCGCGGCACGGGACATCACGCCCGGATCGTGGCCGAGGCCATTCCCCTTGCGGACGCGGCCCAGAGGTTCGGCGTGGATCCGAGCCGGCTGCGGCAGCGGATCAAGGAGGGCACCCTCATCGCCGTGCGGCGGCCGCGCGGCAAGGGCTGGCTTGTCCCGCGCTTCCAGGTAACCGAGAGCGGCGAGCTGCCGCATCTGGCCGAAATCCTCGGAGCCGCACGACGGCACCTGCCGGCGGCGACGGTGGCGCGCGTTTTCGAGTTGCCCAATGACGAGATCGACGGCGCCTCTCCGTGCGACTGGCTTGCGGCCGGCGGCGATCCGGCGCCCATCGCCAGGATCATCGCGGGTCTCTGATCCGCGCAAACGCAATGGCCGAGGACCCGCCCCCATCGCCCGGGCCCGACGCCCTGAAGCGGATCGTTCCCGAGATCCACCGCCTCGCGGCAGGCACGCGGCTCCTCCGCGTTTGGTTCCAGGGCTCTCCCCATCCCTCAGGTTTCGCGCAGTTCCGCTATTTCGGACCGACGAGCTCGCGCTTCGATCACCACCTGCCAGGCCCGGGCGGCGCTCCGGTGTCGGGCCCGCGCGGCATTCTCTATGCTGTCGAGAAGAGCCCCATGGCTCTGACGACCGCGCTTGCGGAGGTGTTCCAGGACTCCCGCCTGATCGACCTGCACAACGAAGAACCCACCGTCAGCATCTTCGCGCTGGAGCGCGACTTGCCGCTCCTCGATCTCACCGCGCACTGGGCCACGAAAGTCGGCGCCTCCGCGGCCCTGTCGTCCGGAAAGCGTGCGACGGCGCGGAACTGGAGCCGGGATTTCTACGCCGCCTATTATTCGAAGGTCGATGGGTTGCGATACCGGTCCTCGATGTCCGGTGGCAGCGATTGCGCGCTTGCGATCTACGAGCTTGGCGCAACCGCCATGCCGGCGCGCCCGCTGATTTCCCTGCCTCTCGCGCATCCTCGCGTCGCCGGGAGCGTTGTCGAGGCCGCGGAGCGCATCGGTTACGACACCAAGCTCTGAGCGCCTGCGCAACCGAGGATGGCGATTCCGACGCGGCCTCGCCGCGCAATCCCACAAGCCGGGCGTTGACCGATCGGTAAGATGAGCGGTATGGTTTTTCGGTAGCCCGGAGGCAACCATGGCAGAGAGCGTGAAGCTGAAGACATCGGTGAGCCTCGACAAGGACACGCTGAATGCTGCGCGCGAACTGCGCATCAGCGTCTCGGCGGTGGCCGAGGATGCGCTGCGCCGGGCGGTCGCGGAAGCGCGCCAGCGCCGGTGGCAAGAGGAGAACGCGGCCACGTTCGCCGCGCAGGCGGAATGGCACGAGCGCCACGGCCATCCGCTCGCCGATATCATGGCCGGACCGGCAGGTTCGACGTGGAAAGACTGAACCGTTTCGACATCGTGACGCATGGCGATCTAGCCATGGTCGTCGTGGAGAGCGAACTCCTGCCGCCGGATCCGGCGGTCGTGGTCATCCCGCTCCTCAGCGACTATCCCGCCGTCCCGATGCTGAATCCCCTGATCCGTTTCGAGGGCCGCGAGCAGGTTCTCGCCACACGGCTGATCGCCTCCGTGCGGCGCAACAGCCTGCGCCGCGCCGGATCCGCCGCGGTGCAGGGCGACGCGATCACCCGCGCGGTCGATGTTCTGCTTGGTGGTGTCTGACGTCCGCTCATCGCAATCCCGCCTGTCGGTTGCTTTACGTCACCATTCAACTTATCTTACCCGATAGCAACCTCGGGAGGGGATCGTGGCCACAACCAATCCACGGTCAGGCAAGCGCAATCTCAGGGACGTCACGAACACGCGGCAGGCGTTCGTTCACCGCGCCACCTCAGGCATTGAGGATCTGGTTAGCGACATTCCCGAGGAGGTGCTGCAGGCAATCCTAGTGGGCAAAGACGTCACACTGCGCTCGTTCGAACGCGCGGGGAACGAGGCCGAGGAAGGCGTGCCGCCAAGGCTGGACGATGCGCGGCTTGCGCTGCTGCTTCGCGCCTTCCGCGCCACCTGCAGCGCGGTGAAGGACATCTCCGCAGACGCCCTTGTCGCTGCACTGGCCTCCCCGACCGATCATGGGGCTCTAGTGCGCACCCTCAGCGGGATTCCCGTGCCAGAGGCTACAGCTCAGGAGGACCCGTTCGCAGGCGCTGTCGCTCGGTCCGTGGCGCATCGCCAGCTGCTGCTCGAAAGGGCTGGCGAGATCCTCTCGAGCAACCGGGTGGCCTACCTCCTCGGCATCTCGCGCCAGGCGGTCGACAAGCGGCGAAAGGCAGGGCGGCTTCTGGCGCTGCGTCGCGCCTCGGATTGGGCCTATCCCGCGTTGCAGTTCCAGGACGGCGAAACGATGACACTTCTCGAGCAGGTCCTGCTCGCGCATCGCGAAATGGATCCTTGGGCGATCCTCGATCTTCTTCTGGCGGAAGACGCGGCACTCGGCGGCCGCTCGCTTCTCGACGCGATCCGGCAGGGCGACGAGGCGGTGGTGAAACGCTATCTCGCCCAAGCCGAAGCTGACGGGTTCGCATGAGCCAGAGGCGAGGCCCGACCGGGGAAGAGATCCCGCCACCCCTTGATTTGCACGATAGGCCACTACCTTTGTTGGAAAGGCCGGAATCCTGGCCGCTGCATCGGGTTCATCGGTCAATTCACTCTCCTGTCTTTTTCGGCCCTGGCGCCGGCAAGCCGCCGGCATTCCGCTTCGACTCTAATACTGGCGCATTTGGTGTTCTTTACGCGGCGGAAATGCCCGATGGCGCCTTTGTGGAAACCCTGCTCCGAAACCCCTCCCGCCTGATGGTCGACTGGTCGGAAATTGCCGCTCGCAGCTACTCGGAACTCCTCGCAAACAAAGATCTGCGGCTGGTTGATGCGACAGGCTCCGGCCTTTCTCGGCTCGGAACGACGGCCGCGCTTTCCACTGGCCCATACGACCCCTGCGGGCTCTGGTCGGACGCGCTCTTCCACCATCCCGAGCAGCCGGATGGGATCATCTATTCTTCGCGACACAACCCGAAGAAGTTCAGCATTGCGCTCTTCGGTCGACCCGATATGAAGCTAAGCGTCCTCGGCACCGTCCCGCTGACAGAGATGCTGGATGAAGTCGCGGAGTTTCTCGACCGACACGGGAAGTCGATCGCTGGTTTGCCTTAGCCGCGCCTCACACAGGCTGCAACCGCCGCCCGGCCAACTGCGCCCTCCAGAACCGGAACCTCCCCTGCCCCGTGATCTCGCGGATGAGACCCTGGTCGGAAAGCAGGTTCAGCCCGCGATGCACGCTTGCCCGGCTGACGCCCGCGAGCTCCTCGGCCATCGGCGCGGAGACGAGCGGCCATTCGACGAAGGCCGCGACCAGGCGCGGCGGCGTGCGGCCCGAGAGCCCCGAGATCGCCTCGCGCGCGGCGCTCTCCCAATCCGACAGCGCGTCGAGATGGCGCAGGGCGGCGATCGTCGCCGCCTCCGCCCCGGTGATCCAGCGCGCCAGGCGATCAGGTGGCGCGCCTGACGCGCGCAGCCCTTCCCCTGCCCCGCCGAGCCCGAGCGGAACGAAATGCAGGCCGCGCGCGCCTTCCGGGCGCGCGAGCCGCGCGGCGACCACGGCCGCCTCCATGCGTCCGGCCGCCCCACGATCGAGACCGGCGAGGCTCCAGCTCGCATAGCCGAGCGCGGCCCGAGTCACCGGGTGGAGATCCGCGGCGCCCTGCATCGTCTCGCTCCAGGCCGCCAGCCGGTCGGTCAGCGCCTCGCCATCCTCGGCCTCCTCGGTCTCGTGCCGGCCGAGAAAGGCCGCGAGATCCGCCTCCGGCCCCGGCCCCTCGCTGAGCCGTCGAAAGGCCCAGGCCGCGCGCGCCAAGGCCTGCGCGTCATCCTGCAGGGACGACACGCGTTGCGCCACCCAGAGTGCGACCCGGTCCGCACCGAGCCGGTCGCCCGCGAGCCAGCTCAGTTCGGCCGCCTCCATCAGCGCCAGACGGTGCCGCCATCCGGCCGGGCCGTGCGCCAGGCGCGCATCGAGCATACCGAGGCGCCAAGTGAGCTGCGCAAGCCCGCGTGCCGCGCCGGCTTCGGCCGCCGCCCAGGGCGCGAGCGCTTCCGCGACCCCCGGCTCCGCGCGCGGGCCCGGCGGGAGGAAATCCGGCTCCTCCTCCACTGGGCCGGGCAGGAACCACAGATCAGCCTCTTCCTGATCCTTGTCG
>CAZKSE010000157.1:0-9561 GCA_964555305.1 uncultured Rhodobacter sp. | reverse complement strand
GCCTGCGGTCAACGGCGACCCGTAGCTTCCGGGTTTTGCGCATGGGGATGACCGGTATTGCGGATAGGTCAGGGATCGATACCGCTTGCGCAGGATCGGACGCGGCGGCGCCACGGCAACGCGGCCGTCGGCGCGCGCTTCCCAGAACCGCTTCCAGCCCTCGTCGATCCGGTCGGCGATGTTTTTCACAACCAGGCTGTGGAGCCTGCCCGCGAAGCCGGGCTCGCGCCGCCGGCGCTCGGCCAGATACATCTCCTGATCGCGCTTCGTCAGGCGCGGCGGCAGCTCTCGCCCCTCGCGCTTCGCCTCGCCGATCGCCCGACCGTTCTCGATCCGTTGCGCGGCGATGTCGTTGCGTAGTGCGCAAGCGATATCGAGCGCCTCGTGCAGGCGCGTCACGTCCTGGTTGAGCCGCAGCCCGAAGAGCCAGGCCCGGATCTCGCCCCCATGACGCGGCTTTTTCACGCGCTTCGCCCGGGGCCGCTTCATGCAGGCTCCCCTTGCGCCGCGATGTAGCGGCGCACGGCGCCTTCCGAGATCGCCCCGACAGAGGCGACGAAATAGCTGGGCGACCAGAGCGCCCCGCCGGTGCGCCGCCCGATCCACGGAAAGATCTGGCGCAGGCGGCGCGCACTCGCGCCCTTGATCCTGTGCGCAATCTCGGAGGGCCCCACTGACGGTGGGGCGGTAACGAAGACATGGACATGGTCGTGGTCGACGCCGGCGAGCTCCAGGCCGTAGCCGCAGGCGAGAGAAACCTCGCACAGAACACGTTTGAGCGCCGCCTCCACCTTGCCGTGAAAAATTCGCCGGCGCCTCTTCGTCACGAAGACGAAGTGGTAGCCGAGGGCGAAACGGCAGTGGCGGCGGCTTTCGATCTCCATGCGAACATTTTACAATTTTCGCACAGCCGGGACAAGTCCCGACAGGAGATCGCCGCTTCGCGGAGCGCTCTCATCCCCGCATTGAAATACGGGGCTTTCCCGCGAATGCTTGTAAGCGCCTCCCGCAACGCTCATTGGGTGACCAATTTTTCACAGACCCAGTGTATCCTCCCCGTAGACACTTCGGAAGGAGGCTGCATTGCCGGAATATGCTCTTTTCCACCTTTCAAAGCCGGTGACGCACCGTCTCGAAGGCGACGATAGCCCTTTCCGAAAGGCATTTTTCACAGGCGATGTCGGTGATGCCGTGCGCGAAAATCTCTTTGAGCTTGTGTTGATCGGCCGGCAGCCAAGCCTGGATGCACTCTATAACGTGACCAACTCGTGCGGAGGTCGGTGGCACACGCGCATCGAGGGTCAGCTCTTTCAGGAAAGGCCGCGCTCAACCTCGGTCGGCGATATCGTCGTCGAGATTGAAACCGGAGATGCCCATTGCGTGCGAATGACGGGCTGGGAGTCGCTGGATGACAATCTTCCCTGCCTCGATGCGCTTCGCGAATCCGCCGGCGCGGCGCAGTCCCGGCCGGTTCAGTCCTCAAGCGAAGAAACGCCCCAGCTCGGCTGCTGCTGAGCCAGGGCGTTACAGGCGGTTGCCCGAGCGCTCGATCAGCCCTGCGCGGCGTCCTTCAGGGCCTTGGCGGGGGTGAACTTGATCGCCTTGTCGGCGGGCTTGGTCAGGGTCTCGCCGGTTGCAGGATTGCGGACCTGGCGCTCCGGGCGGCTGCGCAGGGCGATCTTACCGATGCCCGGAAGCGTCACGGGCGTGCCGCCGACGACCTCACGGGCGATTACGGCGGTCAGCGCATCAAGCGCGGCGCCGGCCTCCTTGCGGGTCGCGCCCATCTCGTCGGCGATGGCTGCGATCAGCTGCGGGCGGGTCATGGGTTTCATGCGGGTCTTTCTCCTTGTTCAAGTTCGGTGTATCATTTTCGCAAGCCGGAATGGCAATATCAATCATCTGTAGTTCGCCGCGGGCGTGTTGTCGTGGCTTTCATGTGGACAAGGAAGCGCAGGTCATGTCGTAAACCGGAAATGAGGACGGCGCAATCGTCGTAGCCGAGGGCCACCCCTTGCCCGCGGAGTTCATGGGCGCCCTTCGCATGGCCCTTGCCAGCGGATCTTGGGGCTTCATGAATCTGCCCATGAAGGCCTTTGTCGTTGCCGCGCCCGGCTTTCGCGAGAGCGATGTCGGAACCTTCCGGGGCCCGGCGCGCATGCGCCTGGCGCGCGAGCGCAGCTTCATGCTGGTGAGCCTCGACTTCCGCGACCTGCAATTCGACCTGGTCTGGTTCGCGGCGGCCGCGCGCCGGTCCGGTGAACCCCTGATGCCGCCGATGGAGCGCGAGGATCACGACGCCTTCTCCTTTATCCTGAGCGACGAGCGGGGCGTCGTGCACGGCATTCGCGCCGCGACCGTGGCGTCGGACATGGGCCGGGCCCTGCGGCGCGCGCAGTCCGAACTGATGGCGGAGATGCATGCGCCAGGGCAGGTGATGCGCGATATCCAGGCGCTTTTCACCACCTATCCCCGATCGATCCCCGATGAGCGGTTCCACGAGATTTCCGATCTCGGCGAATAGCGCTTCGCTTTCGCTTTTCGGCCGCCTGGCCGATAATGGATGGAGCACGGGAGGCGGCGATGCGGGACGCGGAGACGGCAACGGAAGGGAAGGCCTATATCGCCGCGGCCTCGAGCGACGAGGGGTGCCGGGCAATCCTCGGGATCCTCGCCGCAGCGCGGGATTTCGACGACCTGCGCGCCGCCGGTCTCGTCTTTCACGGCACCTGCGAGCGCCTCGACGGGCCGCTTCGGGGTGGCGGCTACGACGGCGTCTTCTGGGCTGCTGAAACGCCATCGGTCGCTCAGAGCTACATCCCGCGTGCCGGCGTGATCCGCCTGCTCTCGGTGCCGCGCGACTATCTTCTGGAAGACGGTCTACGCCCGACCGAGCCCGGCGACCCGATCATGACCTGGGCGCTCGAACGCTGCGGCGCGAGCTGGGAGGATCTCGATGTCGAGTCCGATGGTCGCCGGCCGACCTCCTGGCGCAACCTGCCCGGCTGGCCTCGGCATGCCGATCTCGTCGACTGGATTGCCCGCGATCTCGGCTATGGCCTGCCCGAGGACGGGGTCTGGCAGATCGCCTGCGATCGCGACCCGACGGGCGGCGAGGTCTTCCGGCCGGCGGGCTGGTCGATGCCCGGCCAGTTGCTCGTCCTGCATGTCCCCGACCTCGAGATCATCGATCCGCCATGGTCGGAGGAGGGCCTTGGTCTGAAACCGCACAATCGCCTGGAGGATTTCCGGCACTTCGCGCGCGAAGGGGTGGAGGCCTTTCACATGTCAGACCTGCTGCAATCCGAGGCCCTCGGCAACGTCGGCCATCGCGCCATCGGCCTCCTGCCCTCGGCTCTGGCCCGCGCCGAATGGATCGCGATCCCCGCGGCGCGGCACGATGGTGAGGATCTAAGCGTATTCACCGAGCCGATGACGGCCGAGTTTGCCCGGTTGCTCGAGGCGGCGGAGCCGCCCGCCGCCGGGCTCGCGCCCGCGTCGTGAGTGGCGCTCAGCTAACCGTCATCACTTCGCCCGTTTCGAGCTTCTTGACAAAGTCCACCGCCTCCCCGTTCCAGTGATAGGCGTAGCGGCCAGCGGGGCGCGGGATCGGCACCACGTCAGGCCAGAAGGCGCCGATGCAGTGCCCGCCGGGACAGCGCACGCTCGGCCAGACGATGCCGTTCGACCTGGCGGCGCGGCGCTCGGCGCCGAAGATCTGCGACGGCCCGTAGTCGTCCGGATGGAGCAGATCTGCGCGACCGGCGGCGTCGTCAAAATCGGTATCAGCCGAACCGACCAGTTCGAGGAACTGCGAGGTCCAGCCGGGCTCCTCGCGGGTGGCGCGCATGAACCTCGCATGGTGATGAACGGTTTCGGCGATCGCGACATCGCTGCGGTCACCCGCATAGTAGATCCCGAAGCTGCCATCCGAGAACCGACCGGGCCGGAGGGGTGAGCAATGCACGAAGGGCGCCATGACCCAGCTCGCCCCCGGACCCGATACGCGCCGCGCAACCGGCACTTTGGAAAGATCGCCAATGCTTTGCCGCAAGGCGGGATCGAACTTCGCCTCGGCCGATGCAAGCGCCTCCCAATCGGCGGGATCGGCGATATCCTCGAAAATTCCGATCGGAGGGTGGATCGCCCGGACGATGCGAATGGTTCGCGCCCAGGTGACCCGTCGGACGGGAACTGTCACCAGGCACCCCGCTCGGCATCCAGGTAGCTGCGCAGATCAATCAGGTCGATGATTTCGCCGCGCAGCATGACATCGAGCGCCGCCAGGCCACCGAAAGCCGCGTTGGGCTTGCGGATCCAGGCGTAGCCCCGCTGCGGTTCCGTAAAGATGGTGCGCAGCGCCTTGTGGATCCCCATGAGGATCGCCATCCGCGCGCGGAGATCGCGGTCGATGCGACCGATATCTCCCGCCTTCCACCGCGCCCAGGTCCGCGGGGACATGTCGCCGAGGAGCGTGCGCGCTTCCGCATCGGTGAGCTGCCAGGCACGGAACAGGTTGACCGTCGCGCGCGCTAGCGCGGCGGCCTCGTCATCCGTGATCGCCGGCAGATCCGGGCGCGCGAGCACTGGCTGGACGGATGCGAATTGCATGGCCTTCCTCCTTTGGCATTTATATAATGGAAAGATGCCAAAAGGCAAGGAACTCACGCGCCGGTCTCCAGCGCGGCATCGCTGCGCTTGCCGCGGGCGACAATCGCGAGCGAGCCGTCGGGCAAGGGGCGCTGCAAAGACAGCGCGGCCTCGCTCGGTCCGTTGAGCCAGAGATCGGCTTCCTCGGCATCCCTCAGGATCACCGGCATGGCTTTCGGATGGATCGGCGCCACCTCGGCATTCGCTTCGCAGGTGAGGAAGGAGAAGAGCTGGTGCTCGGCCTCGTCTTCCTTGGCGGTGCGCTGGCCGGTCCAGGGCCGCCAGATCCCGGCAAAGGCGAAGAGCGGGCGGCCCTCGCCGAGCGCGAACCAGGTCGGCGTCTTGCGCGGCTTGGTGTCCTCGTATTCGCAGAATGAGCTTGCCAGGACCAGGCAGCGCCGCCCCTGCTTCAGCCAGGGCTTCCAGAAGGAGCTGGCCGTGTTGCGCACATTGGTGACCGGGCGGTTACCCTTGGGCGGCGGCGGAAAGCCCCAGCGCAAGAACTCGCAGACCGGCGCGCCATCATCGAGGCGGATCACGGGCGCCATCTGGTCGGGAAAGATCGCGGGCAAGGGCTCGAAATTGCCGAGTCTGCCGGTATCGGCCTTGAACCAGGCCCGGATCGCGGCGGGCCCCTTGGTCATCGCATAGAGATTGCACATCGAACCGCCTCGCTGCGCGTCAGTCCCTCGCTACATCTGCCGGCTCGGGGACGGAGAGGCCGGCGCGCTCCAACTTGTCCTGCAGGACCTCGATGCGCCGCGCCATCATAAACATTGCCATCTGCCAGCCGCCACCGCGATCGTGCGCCGACTGCAGATATTTGCGCACTTCCCGCTCTTCGCTGGTCATCGCGCTCCCTCGGCAGTGATCCCGGTGCTGCCGAAGCCGCCCGCGCCGCGCTCGGTGGCCTCGAGCGCCTCAAGGCTGTCGACCGCTTCGAAGCGCGGAGGGGCGCAGCGGGCGAGAACGCCTTGCGCGATGCGGTCGCCCGTGCGGATGAGAAAATCGCCATCCCCATGACTGATCAGGATCACTCCGACCGGACCCCGGTAGTCGCTGTCGATCGTGCCGGGCGAGTTCAGCACGGTGATGCCGTGCTTGTGGGCCAGGCCCGAACGCGGGCGGACCTGAACCTCCCAACCCGGCGGGATCGCCATGTGCAGGCCGGTCTGGATGAGTGCGCGCCGGCCCGGGCGCAGCGCGAAATCCTCGCCTTCGGGCATAACCGCGTGCAGGTCGAAGCCCGCCGCGCCCGCGGTGGCGAGCGTCGGGATGACGGCGCGCGGATCGGCGCGCCAGATCTTGATCGTGGGGAACTCGCTCACATTTCTCTCCAATGCGGAATAAACTCGTCCGGTGTGCCTCGCGTTCAGCGCCATCACGCCTCTGCCTCCGGGGGGGCAGGTTCGAGGCCGGCAAGCGCCCTCGCCTCCCGCGTCACATGCGAATTTCCTATAGTTTATCGCAGGAAATGATGTATTGAAAGCGCGGAAATAGAACCGCGCGAGCTTTCGCCCGCCAAGATTGTCCGCGGCTACGCCGCGATGCCCGCGATCAAGGGCCTGCTGGCTCCGCGCCCTCGTCCGCCGCAACCTCCGCACGCGCCGCGCGCAGGTCCTCGCGCGAAACGGTCACCTCGGCAAGGGCCTCGTCCAGTTCAAGCCCCAGCGGCAGGATCTTCGCACCGACCTCGCCCTCGGTCATCCATAGCCTGACGGAAGCCTCGCCCAGCGTGAACCAGGCGATGCCGTCCTTCATGACGTAGTCACCATCGCCGATCTCCTGCTCGGGCGCCGGAAGCCGCAGACCGCCCTCGGGGATCGAGGTCGGGTCGACAGCATCGATGAACAGCCCGCCGATAGGCTTCTCCACGCGCGTCGCGACCATGCCGATGGCGGCGAGCGATACGGGCTCCGGTGCGCCCCCGTCCTCATACCAGGGCAGCGCATCGATCCGGTCGGCATCGCAATCGAAGAGGATGTAGTCGAACGCGTTCTCGCGGGCGAAGCGGGTGACCAGCGCCAAGTCGGGAGGAACGAACTCTTCGCTGCTTTCGCCGAGATAGGCGGGGACGAAGAAGCCTTCGGCGCGCGTCATGACGCCGAGCCGGCAGGCGCGAGCCTCCCTGTCGATGAATTCGCGCGTGGCGACGGAAAGGTGGCCGGTGGAGCAGTCGAGCAAGGGAAGGGGCGCGGGTCGTTTCATGGCGGAACTCCTCTTTGCGAAATAATCGCCCGGCAACCCGAAAGCTGTAAGACGATTATTCGCAATGAATGGGTCAGGCTGCTTCCGGCGCGCGCTCCGCCCGGCCGAGATCCGCCATGCGCGCCAGGATCTGCTCCCGGCCGATTGGCGTCGCGCCGATCTCCTCAATGCCCACGTTCAGCGAATTGGCGCTGCCCGGCATTCCACGGTGGACGTGACCGTAGAGCTGTCGCACCCCGGCCCGCTGGCCGTTCCAGACCGCGAGCGGGTAATGGCAGAGGAAGAAGCGCGCATCGCCATCCTGCACCTCAATCATCTCATGGGTCGAATACCAGTCGAGGCTCCGAACCTCCTTGCCATCCTGAGGGCCGGCGACGAGGCGCTTGCGGCCCGGGAGACGGGCAAGCGTCCAGGCCAGCTTCGAGCGCTCATCGGCACCCATCGGAGCGGCGAAGCTGCCGAGAATCCAGAGGTCGTCGTTGCGCTCGACAGCTTTGCAGATGGCCTCGGTCAGCGCCGCATCGTGCTCCGCGATCGAGCGATACGGCCGGCCGAGCATATTGACCATCATCGCATCGTGGAAATGCGTGTTCGCAATGTAGAAGTGGGCCATTTTTTCTGCTCCCTGTTCGTCTTCGATGTATATATTTTTCACAATTCATTTCACAAGGAAAACTCCCCGCAAAGCCGCCTGTCCACATCATTCTGCGCTCTGACGATTGCCGGCCGTTGCGATTTTCACACAATCGCGCGATGATGGTGCGAATTTATTGGGGATCAAATATCATGAACTGGGAATTCGAGACGCCGCCGCCGGTCCTGGAGCGCGGCCCCTGGGTCGCCACTGCGAGTGGCGGCTTCTGGTCCCTACTGGATCCTCATCCGCAGGATGTCAGTATCCGGGATATCGCGGCCGGCCTGTCGCGAACCTGCCGCTATGCCGGACAGATCCGCGACGATGTCGATTTCTACGCGGTGACCGAGCATTCGGTCCTGATGCTCGAATGGCTGGAGGCGCAGGGCATCATCGAGCATTGCGAGGATGGACTGAAGGTCCTTCTGCACGACGGATCCGAAGGATACCTCGTCGACATGGCGACGCCACTGAAGGCCCTGATGCCCGAATTCAAGCGCATCGAGGATGGGACGCAGACCGCCATCGATCTGGCGTTCGGCCTGAAATCGGCGCGGCTCTCCAAGGAAATCATCAAGTCGATCGATGTGCGTATCCGCATGGATGAACGCGAGGCCCTGATCAACGAGCCCGCGCTCAGCGAGCAGAAGCGCGTCGTCTGGGAACATACGCCGGAAATGGAAGGGCTCGGCGTCGAGATCCGCGGGCTTTCACCGCGCCAGGCGCGCGAAAATTTCCTCCGGGCCTTCGTGCGCGTGTGCGAAAATCTTCCTATGCGGAATATCGACAACCTTCCGCGCATCGAGCGGCAACTCGAGATCGCCAAGAGCCTTCTCGACGCGCCGGAAGCGCATGCCCTGAGCTTGTGAGCACGGGCGGAGCAACGAAAGAGTGACAGGAGGCGCGCATGGCGCAGATAGGTGATCAGGCGGACAGGCTGCGGGTTTCGACCGGCGACGGCAAATACGAGGTCGTCCAGGAGGCGAGCGGCGCCCTCTACGCCAACCGCCATGGCGAGCGCTGGCGGGACCTGACCGGCGACAACCTGGTCGGAAGTCTGGCCCATGACCTCGATGAGGCGCGGGACCGGATCGCGGAACTTGAATAGAAGCTGCGCGCCGCCGAGCCGGAATCCTCGCTCGCCATGACCCCCTGAACAGGAGCTGACGATGAACAAGCCAACCGGAGACGTCCTGCCCGCAGAACGCCTGCGCGTGAAGACCGATGATCACCAATACGAGGTGGTGCAGGATGCCGCGGGCGCGATCCACACCACCCAGTTCGACGAGCCCTGCCGCGGCAATGCCAGGGACGGACTGATCCTTGGGCTGGCTCGCGATCTCTACGCAGCCCGCATCTACATGGCGGAGCTTGAGGAGACCGTGAAGGGCCTGAAGGCGCAGCTCGAGAAGGACAATTCGCCTGACCTGTCCGGTGAGATCACCGACCCGTTCGACGCGCCCGGCATGGGCGCGGACGATACGCCCTCGCCGAGAATGTGATCCCGGCGACCAGATCGCCAGACTGAAAAGGAAGAATGACCATGTCCAATGCACAGACGACCATTATCCATATCCAGGATGCCAAAAGGCCCCTCGTTGCGGGTCTGCTGACCTTCTTCTTCGGCCCGATCGGGCTTCTCTACACCTCGCCGATTGCGGCGCTCGTCCTGATCGTTCTCAGCATCATCCTGCTGCCGCTGACGATCGGCCTCGCGGCCCTGATCATCTGGCCGACCTCGATCGTCTGGGGCGTGGTCAGCGCGCTGCGCTCGCAGAGCAAGCAAAGCGCGGCGATCCAGAAGGCGACAGCGAGGGGCTCCGCCTCGGATCCGATGGTGCCCGTCGCCGCCGGCACGACGGTGGCGAGCTCGGCATCGGATCTCGGCGGCAGTTCGCAGGTTTGATCCGAGACTGATGTGAAGGGTGACCGCGATGGCCTTCAAGGTTCGCGAACGCAATCCAGCTCTTGCGGATCTCCGCGCGCATGCCGCGCGCGAGATCCATCGCATCCACGAGCTGCCCGATCGGTTCATGGGACGCGCCCTGCCCGACCTGTCCCGCAGGGCG
>CAZKSE010000156.1:0-9571 GCA_964555305.1 uncultured Rhodobacter sp. | reverse complement strand
GCCGCGCCAACATCACGACGAAATACGCCGCCGAGATCGAGGGGCTCTATACCGCGGCCTGAGCACCGGGGCGGTCGGGGGCGTGCTCAGTGGGTGATCGTCTCGACATCGCCCAGAGCAGCGGTCACCATGATCTCGACGCGCATCTCGGTATCGCCCAGCTCTACCGCGCAGCAGCACCGTGTGGGCGGATTACCGGGGGCGACCCAGTCCTTCCAGACGGCGTCCATGGCGGGAAAATCGGCCATGGAGGTGATCCAGACCTCTGCCGTCAGCAGGCGCGACTTGTCGGTGCCGGCGCGCGCCAGCAGCTCGTCGATCTTCGCCAGTGTCTCGCGAGTCTGCGTGGCGACGTCCCCGGCATTGTCCGAGAATTGTCCCGACAGGTAGCAAACGCCATTGTGGATCACCATCCGGCTGCGCCGGGCGTTCACGTCAAACCGTTCCAGTTTCATGACTGTCCTTCTTCAAGCCTCGCGCCCGGCCTTGCGGCTTTCGAGGGCGGAAATGATCTGAAATCCGATGCTGCGAAAGGGCTCGGGGGCGATCAGGCTCGCCGTCCCCATCGCACGGGTCACTGCGTCGGGTGTTTCGGTGCCGGTCATCAGCCCGGCCAGGTGCCAGCCCAGCATCGTTCCCTTGGTGATGCCGCTGCCGTTGCACCCGCCCGAGGCGAAAAGCCCCTCCTCGAGCTGTCCCCACCAAGGCGCGCCGTTCATGGTGAAGGCTGTGGTGCCGCCCCAGACATGGTCGAAGCCGATCTGCGTCAGGCCCGGCCAGCGGCGTGCGAAGCGGTCGTGCAGCTTGCCGATCGCCTCGGCCTGATCGACCTCGGCCTCGTGGGCATAGAGCGAGCGCACCATTAGCCGGTCGCGGCCGATGCGGCGCAGGGTCGTGCCCAGCCGATGCGCCGGCAGAAGCCCCCAAGCGGGCGCGGTGCCCAGCTGGTGCAGATCTGCCTCGGGCACCGGCTTCGTCACGGCCGCATAGGTGAAGATCGTGGCCATGCGCAGCTTCAGATAGCCGAAATGGCGAATGAAGCTGTTGTTGGCCAGTGCCACGGCCTTGGTGTGCACGCGACCCGTCCTTGTCGCCAGATCCCAGCCCGCGCCCGTGCGCGCCAAGCCGAGGATGGGCGTATTCTCGTAGAGCGTGACATTCTCGGGCAGCGCGTCGGCCAGCCCCCGGACCAGGGCCGCAGGCTGCAGCAGATAGGTGTCGTTCACATGGATGCCGAGGCGGTAGTAATCCGATCCCGTGTGCGCGGCGATCTCGGCGCGGTCCAGGATGGTGTGCTTGATGCCGTTGAAACGCGCCACCTCGATCACGTTGCGCAACGAGGCCTCGCCGGCCTCGGTCGCGGCGGCGCGGATGGAGCCGACTTTCTGCATCTCGCAGTCGATCCCGTTTTCTTCGAGCGTGCGGGTCAGCCAGTCGAAGGCCTTGCCGAACAGTTCCGACTGCCGCCGCGCGCTTTCGGCCCCGGCCATCGTCGCGTTGCGGGGCAGGACCTCGGCCGAGGTGAAGCCGGAATTGCGGGCCGAGGATCCTTCGCCCACGGTGCTGGCCTCGAAGACCGCGATCCGCGCCTGGGGCTGGATCTCGTGAAGGCGGCGCGCGATGGCCAGGCCCGTGAAGCCCGCGCCGATCACCGCGTAATCGACGTTCAGATCACCCTCCAGGGCCGGGTGCGGGCGACGCGGCGGCAACATGGCGTTCCATCCGCAGGCGCTGGAATAGGTCGGATACATTTGTCTGGGCATGATGCTGCACTGCAAGGGGAAGGGCCGCGGTTTCCCGCGGCCCTGACGTGGTTCAGTCGGTGAAATGGGTCAGTTCGGTGACCAGCGGCCCAAGCGACATCGAGCCCCGGAAGTCGTGGCCCCAGTCGAGGTTCTCGCGGCGCGCCCAGACCCCGGCGGTCTCGGTCAGCGGAATGGCGCAGACCGCCTCGATGATCAGCCGCTGCGCTTCTTCCCAGAGCTCGATCTGACGCTCGGGATCGGTTTCGACCCGCGCGGCCTCGATTTGTTCGTCGGCGACGTCGCAATGGCTGAAGTTGGTCACCGCCGTGGGCTTGCCGATGATGGCGTCCGAATGGAAGAACTGCGTCAGGTAGACATCCGCCACCGGGAAACGTGCCGCCCCATAGGTCACCAGCGGGCTGAGGTCCTGGCGGATCATCTGGTGCCAGGTGGCGTGTTCGACCGGCTCCAGCTCGAGCGTGATGCCGACCTCGTCGAGCTGCGCCTGGAGGATCTGGTTCGACGCCTCGTAGCTGGGCAGCTGGCTGGCGATCATCCGCACGGTCAGCCCGTCGGGATAGCCGGCCTCGGCCAGCAACTCGCGCGCCCGTTCGGCATCGAAGCTGACATGGCCGTTATCCTCGGTATAGCCGAGGTTGTTGGACGGAATGACCGACTTCGCGATGCGGGTGAAGTCGTCACCGCGATACTGCGCGATCCGGCCGGGATCGACGGCATAGGCCAGCGCCTGGCGCACGCGGATGTCGTCGAAGGGCTCGCGGGTGATGTTGATGTTCAGAAGCGACAGTTCGGCGGGATCGAAGATGTCGACGGTCGCCCCCTCGATGGCCGAGGTTCGCGCCAGCCAGCGCGGATCGGCCAGCCCGGTGATCGCATCGACCTCGCCGGCAAGGAAGGCCAGGTCGCGGGCCGATGCCGCGCTGAGGAAGCGGTAGGTGATCCTCTCGAGCTTCGGCGTGCCGCGGAAATAATCCTCATGCGCCGAGAAATGCACCGCCACGCCGGGCTCGATGGAATCAAGCTGGAAGGGACCGAAGCCCACCGGGCGGCGCGAGAATTCGTCGCCGCGCTCTTCATAGGCTGCCTGGCTGATGATGAAGCCGCCCGCGTAATTGGCCAGAAGGCCGAGGACGCTGGGGATCTGCCGGGCCAGGGTGATGCGCACGGTATAGGGATCGAGCGCCTCGACGCTTTCGATGGCGGCATAGTCACTGGCGAAAGCCGAACGTTCGGAATCACCCGATTTCGTCAGGCTGAAGACCACGTCATCGGCGGTCACTTCGCCGTAGCCGTGCTGCCATTGCACGCCCTCGCGCAGATTGAAGGTCCAGACGAGGTTGTCCTCGCTTGCCTCCCAGCTCTCGGCCAGATCGCCTTCGATCTCGGCCGGATCGGTCGATCCGGGAGCGAAACGCACCAGCCCGCCGAAGACGAAGGCGACGAGCGTGCGGTCCGTCGTGCTCGAGGCGTAATGCGGGTCAAGATTGCCGATATCGGCCGCGGCGGCACCCAGCCTCAGCTCGGTGCTGGCGGCCATCGCCGGCAGCGGCAGGATCGCGGTGCCGGCCAGCAGCGCGGCAAGAACATGGCCTCTAGGAAATGAGAAGCTCATCTTTGTTTCCTCCTTGTTGATGAGTGTTGGGTCGTTTCTGGTCGTCAGATCCCCGGGCCAAGGCCGCGAAGAGCGGGGCGAAGCCCCTGGTTGAAAGCCCGTCGAGCGCCTGCAGGATCGTGTCCTGCCAGGGAGGGGGGATGCTGGCCGCGCCGATGCGGCGGAACTTCTCGACCACTTGGGCGCGCGACATCGGGTTGGCGACATCGCCGAGCGGATGCAGGACGGTCAGGCTTTGCGGTCCCGCGCCCTGGTCCAGGATCACCCGGCAGGGGGTCCCCTGGGGGAAGGACGCTGCGAAATCCTTGTGCGTGGCCAGTTCGATCCGCCCCGCCAGTTCAAGCACCTCGGGATCGGTCAGCCAGGACGCATCGACAGGCTGGAGCGCCGTCGGACCGTGCAGCGCGGCCAGCGCACAGCTGAAGTAATAGCTGTATTGCCCCGCTTCGAGCGTGGCGGGTGCGCGCGAATTCGACAGCCGCAGGCCCTGCGGGAAGGTTTCGATCCGCAGGCTGCGGATCGGCGCTCCGGGTTGGCGCAACTGCGCGATCGCATCGACGGCCGCATGCATGTAACGGCAACAGGCATAGGGTTTCAGGTAGCATTGCCGGACCCACCAGGTTTCCCCCAGCCCCTCGGTCATCACCGCGCGGCGGTAACGGTCGTCCCTGTCCAGAAGATCCAGCGGCCCGGTGGCCCCGGCCTGCGCCCGGAAGGCACCGGTCAGGCCGGCCGTCACCGCCGGCGGGATCCCTTCCTTCACCGTGCTTCCCTGATATTGCGAACTGCCGGTGGCAAAGCTGATTGGCCCCTCGGCGCCGGCGATAGCGAGAGCATGAGCCATCTGCCGGGCATCCAACCCCAGCAGTCGTCCGGCCGCGGCCGCGGCGCCATAGCCCACCCAGCGGCCGCTGCTGTAGGTGTCGAACGTGCCGGTCGGGCGCGCGGTGGCGATGCGGAGCGCCACATCGTATCCCAGTGCGATGGCCTCGACGATCTGTCGGTCGCGGGCGCCCACCGCTTGCGCGACGGCCAGTGCGGCCGGAATTACCCCGGCGCCCGGATGGCCGGCAGCACCGCGATGGCCGTCATCGATGTCGAGCGCACTGGCCGCGGCGGCATTGGCCATGGCCGCGCCGGCCACCGACAGGCTCAAATCCGTCAACCAAACCTGCGCTAACCCTTCCCCGTAGAGGGCCGGCGCTGCCGCGCGTGCCGCGACCGCCAGGGGGGAGTTGAGGCCAGCGGCCGTCGCCGCCATCAAATCGGCCACAAGGAGCGACACGGCCTCTTGCGCCGCATCGGGCAGCGCTCCCTCGGGATGGCTGGCCACGAATGCTGCGAGTTCCTCGATTGCGTGCATCTGGCGATGTCCTTCTGCGCGCTAGCCGGCGCGACGGATGAAATGGTCGGCGCCCGCCACGCTCCATTGCGGGGATGGCGCGCGATAGTCGAGCGGCTTGATCGGGCTGCGCGGGGCCGAGGCATCCAGCGGCAGGGCCGGACGGGTGCGGCGCTGTTCGGGATGGGTGATCGGAATGGCCGAGAGCAGGCGCTGGGTATAGTCGTGGCCCGGTCGCCCGATCACGTCCTCGCGCTGCCCGATCTCGACGATCTGGCCGAAATACATCACTGCGACCCGGTCGCAGATCCGCTCGACCGCCGCCATGTCGTGGCTGATGAACAGGTAGGAGACCTGGAACTCCTTCTGCAGGTCGATCATCAAGTCGATGATCTGGCCCTTGATCGTCACATCGAGCGCCGAGACGGCCTCGTCGGCGATGATCAGCTTCGGCGACATCGCCAGCGCCCGGGCGATACAGATCCGCTGGCGCTGCCCGCCCGAGAATTCATGCGGCAGGCTGGTCGAGCGCGCCGGATCGAGGCCCACGCGCTCCATCAGCCATTCCATCTTCTCCAGGGCTTCTGCGCCCCTGGCCAGGCCATGCACGACCATCGGCTCGATGATCGCCGAGCCGATGGTCTGGCGGGAATCGAGCGAGCCGAAGGGATCCTGGAAGATCATTTGTACGTCGCGGCGCATCTTCGCCAGGCTGCGCGGATCGTCATAATCGACACGCCGGCCCGAAACCGTCACCTCGCCGGCATGGATCGGGGCGAGGTTGATGATAGCCTTGCCGATGGTCGACTTGCCCGAGCCCGATTCACCGACCAGACCCAGCGTCTCGCCCTTGCCAATGGCGAAGGAGACATTGTCGACCGCATGCACCATCCCCGTCAGGCGGTTGAAGAAGCCGCTGTGCACCGGGAACTGCACCGACAGATCCGTGACTTCCAGCACCTGCTCGTCGCCGCTGAAGGAGACCGGCACGCCTTCGACAGGGCGGGCCGGGACGGTATCGGCCGTCAGCTTGCCGACGAGGCTGGGCGCGGCCTCGATCAGGCTGCGGGTATAGGGGTCGCGGGGGTTCGAGAAGACCTCATGGACCGGGCCGCTTTCGATCTCGCGGCCGCGGCGCATGACCAGGACATGGTCTGCCACCTCGGCCACGACGCCCATGTCATGGGTGATGAAGAGAACCGCCGTGCCGGTCTCGCGCTGGAGGTCCTTGAGCAGCGCCAGGGTCTGCGCCTGCACCGTCACATCAAGCGCGGTGGTTGGTTCGTCGGCGATGATGAGCACCGGGTCGCAGGCCAGCGCCATGGCGATCATCACCCGCTGGCGCATTCCCCCCGAGAAGGTGTGCGGATACTGGCGCATGCGCGCCTCGGGGTCGGGGATGCGCACCTTGCGCAGCATCTCCAGCACCGCTTCCTTCAGCTTCTCGCCCGTCAGCCCGCGGTGGATTCGGATGACCTCGGCCAGCTGATCCCCGATGCGCTGCACCGGATTCAGAGAAGTCATCGGCTCCTGGAAGATCATGCTGACCCGGCCGCCGCGCACATTGCGCATCTCGGATTCCGGCAGGGTCAGAAGCTCGCGCCCCTCCAGGGAGATAGAACCCTTTGCCCGCCCGATCCGGTCCGGCAAAAGTCGCATGATCGCCAGCGAGGTGACCGACTTGCCCGAGCCCGACTCGCCGACGACAGCGAGAGTGCTGCCCGGGGCGATGTCGAAGTTCAGGTCGTGGACGACCGTGATCCGCCCGAAGGAGATGCTCAGGTCGCGGACCGAGATGACTGGCTTCGGATCCATCACGACGCATCCTTCAGCCGCGGGTCGATGGCATCGCGCAGACCATCGCCGATCAGGTTGAACGCCAGAACCAGCACCAGGATCGCCAGGCTCGGGATGAGCGCCAGGTGGAAGGCGCTCAGGATGTTGTCGAACCCGTCGCGCACCATCCCGCCCCAGGTCGGGGTCGGGGGCGCCAGCCCCAGGCCGATGAAGGCAAGCGAGGCTTCGGTGCGCACCGCCGTGGCCATCCAGAGCGACGACATGACCATCACCTCGGGCAGGATCGCCGGGGTGATGTGGCGAAAGAGGATCCGGGGCCCGGAAAAGCCCATCGCCTGGCAGGCTTGAACATATTCGCGGTCACGTTGCGCAATGACCCCGGCGCGGGCGATGCGCGCAAAAGCCGGTGTGGCGGTGAAGGCGATGGCGATGATGATGTTGGTCAGCGTTGCCCCCAGCATCGCAACCAGCGCAAGACCCAGGATCAGCGCGGGAAAGGCCAGGACCACATCCATCACCTGCATCAGCACGATATCGATGCGCCCGCCCAAGTAGCCGGCGATCATGCCGATCAGCGTGCCGACGATCATGGCCACCAGGATCGCGAAGAAGCCGATGGTGAGGGAGTAGCGCGCCCCGTAGAGCAAGCGCGACCAGATATCCCGTCCGAACTGGTCGGAGCCCAACAGATACTGGGCGCCCGGGGTCGTCAACTGGTCCATGATGTTCTGGCGTGCCGGATTGTGGGTTGCCAGCTGCGGGGCGAAGATCGCCATCGCGACCAGAACCAGCACGATGATCAGTCCGATCCAGGTCGAGGCATTCAACCGGCCGAAGAAGCTGCGCAATCCGCTCTGGCGAACGTTCGCTGCAAGGGGGGCGGAAGCGGTATCGGTCATTTGTACTTGATCCTCGGGTCGAGGAAGCCATAGGTCAGGTCGGTCAGCAGGTTCACCACGACGACCATCAGCGTGTAGATGACGATCATGCCCTGCAGCAGCGTGTAGTCGCGCTGCGTCAGCGAGATCAGGATCAGCTTGCCCAGGCCGGGCCGCGAAAAGACGATCTCGGTCAGGACGGAATTGCCGATCAGGATGCCCAGATAGAGGCCGACGACCGTGGTGATCGGGATCGTGCAATTGCCGAGCGCGTGGCGCCAGATCACCGCCGAAGACCGCGCGCCCTTGGCCCGGGCAGTGCGCACGAAATCCTGGTTCAGCACCTCGAGCATGGCCGAGCGGGTCACGCGGGTGATGTAGGCCATCATGATCAGCGCCAGCGCCAACGTCGGCAGCGCCATCTGCCGAAGCCGGTCGGCGATCGTGTCGCCCGAACCGGCGCTGATGACCGGGAACCAGCGCAGCTGGATGGCAAAGACCATCAGCAGGATGATCGCCGCCACGAAGGCTGGCAACGACAGCCCCAGGAGCGAGAGAAAGCGCAGGATGTAATCGGGCAGTCTGTTGCGCCGAACCGCGGCCCAGACCCCTGCCGGGACACCCAGGAGAACCCCCAGGATCAGCGCGGCAATGGTCAACTCCAGCGTATAGGGAAGAACCGCCAGGATCTCTTCGGAGACGGGGCGGCCCGTGACCATCGAATTGCCGAGATTGCCCTGGATCGCCTGAAACAGGAACTGCCCGTATTGCACCAGAAGCGGCTGATCGAGCCCGAGACGTTCACGCAGCGCTGCGACATTGGCCGCGCTGGCCTGGTCGCCCAGGATCACCAGCGCGGGATCCCCCGGCAGGATACGAACCAGGATGAAGACCAGCGTCAGGGCGCTGAAAAGCGTTATGATCGCAAAACCGAGGCGCTTGATCAGGAATGGCAGCATGTGCGCGTCTCTGGTCCTTTCTTCAGCCCGGACCGGCCGTCATCATTCGAGGAAAAGTGCAATGGCTTGCGTCGCGCTCTGGCAAAGCGCGCAGAGCTTCCGGGTTGGCGTCCCCCCGTTTCCCGCCAGCCGGTTTCCGTTGCGGCAGGAGACGCAGATTCGCCGAGCTTGTCAATATATTCCTTTAATCGGCACAAAATAACACTATAATTTCCGATAATCAGAATTTATGCGGAAAAGCCGATGACTGCAGTCCGGACATCCTCGCTCAATGCCGAGCGCGCACTCGAGATCCTGCTGGTTCTCGGAGAGGTCGGGCCCGAGGGTCTCAGCCTGTCGGAAATCGTCCGGCGCATCGGCGGCGCGAAATCGGCGACCCATCGCAGCATCACCGCCCTGCTGAACAAGGGATTCGCCGAACCCGCCGGTCGATACGGGCATTACCGGTTGGGTCCCACCATCCCGATGCTGGCGCAACGGCAGGAACGCCTGGAGCCGCAGATCCAGAAGATCCGCCCCGGCATGACGGAATTCGCCCGCCGGACCGGGTTCACGGTCTATCTCATGGTGCAGGCCGGCGTGGATGCCGTCTGTGCCGAGATGGTCTCGCGCTCGACACGACGGCATTTCTCGCTGGGCGTGGGGGGGCGGGTGCCCATGGGGGTGGCGGCTGGCAGCCTGGCGCTGCTGTCGATCCTGCCCGAGGCGACGGCCGAACAGATCATCGCAGCCAATGGCGAACGCTACATCAGTCACCCCTCCCTGCGGCACATCGACCAGGAAGTGATTGGCGCGCAGGTCGCAGCGGCGCGCCAGCGCGGCTATGCGGTGAACATGGGCTATTACCTGCCCGGCGAAGGCGGACTTGGCCTTCCCCTCCCCCGCCGTGAGGCACACGAGGTCAATGCCGCGGTTTCCTTCAACGCCCCCCTGGAGATGATGAACGACGAGTGGATCGACGCCACGATCGCCGAGTTGCGAGACTGTCTGGGGCGTTGATGCGCGCGATCAGTCGCGCGGCAGCAGGGGGTTGCCGCGGGCCAGGCGGCGCAGGTTGGCGCCGGCGGTGCGGCTGACCGGGCGAGCGACGGCCAGGGCCACGGCGATGGGCGCACCGCCCAGGGCGGCAACGCGCCAGGCCTGCCAGCCGGCCTCGGTGACAGCCTGCACTTTTTCGGCGACCATGCGAGTGTTTTCCTGGGCCGGGACATGCCAGA
>CAZKSE010000155.1:7938-9623 GCA_964555305.1 uncultured Rhodobacter sp. | reverse complement strand
CCGAGGCGGCGAAGGGCGGCTGGTCGCGACCGGCGCGCGCGGGTTCGGCCAGCACCCGGCCGGCGGCGCGGGCCAGCGGCACGGTTTCTGACGGCAGCGCCGGGCAGAGCGCGAAGACCTGCGCCAGAGCTGCTTCGACCGAGATCACGCCGCGCCCTCGCGGGTGTAGGTGCCGGATTTACCGCCTTCCTTGCGCTCGACGGCGATGGCGCCGATCTCCATCGATTTCTCGACGGCCTTGAGCATGTCGTAGACGGTGAGCGCGGCGACCGAAACGGCGGTCAGCGCCTCCATCTCGACGCCGGTGCGGCCGGTGGTGCGGACCTCGGCACTGATGCGGATGCCGGGCAGCCCGGGGTCGGGGGTCAGGTCAACCGAGACATGGGTGAGCGGCAGCGGATGGCAGAGCGGGATCAGATCGGCGCAGCGCTTGGCGGCCATGATCCCGGCAAGGCGCGCGACGCCGAGGACATCGCCCTTCCTTGCCGTGCCCTGGGTGACATGCGCGAGCGTCGCAGGCAGCATCCGCACCTGGCCCGAGGCGATGGCGGTGCGTGCCGTCACCTCCTTGCCGCCCACATCGACCATATGGGCGCGGCCCTCGGCGTCGAAATGCGTAAGCTCGGACATGGCTCAGGCCCCGTCGGCGGTCAGCGGATTCGCCAGAAGCGCGCGGGTCGCGGCGGCTACATCCTGCTGGCGCATGAGGCTTTCGCCGATCAGGAAGCAGCGCGCGCCATACATCGCCATGTCGGCCAGGTCCTGCGGCGTGTGCAGGCCGCTTTCGCAGATGATGGTGCGGTCGTCGGGCACGAGCCGGGCAAGTCGCCGGGTGGTGTCCAGCGTCACCTCAAAGGTGTTGAGATTGCGGTTGTTGATGCCGATCATCGGCGATTTCAGGCGCGTGGCGCGCTCCAGCTCGGCCTCGTCATGGACTTCGATCAGGACGTCCATGTCCCACTGGATCGCGGTCGCTTCCAACTCGGCGGCCTGGCTGTCGTCGACGGCGGCCATGATGATCAGGATGCAATCGGCCCCCAGCGCGCGCGACTGCACCACCTGCCAGGGATCGTGCAGGAAGTCCTTGCGCAGGGCGGGCAGGTCGACGGCGGCGCGGGCCTGTACGAGGTAGTCGTCGGCGCCCTGGAAGCTGGGTCCGTCGGTCAGGACCGAGAGGCAGGTGGCGCCGCCCTCGGCATAGGCGCGGGCCAGCGCGGGCGGGTCGAAATCGGCACGGATCAATCCCTTGGAGGGGCTGGCCTTCTTGATCTCGGCGATCAGGCCGTAGCCGCCCATCGCCGCCTTGCGCAAAGCCTCGCGGAAGCCGCGCGTCGGGCTGGCGGCGCGGGCACGGGTTTCCATCGCGTCAAGCGGCACCTCGGCCTTGCCGGCGGCGACTTCTTCGCGCTTGTAGGCGGTGATGCGGTCGAGAATGGTGGACATGGGCGCGCCTCCTGACGCACTGACTAGCGCGGATGGAAGCCAAAGGAAAGCGGCCGGAAAGGGCTGTGCGCGCCCTCGGCGACGACCTCAGCGAAGACTTCAGCGCAGGCCGGTGGAGCCGAAGCCCCCCGCGCCCCGGTCGGTGTCGGAAAGTGCTGCGACCTCAATCACCGGCAGGCGGCGGATCTCGGCGATCACCGCCTGGGCGATGCGGTCGCCGTGGTGGATGGTGAAACCCTCGG
>CAZKSE010000155.1:0-7838 GCA_964555305.1 uncultured Rhodobacter sp. | reverse complement strand
TCGGCGATCACCGCCTGGGCGATGCGGTCGCCGTGGTGGATGGTGAAACCCTCGGCGCCCAGATACATCAGGCCCACCATCACCTCGCCGCGGTAGTCGCAGTCGACGGTGCCGGGGCTGTTGGGCAGGATGAACCCGTGCTTAAGCGCGAGGCCCGAACGCGGGCGGATCTGCATCTCGGTGCCCGGCGGCAGCTCGACGCAGAAGCCGGTGGGGATCAGGTGAAATTCACCATGCGCGAAGGCGATGGGGCCGCCCGGCAGGCAGGCGCGCAGATCCATCCCGGCCGCCCCTTCGGTCGCATAGGCCGGCAGGGGCAGGTCGGCATTGCCGGCGGTGCGTTTGAATCGGATCTTGGCCATCCAGTCTCTCCGCTAGGGGTGGGTCAGCCGGCGGCGCGCAGATCCTGGATCATCGCGTCCAGGTTGCCGCGCCGGCGCTCCAGCATCGCGCCGATTTCCTGGCGTTCGACGGCCAGCAGGTTCACCCCTTCGATGATCAGGTTGAAAAAGAGGTTGCGCCCCGAGCGGTCGGAGACGTGCCAGCGCACATCGAAGGGAGCCTCGCCGCGCATGGTCATGGTGGTAATCACTTCCCAATGGCTCTGGATCTGGCGCGCGCCGGTCACCTGCGCCGTCGCCCCGGCGAAGCGGCGGAACTGGCGGCCGTATTTCCGCGCCATGTAGCCGCGGAATGCCTCGGTAAAGGACGAGAGTTGCGCGGGCGAGGCGCTGCGGGCGGGCGGGCCCAGCACCGACCGGGCGATCGTCGGCACATCGCCGTAGCGCGAGAAGAGCGCCTCGAACTGGCGCAGCATCGCGGCTTCGGACTGGCCGGAATTGATGATGCGCTGCACATCGGTCATCACCTGGGCGATCAGGCCCCGGGCCTCGGCCTGGGTGAGCGCGGCCGCGGGCGGGGGCATCAGCGCGCTCACCGCCACGGCACTGGCGGCCAGCAGCAGGCGGCGGCGGTCAGTCGTCGAAATCGGCATAGGGATCGATGAACTCCTCTTCGCGGGCCTCTCCCAGGAAGTGGCGACGGTTCTGCAGATAGACAAGACGTGCCTGCACATAGGGATCGGCGCTTTGCAGCACGGTCGCCTCCAGAATGTCGGCGTACTCGATCCGGTCGGCGATGCGGCCGGATTGGCGCAGCACGAAGGCGCCGGCCCGCTCGTTCGTCGACAGCACCATGTTCAGCGGGTCGAGGAACGCATCCACAACCATCCCCGCCGCGTCCCGCTCGGTCGAGGGGCCAAAGAGCGGCAGCACCTTGTAGGCCCCCTCGTTCACGCCCCAGACATGCAGCGTCGCGCCGAAATCGTTGGGCCGGCCGGTCAGCCCCAGCGCGCCCGCCGGATCGAAAAGACCGCCCAGCCCGACCGTCGTGTTGATCACGAAGCGCCAGCCGTTCACCAGCGCCTGTGCCGGGCGCGCCTGAAGCAGGTCGTTGACCACATAGCGCGGCGTCGAGAGGTTGTCGGCGACATTGCGGATCGTGCGCCGCGCGGGGCTGGGCGCGGGTGGCCCGGCGGGGCGGTCCGTAGCGGGCAGCAGCGCGCGTTCCAGCGCGAGGTTGGTGTCGAACCAGGCGCGGTTGGTGCTTTCGAACGGGTCATGCACCGTCGCGCCCGGGGGGCGGGGATGGCAGGCCGCCAGTCCGGTCAGCGCCGCGAGAACCACGAGTAATCGAAGGGCAAGACGATGGTTCACGGGCATCCCTGTGACGTGCGGTTGCGCAACTATAGGCGGAGTGGTGTTAAAGACAACCGACCGTCCGCGGGCTGACAGGGCTTTTCCCTTGCCCGGGTCTGTGATTACTTCGCCCGCGAACCCGATTCAGAGGACCCTGCCATGACCCATCCGATCGACGCCCGCCTGGCCGAACTGGGCCTGACCCTGCCCGACGCCCCGGCGCCTGCGGCAAACTATGTGCCCTTCGTCGCGGCCGGGGGGCTGGTTTACGTCTCGGGGCAGATCAGCCAGGGGCCGAATGGGCTGATCAAGGGCAAACTGGGCGAGACGCTGAGCACCGAACAGGGCGCCGAGGCCGCGCGCACTTGCGCGCTGTCGCTTCTGGCCCAGGCCCGTGCGGCCTGCGGGGGCGATTTCAGTCGCTTGAAGCGGGTGGTCAAGCTTACCGGCTTCGTCAACTGCACCCCCGATTTCACCGAGCAGCCCAAGGTCGTGAACGGCGCCTCGGACCTGCTGGTCGAGATCCTGGGCGAGGCCGGTCGGCATGCGCGCTCGGCGGTGGGGACCGTGTCGCTGCCCCTCGGCGTCGCGGTCGAGATCGAGGCGATCTTCGAGATCGCCTGATGCGACCCGATCTGCACGAAGACTTTCGCCGCATCCCGATCGCTCACCGCGCGCTGCACGGCCCCGGTCGGCCCGAGAATTCTATGGCTGCGATCCGCGCCGCGGTCGCGGCCGGCTACGGGATCGAGATCGATCTGCAGGGCTCGGCCGATGGGCAGGCGATGGTCTTCCATGACGACACGCTGGACCGGATGACCGACCAGACCGGGCCGGTCCGCGCCCGAACCGCCGCCGATCTGCGCCGGATTGCGCTGAAGGGCGGCGATGGCGACGGTATCCCGACGCTGGGCGAATTGCTGGAGGCGGTCGCCGGCCGCGTGCCGCTGCTGATCGAGATCAAGGACCAATCGCGCGAGATGGGCCCCGTCGATGGGGTGCTGGAACGGGCGACCGCCGCGGCGCTCGAGGGCTATGCGGGACCCGTCGCGGTCATGTCCTTCAACCCGCATTCGATGGCCGAGATGGCGAAACACGCCCCCGGCGTCGCGCGCGGGCTGACGACCTGCGCCTTCTCGCAAAAGGACGTACCCGCCGCGGCCACCGATCCGGCGGTGGAGGCCGGTCGCCGGTCGCTCGCCGCGATCGAGGGTTTCGACCGGGTCGGGGGCGGCTTCATCTCGCATGATCATCGCGACCTCGACCGCCCGCGCGTGGCCGAGTTGAAGGCGCGCGGCGTGCCGGTCCTTTCCTGGACGATCCGCACCCCGGAGGAAGAGGCCGCGGCGCGCCGGATCGCCGACAACGTGACCTTCGAAGGCTACAGGGCGGCGCTGCCGGAGCGGGCCGCGGCGGACCCGTCGAACGTCGCAAGCTGACCGCCCGCTTTTTCCGGACTTGACACCGGCCGCGCCACGCACAGCTTTGATCCAAGACCGGAGGGGTGCGCGTGCAGATCAGTGTCATTGACAGCCTGGCCGCCATTTCAGCGGCGGAATGGGACGCTCTTGTTCCGCATCGGCAGGGGCGCCCGCTGGATCCCTTCACGACGCATCGGTTCCTTGAGGCGCTGGAACGCTCGGGCTCGGTCGGACCGGGGACGGGCTGGCAGGCGCAACACTTGCTGGCGCGGGACGAGGCCGGCCGACTTCTTGGCGCCGCCCCCTTCTATGTAAAAAGCCACAGCCAGGGCGAATACATCTTCGACCATGTCTTCGCCGATGCCTGGACGCGGGCCGGCGGGCGCTACTATCCGAAGCTGCAATCCGCCGTTCCCTTCACCCCGGCAAGCGGCCGGCGTTTCCTGGGACCCACCGCGGCGCGCGGCGCGCTGATGGAGGCGATGCAGCGCGCGGCGGAGCAGAATGGGCTCTCTTCGGCGCATGTGACCTTCTGCACCGAGGAAGAGGCGCGCGCCGGGGCCGAGGCGGGCTTTCTGCACCGCGTCACCCAGCAATACCACTGGGAGGACGCGGGCTACGGCGATTTCGACGGCTTCCTCGGCTCGCTCTCCTCGCGCAAGCGCAAGGCCATCCGCAAGGAGCGCGCCACCGCGCAGGATTTCGGCGGCACGATCCGCGCCCTCACCGGCGACGAGATCCGCCCCGAGCACTGGGATGCCTTCTGGACCTTCTACCAGGATACCGGCTCGCGCAAATGGGGCCGCCCCTACCTGACGCGCGCCTTCTTCTCGGCTGTGCACGACACGATGCGCGACGATACCTTGCTGATCCTCGCCGAACGGGACGGCCAGCCGGTTGCGGGGGCGCTGAACTTCATCGGGGGCGAGACGCTTTTCGGGCGCTACTGGGGATGCCTTGAAGATCACCCCTGCCTGCATTTCGAGCTTTGCTATTATCAGGCCATCGACTGGGCGCTGGCCAACGGCCTGTCGCGCGTCGAGGCCGGCGCACAGGGGGAGCACAAGCTCGCCCGTGGCTATCTGCCGGTCGAGGTGCATTCGCTTCACTGGTTCGCGGATGCGCGTTTCATGCAGGCGGCGGCGGATTACCTGCGCAACGAGGGCGCCGCCATCCGCGACGAGATCCGCCTGCTGAGCGAATTCGCCCCCTTCCGCAAGGGGGCGGTGCCGGCTGGCGCGACCGAAACCTGACACGAACGGAGGCAAGCATGTCCGAGGATAAACTGACCGGCGCCCCCCGCGAGACGGCGCTTGAGGACCTGGCCGGGCGCGGCTGGGCGCATGACGGCACCCGCGACGCGATCGAGAAGGAATTCAAGTTCAAGAATTTCGTGGACGCCTTCGGCTTCATGGCCCGCGCCGCCCTCTGGGCGGAGAAGCTGAACCACCACCCGGAATGGAGCAATGTCTACAACCGGGTCACGGTGACGCTGACCACCCATGACGCGGGTGGGCTGACCGAACTGGACCTGAAACTCGCCGGGAAGATGGACGCGCTGGCGGGCTGAGCCCCCCGGCCGCGGCTGTGCAACCTCCGCACCGCCGCGGCGTTCCGCGAAAAGGGCGTGGACGAGGTCTCGCCGATCCGGCGGCCGAATTCACCCGGTGCCGGAAATTGGAATGCTGGACCGATCCCGCCGCTACGCCCTTCTGGCCGTGGATGGCGTGGTCGAAATCCTGCAGGTGGAGGAAAAGCGCGGCGTCTGCGAAATCTCCGGCGGCGAGGCGCTGCTGGCGGCGATCTGACCGCGCGGCCTCAGCGCGCAATCACCGTCAGCGAGCCGTCGGTTTCCAACACGACCGAGCGGGCCTCGGCCACCTCGGTCATGCCGCTCTGGCGCAGCGCCGCCTCGATCTCCACGCGCGTCACCCGCTGCTGGCGCAGCGCGGCATCGAGGTAGCGCCCGTCATGCACCAGGAGCGTCGGCTCGGCCTTGATCAGGTTCTGGAACCGGGGGAAGCGCACTGACGCCCAGGTGATCGCGTATTGCAGATAGACCAGAAGCGCCAGCGCCAGCACCCCCTCGGCCAGCGGTACCGACGCATCCAGCAGCACCGCCGCCAGCGTCGAGCCCAGCGCCACCGTCACGATCAGGTCGAAGGCGTTCATCTTGCTCAGCGTGCGCTTGCCCGAGGTGCGCAGCATGAAGATCAGCGCCGCATAGGCGGCCGTCCCGACGACAAGAACGCGCACGAGCCCGACCCAGTCGTCGAAGAACATCGGGTCAGTCATTGCACACCTCCGGCTCCCCGCCGCGGCGCGTGACATCGCGCCGCCGCCTCTGCCGTCGAGGTTAGGCGCCGGTCCCGCGAACGGCAACCGCCGCAGCACCCGGCGCGCCATCTCTGCTACCCCGCAGTCAGGCGCCAGTATAAATTCCCTCGGCCCGTGACCCACCCGGATGCACATGGCCTGCAAGTCGCCCCGTGCGGAGCCCTTGGCCACCGCGCGCAACAGGGTCTGGCAGGCTCCGTTCCGTTCTGCGGGGTTCACGCCTTCGCGGCGGCAAGCTGATCCCAGCAGTCGAGAGCCTTTCCCGAATACATGACCGCCGGGCCACCCCCCATCTGGATGCACATGGCCAGCACATCGGCCAGTTCCTCGCGCGTGGCGCCGGCTTTCATCAGCGCCTTCACATGGAAGGCGATGCAGGCCTCGCAGCGGACGGCGACGGCGATGCCGAGGGCCACGAATTCCTTCTCCTTCAGCCCCAGCGTCCCGCCGTCCTTCACGGCCCTCGAAAGTCCCGCGAAGCCCTTCATCGCATCGGGGATGGTCTTGGCAAGGGCGCGGCCCTGATCTCGGGTTTGGGCGATATAGGCAGGGTAATCCATCGGAGTCCTCGTCACGCGTTTGGGTCGGACCCACCTCGCACGGACGCGGATGCCGCCGCCTTGATCTGCGTCAACCCCCGAGAGACCCGGCGGTCAGAGCGCCTCGAGCAGCGTCTCGCCGCCCGACAGGTTGCAGACGCCGCGCTTCTCCTCGACGTTCAGGATGCGGACCACCCCATCCTCGACCAGCATCGCGTAGCGTTGCGAGCGGTCGTACATCCCCACGGCGGGGGCCGAGAAATCCATGCCGACGGCGCGCGTGAACTCCGCCGCCGGATCGGCGAGCATGGTGATCCCCGCCGCCGTCGCGCCCGACATCTCGCCCCAGTAGCGCATCACATGCACGTCGTTGACCGACAGGCAGATGATCTCGTCCACGCCCTTGGCGTGCAGCGCATCGGCGGTGCGGATGAAGCTGGGCAGATGCGCCGAGTCGCAGGTCGGCGTGAAGGCGCCCGGCACTGCGAAGATGATGACGCGCCGACCGCGGAGCCGGTCGGCCAGGCGGACCTCCTCGCGGCCCTTTTCGCCGAAGCTCAGAAGCGTGGCATCGGGCAGACGGGTGCCGACGGAAAGCGTGGGTTTGAGCATGGACAGGGTCTTTCCTTGAGGCCGCGCGGCGGGCCGCGATCAGGGTCCGGCGGGCGGGGCCGCAGGGATCGGCGGCGGCCGGGCCAACCCGGGTCAGGTCGATGCCCGCCGCCGCGAAGCGTGGTTCAGAGCTTCTCCAGCAAGGCCTCGCCCGTCGAGATCTCGCAGACACCGGGCTTGTCGATATTGGCTTCCTGGATCACGCCGTCGTCCAGTAGCAGCGCATAGCGGTTCGACCGGCCGATCAGTCCCAGATGGGGGGCGGTGAAATCCATGCCCAGCCCCTTGGTGAAGGACCCGTCGGCATCGCCCAGGAAGCTGATCCCGGCCTTGTCGGCGCCGGTATCCTTGGCCCAGGCCTTCTGCGTGAAGGGGTCGTTGACCGAAAGGCAGATGATTTCCTCGACCCCCTTCTTGCGAAAATCGTCGGCGGTGCGGATGAAGCTGGGCAGGTGGGCGGTGCTGCAGGGGCCGGTGAAGGCGCCGGGCAGGGCGAACAGGACGACCTTGCGACCCTTCAGCACCTCTGACAGCTGGACCTGTTCGGGGCCGTTCTCGCCCATGCGGACCAAGGTGGCTTCGGGCAGTCGATCTCCGGTGGAAAGCGTCATCTCTTCTCCCTCGCGCGTTGCGTTTGCGTAATGCGGGGTTATAGGGTCGGCACGGGGTGACGACCAGAGGCAAGGTGCGGGAATGGCGGGAATCGTGGTGGTGGGGGCCGGCCAGGCGGGCGCGTCGCTGGTGGCGAAGCTGCGAACGCTGGGCCATGACGGGCCGGTGACGCTGATCGGCGACGAGCCGGTGCCGCCCTATCAGCGCCCACCCCTGTCGAAGAAATACCTGATGGGCGAGATGGCGCTGGAGCGGCTGTTCCTGCGCCCCGAGGCGTTCTACGCCGAGCATGACATCACGCTGCGGCTGGGCGCGCCGGTGACGCGGATCGACCCGGTGGCGCGGTGTGTCCATCTGGATGACGCGGCGCTGTCCTACGACCAGCTTGCGCTGACCACCGGCGCCGAGCCCCGGCAGCTGCCGGGGGCGATGGGTGGCGATCTGGCGGGTGTCTACCCGGTGCGGCGGTTGGCCGATATCGACCGGATGGCGGCCGAGTTCCGGCCCGGTCGGCATGTGCTGATCGTCGGCGGCGGCTTCATCGGGCTGGAAGCGGCGGCCGTGGCGCGCCAGCGCGGGCTGGAGGTGACGCTGATCGAGGCCGCGCCGCGCATCCTGCA
>CAZKSE010000154.1:0-9629 GCA_964555305.1 uncultured Rhodobacter sp. | reverse complement strand
TTCTCAATGACAATTTCTGCTGTTGCCGGGTCAGTTCTCAGTGACAATCAACACACATTGTGCCAGAGCGCGGTCTCGAGCTGGATCGGTTGGTTGATGGCGCTGAGCAGCGGCCACCATCGCACTTGCAGGTCTACGTGCTCGAGCGGCTCGACGGTGTGGCGGGGCCAGCGTGGCTCGACAGCCAGAGCATTGAGCAGGCCGTGCGCTGCACGGAGTTGCTCGGCATGCGCATCATGTTCGGGTCCTCGAAGGCCTCGGCAGACATGACATCCGATGACTGGGATGCGGCCAGCCATGCTGGCTACGCGGTGACCTCGAAGGGGGAGCCTGCGATACGTGACGCGCTGCATCAGATGCAGTCTGAGTTCCGGGGCAAGGGCGGAAAGCCAGGCTGCCGCAAGATCTTTGGGTCCTTCTACAACACGCTCGCTTCCAAGAAAAACCGGAAGGACGCGGGCGATATCACGCGGATTTTGCGCGAGCACATCGTCGAGACGATGGACGTCGCCGCCGGGCAGGCAGTTCTCGGCACCGCCCTGACCGAGCGTCGGTTGCACAGCGTGCAGTCCCTCGCGAGCGAGACCGGGCTCAACTCCCGAACCCTTCGGAACGTCCTTGCCGCCCGGGGTCTCATTCCAGTGGAGGAGAAAGTCAGCGACCACCATGTGTTCGACGCCAGTGCCGGCCGCGACGTCGCAGCATCGGTCCTTCGGCTGACACATGTCAGTGCACTCGATAAGGCCTTGGGTTGTACGCGCCCGCTCGCGGACCAGCTTCTCGACGAGCGCCTTCTGCTCCCGATCTCGGACGGACAGACGACAGCCGCGGGTCGGACCTGGAAGGGCGTCGACAATCGCGAGATCCAAGCTTTTCTGGCGGAGCTCGAAGCCGCTGCGCGCCCTGTCGATACCGCGCCCCACGGTATGGTGCCCATCGCCAAGGCAGCCGAAAAGACCAAGAATCTGTGTGTTGAGATTGTTCATCTCATCTTGGGCGGATTTCTCGAGAACGTTGCGAGGCTGCGCGGCCGCAAGGGATACTCGGCAATCTTGGTAGACCCCGCCGAGGTTCGTGTTCAATCTCATACGGTCTTGGTAGGCGTGTCGGCTTCGGCAGCTTTCGGGCGGCTTAAAATCCCCAAGAGCACGGGATGGGCCCTGGTGCGGCTCCAGCAAGGTCCGCGGCTCGATTCGATCGTCGTCGAAGGCCGGACTGGACGGCATCGATTCCACCGGTTCGCCGAGGGAACTATCGCTGATTTCCTGTCCGAGTTTACGACGGATACTCGCCTCGCAAACAAGTATGACGTTCAGAAGCGTGTCGTGATTGCCCACTTGAAGGGGGCAAGGATTCGTCCGGTTATTGATCGCAAGGAGACCGGCATGGACTTCTACAAGGCAGCGGATATCCCGGAATTCGAGCCGGCGTAGTTTTTGCGTGGTCGGTGTACCGGCCTCGAGTTTCAACCGAGCAGATCAGTTTCGAAACGGGCCGCCATCTTGGCGGCCTTTTTCTATTTCTCTCATGAAAAAGTAGGTGCTATGCAACAGAAGATGTTCAATGAATATACTTTTAGGCGGTGTTTCGCTCCACTTTTCTGAATGGTCACGAACTGGCTGTTAAAAGGACAAGTTGGTGGATTTCCTATCTTTCGACCCGTTATAAATCAATGATTTATAATCGCTCAATGTCCATTAATCGGTTGTCGGTTCATTGTATCGAGAAGGAAAGGTTGCACTTTATTCAGCCAGAATGAACATTCTGGCAAGGAAAAGTTGCACATTGGCGTTTCGACGCCATACACAGAAGATCTTCTGCAATCCGGTGCGTTTCGCCGATCCGCAGAGACATAGGCCATCGGTAGCGGGTGTTTCAACAGCGAAGGCTCGCCCGAGCACGGAATTTCAATAGCGCCTCAGCAAAAGAAAGAGGCCGCAGAACATCTGCGGCCTCTCAGCATCTGGTTTTCGTTCTCGGCCTTGGCCGGTGGTCTGGTCCGGTCAAGCGATCAGCGACAGCGCGTGCGGTCGCTAACGGCCTCCCCGCCGTCTCCGTCGGGGTTGGACCTCGGCAGCCTGCGGACCCCATCCTGCCGCCGGATTGAAGAACTCCGGCTCGTAGACATAGTGGTTCGTCATGGCGAGGAAGCGCATGTTGACCTGGCGCTCCTTACCCCGGCCGACACGATCCACCGCCGTGCGCGCTCGACCATTGTTCTTGAACCAATGGCGAACAAGGTCTCGCTATCGTAGATCCCGCGCCCCGGCACGCCGCCGAAGACCCGGAACGCGTGCCAATGGGCATCGAACAGCATCTCATGGGTCTGCAACGGATAGGCGCGAAGCAAGAAGGCCCGGCTGTGTGACAGTTTGATATGGGCCACCTGAAGCTTCGTGCGCTCGCCGCCAAGAACAGCAAAGTCCTCACTCCAGTCGAATTGGAACGCTTCGCCTGGTCTGAACGACAGCGGCACAAAGGTGCCCCGCCCCGTGGTCTGCTGTTCCCGGTGCCGATCGGCCCGCCACTCCCGCGCGAAAGCCGCAACCCGGCTGTAGGAGCCCGTGAACCCGAGCGTCACGAGATCGGCGTGCATCTGCTTCAGCGTCCGCCGTTGCTTGCGTGACTCCCCACCTCGTCGCGCCGATCTTCGGATCGACCACCTCGACACAGCCGCGATCACCGGCTCTCAACGTTTCTCAGCCTACTCAACTCCTCATCGAGTTCGAGGGCGGGGCCGGCGCCAAGGCTGTCAAGCAGATCGTCGACCAGACCAACCGCAGTGTCCGAGGCCGGAAGGTACGTGTCCGCACCGTCGATCGCAACGCTCAGCATCACGCGCCAGCTATCATTCGTACGGCAGGCCACGATGCGTTCATGGGTTTCGCTTCCGTCCGCGAGGGCGATCAGCCGGCAGAATCCCACAGCGGTATCGAAACTGCCCAGCACACGCGCGACGCCCCCCGTGGCGAGAGTGATTTCTCTACCTGTCGGAATTTCGGAGATTGTCCGGACCGCCGCGATCGAGTCGGGGGCTGCGGTCATCGGTGCAAGGCGTCGACCGAGTTCGAAACCGCCAAGTCCAACAGTGAGGAAGAGCGAGGCGGCAAGGGCGAGGCCCCAACGGGACCCTGTGATGATCGGCCTGGAACGAAACGGCGTCACCGTCGCGGCGCGCGGGTTCCCTACCGGGGTGTCCTGGATCGTCTTGACCAGGTAGTCCGGCACCGGACCCGGATCGAGTGCTTCAGCCAGTGCCCTGCGTGTGCGGACGAAAACCTCAAAGCGTACGGCCAGCACCGGATCGGTGCGAATTCGACTCTGGAGCGCGCGTGCCTCCGCTTCGGGCAGCTCGCCATCGGCCAAGGCCATCAGCTTCTCGTCATTCACCTGCTTGGTCATCATTGCCGACCACCTTTCCGTGCTTCCGCCGCGGCAGACGTCATCCCCAAGGCGCCCGCGAGCGCGGAACGCGCGCGCGACAAGCGGCTCATCACCGTCCCCTCGGGCACACCCAGCGCGGCGGCCGCTTCGCGGTAGCGCAGCCCCTCGACGCAGACGAGCATCAGGACGCTGCGTTGCTCCTCGGGCAGTTTGTCCATCGCCTGCCGCACCGCCGCCAATTCCAGTCGCGCCTCAGTTGCGCTCGGTCCATCAGGCGACAGCAGCCGGCCGGCCGCCTCGGCGTCCTCGATCGGATCTTGCGGCACTTGCGCACGCACCTCGTCGATCCAGGCATTGCGCATGATCCGAAAGAGCCATGCGTCCAGCCGGGTTCCCGGGGTGAACCCGTCAATGCCGCGCAACCCTTTTTCGCAGGTCAGTTGCACGAGGTCGTCTGCGCGCGCCTGATCGCGCGCCAGGCTTCGCGCAAAGGCCCGCAGCCGGGGCAGCATTTCGATCATCTCCTGCCGGATCGCGTCGTACACGCCAACTTCCTTTGCGCAGAGGCTTGCCGAGTGAACGACGCCGGCGCTTGGTTTATTCCATCGCGGCACCATTTTTGTCAAAGGTCGAGAACCGGGAATGAAACGGCGCGGCTTTCGTTATGTTGCAATTGGTCGCGTTGCGATCATCTGGGCCAAGGACAAGTACTATGCGCACCACAGACCCGGCAGACCCGAAACGTCGGCTGCTGCTGAAACGGCTCGGACTGGCGGTGGGGATTGCCTATGTCGCACCGGCGCTGACCGGGGTTGGTCGCGCGCGTGCCTCCGTTCCCGGTCGCGGCAGCCGACCAAGCCGTCCCAGCTTGCCGTCGCGCCCTTCGCGTCCGAACCGGCAGACACGGCAGGCCCCGCCGCCCGAAATCGTCGCGCTACTGCCGGAGGGACAGAGCGCTGCGCCGATCGAGGCGGCAGGCTATGCGATCCTTGCTCGCTCCGAAGTGCCGTCGCTGGCCGCCACCCTGCTCCGGCTGGCGCTTCCCGCCGGCCGAACAGGCGACGCGGCGCGCGACGAGATCGCGACACTGGTTCCAGGGGCGGGCGCGGACCTGAACCATCTCTATCTTCCCGATGACTTTCTGTGCGACGTCGACGCCTGCGCAGCGCATGACATCGTCGGATGGTCGCACGTCTCGACCAGTGGCGCGCCCCGGATCGGAATGATCGACACCGGCATCAATACCGCCCACCACGCGTTCGAGGGTCAGAATCTTATGGCGCAACAGATCGATCTGGCCAAGCGCGAGGCTTCCGGGCGTCAGCACGGCACCGCTATTGCGGCGCTTCTGGTAGGCCGGGCCGATGACCGTGTGCCCGGCCTCTTGCCGGAGGCCGAACTGGTCGCTGTCGAGGCGTTTCATCGCGGCGGGGCGGGTGATCAGGCCGATGCGTTCTCGGTCGTGGCGGCGCTCGATCTCTTGCTGCGGGACGGGATGGAAACAATCAACCTCAGCTTTTCGGGCCCCGAGAACGAGGTACTTGCCCGGATCGTCCGGGCCGCGGCCGCCCAGGGCGTGGCCCTGGTCGCTGCGGCGGGGAATGGCGGACCCGGTGCGCCGCCGGCCTTTCCCGCCGCCTGGCCGGAGGTCATCGCGGTGACGGCGGTGGACAGTGCCTTGAACGTCTATCGTCAGGCCAACCAGGGCCATTACATCGCACTGGCGGCCCCCGGCGTGAATCTCTGGACGGCCGCATCGATTTCGGGAGGACGGTTGCGGTCGGGCACGTCCTACGCCGCGCCCTTCGTCACCGCGGCCCTCGCCGTCGAACGACTGCACGATCCGGGAGCGGAGTTGTCGGACCTCGTCGCGCGGGTGACGAGCTGCGCGCGGGACCTCGGCGCGGCGGGCTTCGATCCGGTCTTCGGTCACGGCCTTGTCACGGCGCCGGACGCCTGCGACGCCACGGCCGGGCAGGTTTTTTCCATCCGCGGGGAATGAAACCGCAGCGCTCCCGTTTCCTCAAGCACGGTCGACACGGAAGCGACCGCATCAAGCAACAGGACAAGCAGATGACCGACCACGATGACGATGTCTCGAACCTTTCCCGCCGCGCGCTCCTGCGCCGTATCGGACTTGCTGCTGGCGCCGTCTACGCCGCCCCGGTGATGCTGCACGTCGGCGCGGCCAGCGCATCGACCGTCAGCCGCGTCTCTCGGCCGGGGCGGAATTCCGGGCGAAAAGCCAGCCGGCCTTCGCGTCCGTCACGCCCTTCGCGTCCATCGCGCCCCGCGAGCCGTCGCTGGCAGAGCCGTCCGTCGCGTCCGCGGAGGGGCTGAGATGGTCGCCATTCACCGTGCGACTGACGATGCGGGCGAGGGAGCTTTCCTCGCCCTTCGTTTCAAGAACGTGCCCGGTGCGGTGGTCCTTCACGACGCGCCGGAGATCGCCATCGGGTTGCAGCGGGTCCTGAAGGGATGGCCCACCGGCAGCGCCCGGCGGCCGACAGACGACAGTTCGCCGGCGGTTTCAGAAGTTCGTCGAGAAGGTGCGGCCTTCAGGATCGAATCGCCTTGGCTTGACGAGACACTGTCCGGTTTGCCCGCCGCCAGCGCCGTGTGCGGCGTTGTCGCCGATCTGGTTCAGAGTTTCTATGACGGTTGCCCGGACGCCCTGGCGCTCCATTGTGGTGCATTTCTGATCGACGGCCGGCTGGTCGCCATGACCGGCCATGCGCGGGCTGGCAAGAGCACCTTCATGGCTCGCCTTTCGGCCGAGCCGGACCTGCGCATCCTCTGCGACGATGTCCTGCCCCTGTTGGCCGATGACAGCGCTATGGGCCTTGGCGTTGCTCCGCGTCTGCGCCTGCCACTCCCCGACTCGGCCACTACCGCATTCCGTGCCCATGTCGCTGCGCATTGCCAATTGCGTGACGAACAATATGGCTATGTGACGGCGCCAACCGTCGCCCCGTTCGGTACACGGGCAGAGCTCTCGATCCTGGTTGTGCTCGACCGCAGGTCCGAAGCCGACGCACGCCTGCACCACCTGCCGCCCGCCGAGGCCGTGCGTCACCTTTTGGCCCAGAACATGGCGCCGGTAGCGCCCGACGCAATCGATGCGACAGTTTCGCGTCTGTTGCGCCTTGCCGCACGTCTGGATTGCTTGCGGCTTGTCTACTCCGACCTTGAACCCGCCGTGGCGCTTGTCCGGTTGGCGTTCAGCGGTGACACGCTGCCCTGCGCATCGGCCAAGGTCCATCCTGCGCTCCCCGATCCGGTACCCGATCATGAGGGACCCGCAGAACCCGTCGCGCTCGACACCATCTGGCAACGAACACCTGGAAACAGTATGCGTCGCGTCCACGACGAGGTCTTTCTCTGGCATATCGAGACGGGCGAGATCTATCACCTGAACCCGATCGCCGGTGCGATCTGGCGACTTCTTGAAAAACCCTCGAGCGCGCGCCGGATCTCCGCGATCCTCGCTGAAGCGTTCGACACGCCCGATGCCGAACCGATCCGGCAAGATGTGTGTCGGTTGTTGGGCGGCCTCGTGGCGAATGGCTTTCTACAACGCGTGGGCGTATGATCGCGTAGCTCACTCGTCTCGCAGGCATCCACTTCATTGAGATGCTCACTTCGCTCGCCACATGAGTCGGCGGAACCACAGGTTGGTGATCCCGCAAGATGGACGTTGAACAGCGCCGGGTGTTCGACTCGAGAAGTATCAGGTTCTCGTCAAACGTCCCGGTCAGACGCGCCTTTCTGTTCTCGAAGAACCACGTCCCGGTTTCGGGGACGCGGCAGAACCCCGCCTTGATCGCCCGCTGGAAGCCCGGCCCGCGCGGAGTTCTGCCTTGGCGGCATTACCCGGGCAATGGTTGGTTACGCTCTGGTGAATCATGCGGCCTTCACTATCGAGCGTGGTGCGCATGTGGCGCAGGATTCCGGCATGGATCGGGCCCGAGGGGATCGGCCAGCTCTGGAAAGTCTCGGCCTCGGGGTCGGAGTGCACCAGCATGTCGGCCGCACGCAACTTTCATTGTACCAGATAACCCCGTCGAAAGCCGCTATCGCATAGGGGTGCGACCGCGGCCCGCTGGCCGAGTCACATTCATGCATATCACGCGATTCCGGGTCGTAGCGGCCCTGCCACCCCAATCCCGAATTGGGCTGCGGCGATGGAGCGGGTCGGGGCATCGCACGCGGAAGCTGAATTGGTGCGACTTCTGTCGGGCGAAGCGCAGGTGATCCTGCGCTCGCATTACAACAACGCCGCAGGTTGATCGCGAAGTCATCCATCGAGGTTGTCAGTGATCAACATTGCGTTGTTGCAGAACTCCCGCCGCACGGGATTCACATCACAAATCCATGCGGTTAGACGGGCGGCATGAGTAAGCCCAAGCCCGCCCGCTACCGCACGACGAACTGGTCTGACTACAGAATGGCAAGCTCGCAAGCATGGTGTCTAGGGGCAACGCCAATGGCTCAAGGTGCATCTGGCGATCGACACCGCCACCTCGGACATTCGCGCGGTGGAGTTCACCCCCAGCCGGGAGGGCGACAGCCCCGTCCTGCCGGACCTGCTTGGCCAGATCCCGCAGGACGAGGACATTGCCACCGTGACCCCGGATGGCGCCTATGACACCCGCCGCTGCCACAGCGCCATCACCGCGCGCGGCGGTACCGCGATCATCCCGATCCGCAAGAAGGGTCGACCGGGGAAGGAGGATTGCCCGGCCGCCAAGGCACGCAACGATACCCTGCGCGCCACGCGCGACTAGAGCAGGGCGTTCTGGAAGCGGTGAACCGGATACCACACCCGCAGCCGCGCCGAGGCCACGATGCCCTCACAGGTCTGGCTCGGACCGTTGGCACTCAACCTTTTCGACCTCAAGGCCTTCGGCGAGCGCCTCGCCGCGATTCGCCAGTGTCGCTCGGACCAATGGCGCTCCAATGGCTCACCCCCGCCCGCCAAAGCGCCGAAATCCACATCCGCGTCGCACTCAAGAATCGCTTCAATGCCCTCGGCACCACGGAGATCGTTCGCGTGGCATGAACCTGAGCGGAAAAGGAGCCCTCACGTCTCGGGCCGCCTTTCTGCAACAATGCCGCCTGCTCGTCAGCAGAGCCATCCTTGTCAATGTCCGATTTCTGATTCAGAAGTGCCTTCCGGCAGCCAAGCCGGAGATCGCGGTCGGGGTAAAAGTATGCGTTCTGCACTCATTCCTGCTCTGGTTTCGGTCCTGCTCATTGCCGGCTGCGCCGACGCTCCAGGCACCCACGCCGTGGTCGAGCGAGCGGGAAGCGATCTTCTGAAGCTCAGGGCTGGCCCCGGTCTCGGCTACAGGATAATCCTCGGCTTGCCGGACGGCACTGCCCTTACCCGGCACCACTGCGTGACCGAAGTCGGCCAACGCTGGTGTCGGGTCTCACTCCGTGATGCGCCGGGCGTCACGGGATACGTCTCCGCCGACTATCTGTCGGGGCTCTAACTCCAGACCTCAACGCGTCTGAAGGAGCCATCTTTATTGGAAGTTAACCGTTGCCCGGTGCGCGCCGGCGGCGCCTGTTCAGCGGTCGACAGCATGCCAGCCGGAACAGTGGAACTCGACCGGCGGAGTGGGCGGCGTTTTCAAGCGGGTTCAGTGATCGTGCCGGTATCCTTGAGTTCGCTCTAAGATTAGCCTCCGATACATTTTTTATAATTGTTTACAATGATTTCGACGAAAAGTAGCTTGCCGAGAACGTTTCGGCGGACTTGCCGCCGCCACCCGTAACGGCAGGGATCACAATGAACACCCATATCGGCACTGCTCCTCCTTCCGCATTGCCAAGAAACGGCGTGATGGCGCGACTGGCTTGCGCTGTCGTCCAACCGGTCCTATCGCGGATCGTGCGCCGCATCGCAGAGCGGCACCCGTCGCTTTTTGCCCGTCTTGGCCCTCACCAGACCTCCGATTTCCTGATCGATCCGGTCGATCTGCCCTTTGCACTGCACCTTCGTCCCGATCCTCAAGCGCTGATATTCCGCGCGGTGGCGCGCAATGCCGCACCGCAGGCGGAGGCGGTGATACGGGGGCGATTCATACTGCTTCTCGAACTTATCGATTCCGAAGAAGACGGCGATGCAGCCTTCTTCTCGCGCGATCTCGAGGTCATCGGCAACACAGAGGCAGTTGTGCGACTGCGCAATGCCCTCGACGATGTCGATGGCTCCATCGCCCAGGACACCGCCGAGA
>CAZKSE010000153.1:0-9678 GCA_964555305.1 uncultured Rhodobacter sp. | reverse complement strand
GCGCTGGCGGGCCCCGAGGCGCGCGGCGAGGCGATGGGATACGCGCGCCTCTGGGCCGGCCGCACCAGCCTGATCGCCGATGCCGCCCCCCCACCGGCAGGCGCGGCCGGCCTGCAGGCGCATGCATCGACCCTTGCGTTCGAGCTGACCTCGAACCGCCGGCCGCTGATCGTCAGCTGCGGCGCGGCCGCGGTCTTCGGGCCGGCCTGGGAACGCGCGGGGCGGTCGACCGAATGCCATTCCACGCTGTCCCTCGACGGCGTCGCCTCGGCCCGGTTCGACCCGGCGCCCGAGGCCGGGACCGAGCGCCTTGTCGCCGGGCCGCAGACCGTCACCCTGCACCGCCACCGCGATGCCGAAGGCACGACGCTGCTTCTGTCACACGACGGCTGGCTGACCTCGCACGGGCTGACCCATTCGCGCGGGCTGGCGCTCAGTGCCGACGGGCGGGTGCTTCTGGGCGAGGATCGTCTGGCCGCGCTGGCCCCAGCCGACCGGCGGCGTTTCAACGCAGCCCTGGGGGTCGGGCGCGGCCGGGGCATGGGTTACGCGCTGCGCTTTTACCTGCACCCCGAGGCCGAGGCGGCCTCGGAACGCGCGGAACACGGCGTCAGCATCCGGCTGCGCTCGGGCGAGGTGTGGCAGTTCAGCTTCGAGGGGCCGGGCCGGATGGTGCTGGAGCCTTCGGACTACCTAGACCCGTCCTGGCCCGTCCCCCGGCCGGCGCAGCAGATCGTGATCCATGCCGCGATGGAGGGGTTCGCGAGCCAGATCAACTGGACACTGGCGAAGGCGCAGGATACGCCGCAGGCGATCCGCGACATCGGCCGGGACGACGCCCTGGCCCTGCCGCCGGACGCCCTCGCCCCGACCGGCGCGCCCGATTGAGGCCCCACCCGACCGAAGCTGCCGAAGAGAGTTCCGATGCCCGACCTTGCCCCGATCACCCGCGCGCTGATCTCGGTTTCCGACAAGAAGGGGCTGCGCGAGTTCGCCCATGCGCTCGCCGCCCGCGGGATCGAGCTGGTCTCGACCGGCGGCACCGCCGCCGCTCTGCGGACCGAGGATCTGGGCGTGCGCGATGTCGCGCAGATCACCGGCTTTCCGGAAATGATGGACGGCCGCGTGAAGACCCTGCATCCGAAGATCCACGGCGGCCTTCTGGCCCTGCGCGACAACGAGGCGCATGTGAGCGCGATGGTCGCCCACGGGATCGCGCCCATCGACCTGCTGGTCGTCAATCTCTATCCATTCGAGGAAACGGTCGCGCGCGGCGCCGATTATGACGAGGCAGTGGAAAATATCGACATCGGCGGGCCGGCGATGATCCGCGCCGCGGCGAAGAACCACGCCCATGTCGCCGTGGTGACCGACCCCGAGGATTACGCCGCCCTGTTGCAGGAGCTGGACGCGAACGGCGGGCAGACCCGGCTGAGTTTTCGTCAGGCGCTGGCGCAGCGCGCCTTCGCTCGCACCGCCGCCTATGATGCCGCCGTCTCGACCTGGATGGCGGCGGCCATCGAGGCGCCGATGCCGCGCCGGCGCGCCTTTGCCGGCACATTGCGTCAGGAATTGCGCTATGGCGAGAACCCGCATCAGCGCGCGGCCTTCTACGTCGACGGCTCCGACCGGCCAGGCGTGGCCAGCGCCACCCAGCATCAGGGCAAGGAGCTGAGCTACAACAACATCAACGACACCGACGCGGCCTTCGAGCTGGTGGCCGAATTCCTGCCCGCCGACGGGCCGGCCTGCGCCATCATCAAGCATGCCAACCCCTGCGGCGTCGCCCGCGCCGATACCCTGGCCGAGGCCTATGCCCGCGCCTTCGACTGCGACCGGACTTCGGCCTTCGGGGGGATCGTGGCGTTGAACATGAAGCTGGATCTCGCGACCGCAAAGGCCATCACCGAAATCTTCACCGAGGTGGTGATCGCCCCCGGCGCCGATCAGGCGGCGATCGACCATTTCGCCAAGAAGCCCAACCTGCGGCTTCTGACGGCACCGGGCCTGCCCAATCCGCGCGCCGGCGGGCTGGCCTGGCGGCAGGTGGCCGGCGGCTTCCTGGTCCAGGATCGCGACGCCGCGATGGTCACGCCCGAGGAACTGAAGGTCGTCACCATCCGCCAGCCGAGCGCGGCCGAGATGGCCGACCTGTTGTTTGCCTCGCGCGTCGCCAAGCATGTGAAATCGAACGCCATCGTCTACGCCAGGGATGGCGCGACCGTCGGCATCGGCGCCGGGCAGATGAGCCGGGTCGATTCAACCCGCATCGCCGCGCGCAAGGCCGGCGACATGGCCGAGGCACTGGGACTGGCCGAGCCGCCCACGCGCGGCTCCGTCGTCGCCTCGGATGCGTTCTTTCCCTTCGCCGACGGGCTTCTGGCGGCGGCCGAGGCGGGTGCTACCGCGGTCATCCAGCCCGGCGGGTCGATGCGCGATACAGAGGTCATCCAGGCGGCAGATCAGGCGGGGCTGGCGATGGTCTTCACCGGCCAGCGACACTTCCGGCATTGAGCGGGACGATGCGAGGATTCCGGCGGGACCGGCAGGGGCAGATGTTTGCAAACTTTCCGGCCGCAAGCGCCTGCGAATTGCAAAGCCGCGGTTTGCAAACTTTCCCCGGCGCGCCCGGCCGGCAGGGGGCAGCCTGAGATGCGGCATGCGCTCTGGACCCTTCTGGTGATCTTCGTCCTCGACCAGGCGAGCAAATGGGCGGTGATCGTCGGGCTGAACCTGCCCGAGCGGCTGGTGATCGAGGTCGCGCCGCCTTGGGTGCACTTCACAATGGCGTGGAACCGCGGCGTGAACTTCGGCCTGTTCGCCTCGGATTCCGATGTGATGCGCTGGGTGCTGGTGGCGCTGGCGCTGGCCATCTCGGTCGCGGTCTGGATCTGGGTCCGGCGCGAGGGGGCGGAATGGCGGATGCAGGTCTCGGCCGGGTTGCTGATCGGGGGGGCGTTGGGCAACGCAATCGACCGGATCGTCTGGGGCGCAGTGGCGGATTTCCTGAACGTCACCTGCTGCGGCTTGCGCAACCCCTATGCGTTCAACGTGGCGGACGTGGCGATTTTTGCCGGCGCGTTCGGGCTGTTGCTGTTTTCCGGCAGTAAACCGGATAAGAAAAACGCCCCGTGACGATGCCTGCGATGTGCGCTAAGAAGGGCGCGAGAAGAGGGATCCGGAGGGACGCGATGATGCGCATCCGCGCAGGAATCATTGCTGCTGTGGCACTGGCGACACTGGGCGCCTGCGCGCCGCGTGGCGAGCCGATCCTCATGCACGCAGCCCAGGCGCACCGCGGACCGGACGAGTTTGCGATCCTGCCGACGCGCCCGCTGCAACCGCCGCCCGACTACAACAGCCTGCCGCAGCCGACGCCGGGGGGCCGCAATCTGGTCGATCCCGATCCGCGCAGCGATGCCTATGCCGCCCTTGGCGGACGGGCGCAGAGCCCCGGCGCGGGCGTTCCGGCCGCCGATGGCGCGCTTCTGGCGCATGCCGGCCGGCATGGGGTCGAACCCGGCATCCGCGAACAGCTGGCCGCCGAAGACCTGAATTTCCGCCAGCGCAACCGCGGCCGGGTGCTGGAGCGGCTGTTCGGCGTGAACGCCTATCACCGCACCTATGCACGCGCGCAGGGCCTGAACCAGCAGACCGAGCTTGAGCGCTGGCGCGAAGGCGGCCGCCGCACGCCCACTGCCCCCCCACCCGAGACGCGCTGAGTTCCGTTCACAGCCGCGCCAGCCCTATTGCCCCGCGTGGGTAGGCAGTCATATCTGCGGTGCAGACGTCGCAATGAACGGAGCCCGCCCATGCGCTCACGCGCCCCCTCGCTTGCTGTTCCCGCGCCTTCGGTTCGTCCGCTTGCCCTTTTATGGCAGCTTGCGCTGGCGCTGGGGCTTTTGCTGCTTCTGGCCCTGCCCCTGCGCGCCGCGGAGCCCGCGACCGCCGGAACCGTGCCGCAGGAATTCACGCTTGAGAACGGCCTGCAGGTCGTCGTGATCGAGGATCGGCGCGCGCCGGTCGTCACCCATATGCTCTGGTATCGGGTCGGTGCCGCCGACGAGCCGCCGGGGCAATCCGGCATCGCGCATTACCTTGAGCACCTGATGTTCAAGGCCACCGACAACATGGAGGAGGGCGAGTTCTCTGCCGTGGTCGAGGCGAATGGCGGGCGCGACAATGCCTTCACCTCGTGGGATTATACCGGCTATTTCCAGCGCGTCGCCGCCGACCGGCTGGATCTGATGATGCAGATGGAGGCCGACCGGATGGCCAACCTGCGCATCGATCTGTCGGACTGGCTGCCTGAGCGCGCGGTCATTCTGGAAGAACGCGGGCAGGTGCTGGAATCGCGCCCCGAGCGGGTGTTTTCCGAGCAGATGCGCGCAGCGCTTTTCCAGAACCACCCCTACGGCATCCCGATCATCGGCTGGCGGCACGAGATGGAGACGCTGGACGATGTCGCCGCCAAGGAGTTCTACCGCGCCCATTACGCGCCGAACAACGCCATCCTGATCGTCGCCGGCGATGTCGATACCGATGCCGTGCGTGCCCTGGCCGAGGAGCATTACGGCCCGATCCCCGCCAACCCCGACATCGGCCCCGTCGCGCGGCCGATGGAGCCGCCGCATTTTGCCGAACGTCGGCTGATCATGCGCGACGGGCGGGTAGCGCAGCCTTTCCTCAATCGCGTCTACCTTGCGCCCGTGCGCCGCGCCGGTGATCAGGCGGAGGCCGCGGCGTTTCAGATGCTGGCGGCGCTTCTGGGCGGGTCGGCGCAGACCTCGGTGCTGGAACGCGCGCTGACGCATGACCGCGGCATCGCGCTGTCGGCCTGGGCGGGGTTCAACGGCAATGCGCGCGACCACGGCACGTTTTCACTGGGGGTCACGCCGCGTCCCGGCACCTCGCTCGACGAGGCGGAAGCGGCACTGGACGACGTTCTGAGCGAGTTCATCGAAACCGGCGTCGATGCAGAGCAGTTCGAACGCGTGCAGATGCAGATTCGCGCCGCCGCGATCTACGAGCTGGACGATGCCGGCGCCCGCGCCCGCACCATCGGCGCCGATCTGTCGGTGGGGCTGACGCTGGATGATTCGCTGGGCTGGCTGGAGACGCTGCTCGACGTGACGCCGGAGCAGGTGATTGCCGCCGCGCAGGCGCTGGACCGCAACGCCTCGGTAACGGGCTGGCTGATGGGAGAAGAAGGATGATGCATTTCGCCAGAATCGCCGCCGTCGCCCTGTTGGCCGGCACGCCGTTGCAGGCCGAGATCGACATCCAGCCGGTCGAGACCGAAGCGGGCTTTTCCGCCTGGCTGGTCGAGGAACGCTCCATCCCCTTCGTCGCCATCGAGGTGATCTTTCCCGGCGGCGCGGTCCTCGATACCGAGGAGACGCTGGGCGCGACGCCGCTGATGACCGCGCTGCTGGGCGAGGGCGCGGGCGATCTGGACGCGCAGGGCTTCGCCGCCGCGGTCGAGGCGACGGCCGGATCGATCCGGTTCGATGCCGGGCGCGATTCGGTCAGCCTGCGGATCCGCGCGCTCACCGAAAACCGCGACGAGGTGCTGGAGCTGGCCCGTCAGGCCCTGACCCAGCCGCGATTCGATGAAACCGCGCTGGAGCGGGTGCGCGCGCAGACCATCGCCTCGCTCGAACGCGGGGCGCGCGACCCCAACACCATCGCCGCGCGGACCTTCAACGAGCAGGCCTTCGACGGCCATCCCTATGCCCGGCCGACCGATGGCACGCCCGAGACGGTGGCCGCGCTGAGCCGCGACGATATCCTCGCCGCGCATCAGACCACCCTGACCCGCGACCGGGTGATCGTCGGCGCCGCCGGCGACATCTCGGCCGAGGAACTGGCGGCGGTGCTGGACGCATTGCTGGGCGATCTGCCGGCCGCGAGTGCCGAGCTGCCCGATTACGCCGAGTTCACTGCCCCCGGCGGCATCACCGTGATCGACCATCCTGGCCCGCAATCGGTCATCGCCTTTGGCCATTCCGGCATCCGCCGCGATGACCCTGATTTCATGGCCGCCTTCGTGACGAACGAAATTTTCGGGGGCGGACGGTTCGGCACGCGGCTGATGCGCGAGCTGCGCGAGATCCGCGGGCTGACCTATGGCGTCGGCAGCTCGGTCGCCACGGCGCAGCATGGCGACAGCTTCCAGGGGCGCTTGTCCACCGACAACGCCCGCGTGGGCGAGGTGGTGGAACTGCTGCGCAGCGAATGGGAATGGCTGGCCGAGGGCGGCATCACCCAAGCCGATCTGGAGCGCGTGCAGACGTATCTGACCGGCGCCTACCCGCTGCGATTCGATGGCAATGCCTCGATCGCGGGCATCCTGGCGTCGATGCAGTTCCAGGGCTTCGACATCGACTATGTGAACATCCGCAACGATCTGGTGCGCGCCATCACGCTGGAGGATATCCACCGCGTGGCCGAGCGGATCATCGACCCTGAGGGGTTGCATTTCGTCATCGTCGGACAACCGCAGGGGCTGGACGGGCTCAGCTTCTGACCCTAGGCAAAAGGCGCGCTGCATGCTATCGCTTGTGGCATGCACGCCGCCCGCCCCAATATCGGCCAGACCCGCCCGCTGATCCGCCAACTAGACGAAGCGGCGGCCAACCGGATTGCCGCCGGCGAGGTGGTCGAACGGCCTGCGTCGGCGGTCAAGGAACTGGTGGAAAACGCGCTGGATGCCGGGGCGCGGCGGGTTCAGATCGCCTATGCCGACGGCGGCAAGACGCTGATCCGCGTTGCCGATGACGGGCACGGCATGGGCTCCGAGGATCTGCCGCTGGCGCTGGCACGACATGCGACCTCCAAGATCGACGGCTCGGACCTTCTGAACATCCACACCTTCGGCTTCCGCGGCGAGGCGCTGCCGTCGATGGGCGCGGTCGGCCGGCTGACCATCGCCTCGCGCGCCGAGGGGGCGGAGGGGGCGCAGATCGCGGTGACGGGCGGGCAGATCGGCCCGGTGCGGCCCGCGGCGCTGAATCGCGGCACCACGGTCGAGCTGCGCGACCTGTTTCATGCCACACCCGCGCGGCTGAAATTCCTGCGCACCGACCGGGCCGAGGCGCAGGCGATCGCGGATGTGATCAAGCGACTGGCGCTGGCCGAACCCTATGTGGGTTTCACGCTCAGCGATGTCTCGGGGGGCAGCCCGCGCGAGATCCTGCGCGTGGATGCCGAACAGGGCGAGCTGTTCGACGCGCTGGAGGCGCGGCTGGCCCGCCTGCTGGGCCGGGACTTCGGGGCGAACGCGGTACGGATCGATGCCGCGCGCGACGATCTGCGCCTGACCGGTCACGCCGCCCTGCCGACCTATTCGCGCGGCGCGGCGGTGACGCAATTCCTGTTCGTCAACGGCCGGCCGGTGCGCGACAAGCTGCTGCTGGGCGCGCTGCGCGCGGCCTATTCCGACCTTCTGGCGCGCGACCGGCACCCGGCAGCGGTGCTGCATCTGGACTGCCCGCCCGAGGCGGTCGATGTGAACGTCCACCCCGCCAAGGCCGAGGTGCGCTTCCGCGATCCCGGTCTGGCGCGGGGGCTTGTCGTCTCGGCGCTGCGGCACGCGCTGGCGGGGGCGGGGCATCGCGCCTCCTCGACCGTGGGGCAGGCGGCGCTGGGGGCGTTCCGATCCGAGGCGCCCGCCGGGCCGCGCGTCTACCAGATGGACCTGCCCGCCCGCCCCGCGCCCGGCACGCTCGCCTCCTCCTTCCGCGCCCAGGCGCCCGAGCCACTGGAGGCGTCGACGCTGGCCGAAGCCCCCGCCCCCTTCGCACGCAATGAGCCCGAGGGCGGTCCGGTCGATGCGCCGCTGGGCGCTGCGCGCGCGCAACTGCATGAGACCTATATCGTCGCGCAGACAGCCGAGGGGATCGTCATCGTCGATCAGCACGCCGCGCATGAGCGACTGGTCTACGAGAAGCTGAAGCGCCAGATGGAGGACACCGGCGTTGCATCGCAGGCGCTGCTCATCCCCGAGATCGTGCCCCTGCCCCCGGCCGAGGCGCAACTGGTGCTCGCCCATGCCGAGAGCCTGGATACGCTGGGCCTGACGGTGGAGCCCTTTGGCGGCGATGCGGTGGCGGTGCGGGCGACGCCGGCGGCGCTGGGTCCGGTCGATGCGGGCGCGCTTCTGCGTGATATCCTGGACGAGCTGGCGGATCTGGGCAGCTCGGGCGTGTTGAAGGCGCGGATCGACGCGGTGCTCAGCCGCATGGCCTGCCACGGGTCGGTCCGGGCCGGCCGGCGGATGGGTGGTGAGGAGATGAACGCGCTTCTGCGCGAGATGGAGGCAACGCCGCATTCGGGACAGTGCAACCACGGGCGGCCCACCTGGATCGCGTTGAGCCTGGCCGATATCGAACGTTTGTTTGGCCGTCGATGACCACCGAAATCGATCTTTCCGACCCGCTGACCCTGGGGCTGATCGCCGCCGGGGTGCTGGCGCTGGTGCTGGTTGTGATCCTGCGGGCCAGTCTGAAGGCGGCGCGCGCCAGTGAGCCGTTGATCTGGCAGATGACGCAGATGGACAGGCGGGTGCAGGCGCTGACCGACGGGCAGAGCCATCTGGCGGGCGGGTTGCAGCATGTCTCCGAGGCGCAGGCCAAGGCGCAGGCGCATATGTTGCAGATGATGGAGAAGCGGCTGGCGGATGTGTCGCAGAACATGGCCGAGAACCTGCAGGGCAGTTCGGTGCGCACTGCGCGCTCGCTCGGCGATCTGCACGCACGGCTGGAGGCGATCGACAAGGCGCAGGCAAATATCGAGAAACTGTCGGGCAACGTGTTGAGCTTGCAGGACATCCTGTCCAACAAGCAGACCCGTGGCGCCTTCGGCGAGATCCAGCTGCACGAGATCGTCGGGCGGGCGCTGCCGCCGGATGCGTTCACCATGCAGGCGACATTGTCGAACGGGCGGCGGGCCGATTGTCTGGTGCATCTGCCGCTGCCGCCGGGCCCCATCGCCATCGACGCGAAATTCCCGCTGGAGGCCTACGAGGCGCTGCGCGCGGCCGAGAACGAGGCCCAGATGACCGAGGCGCGGCGGGCGCTCAGGACGGCTTTGCGCAGTCATATCAAGGCGATAGCGGAGCGGTATATCCTGGAGGGCGAGACCGCGGATGGGGCGTTGATGTTCCTGCCCTCGGAGGCGGTCTATGCCGAACTGCACGCCAACTTCGCCGAGATCGTGCGCGAGGGTTTCGCGGCGCGGGTCTGGATCGTGTCGCCAACGACCTGCATGGCGACGCTCAACACGATGCGGGCGGTGATGAAGGACGCGCGGATGCGCGAGCAGGCCGGCGCGATCCGCCGCGAGCTTGCCGAATTGTGCAAGGATATCGAGAGGTTGGGCACGCGGGTCGAAAACCTCGACCGTCATTTCGGACAGGCCGCGCGCGACATCGCCGAGATCCGCATTTCGGCCGACAAAGCCACGCGGCGGGCGCGACGGATCGACGATTTCGACTTTGTCGAGGACGGCTCGGAGGGGGCGAAAGCGGTCCTGCTGGAGCGCGGCCGCGGCTGACGCCGACGCGGCGAGCCCCGGTTTTCGTGGCGCAGAACCGGGGTGCTGACTGCGTGTGGCAAGCGTGTGGCAAGCGTGTGGCAAGCGTGTGGCAAACGTAGGACTCGGGCAGAGCGATGCGCC
>CAZKSE010000152.1:0-9697 GCA_964555305.1 uncultured Rhodobacter sp. | reverse complement strand
CCTCGGGGCGGGTCAGCGACCAGCGCGCCAGCATGTTGCGCAGGTTGCGCTTCATCCCCGCGGCCTTGCTCGCCGGAAAGAAGAACCCCGCCTGCTCCAGCCGCTCTTCCAGGTGATCGCCCAGCCGGTCGACCTCGATCTGGCGGGCCAGATCGGGCACCGGCCGGTGGGGCAGCGCCGCCCCCGCCTGCCGGCGCCACTCATAGGACAGAAGCAGCACACATTGCGCCAGGTTGAGCGAATAGAATTCGGGATTGACCGGCACGGTGACGATGGCGTTGGCGCGCGCGACATCGTCGTTTTCCAGCCCCGCCCGCTCGGGGCCGAACAGGATCGCCACGCGCTTGCCCGCCGCACTCAACGCGCGCGCCTCGGCCATCGCCTCCTCGGGCGTCAGGACCGGCTTGACCAGTTCGCGCCCGCGCGCGGTCGTGGCATAGACCCGGTCGCAATCCTCCAGCGCCGCGCCCAGATCGGGAAAGAGCCCCGCCCCCTCCAGCACCTTCCCCGCGCCCGAGGCCATCGCCACCGCCTTCGGGTTCGGCCAGCCGTCGCGCGGATCGACGATGCGCATCCGGTCGAAGCCGAAATTCAGCATCGCCCGCGCCGCCGCGCCGATGTTCTCGCCCATCTGCGGCCGCACCAGCACCATCACCGGCGCCTGCGGCTCGCGTGTCTCTTGCTGCATCGTCTTTCCCCGGATCCGTCGCCGGCGCTTTGCCCCGCGGCGCGGGAAAGATCAACCGCCAGCACGCCCTATCCGCCCCCCACCCGACACCGCCCACCATTCCCAGGAACATCGGCCTCAGCGCCCGAGCCTGGCCCGACGCAAGGAAGGTTCGTGCACGGCGAGCGCACGCCTTCCCCCGGGCTCAGCGCGCGACGATCAGCGCGGACAGGGCATGGAAGTGATAGCTGTCGGCATACCGTGGCGGGGCGGCCAGCCGCAGCTCCGGGCAGCGCGCGAACAGGATCGGCAGCGCCACCCGCATCTCCAGCCGCGCCAAGGGCGCGCCCAGACAGAAATGCAGCCCCGCCCCGAAGGCCAGATGCGGCCGCACGGGACGGCCCGGGTCGAAACGGTGCGGCGCCTCCCATTGCCCGGGGTCGCGGCCGGCGGCGGCCAGCAGGCAGGCGACCTCGGTTCCCGCGGGGATGCGCCGGCCCATCACGTCGACCTCCTCGTAGGCGATGCGGTTGAACAGGTGCAGGGGCGGATCGACGCGCAGCACCTCCTCGACCGTGCGGTCGACCCGCGCCGCGTCCAGCCAGTCGCGCGGCCCGCCCGCCTCCAGCAGCGCCTTCACCCCGTTGCCGATCGCGTGGACCGTCGCCTCGTGGCCGGCGTTCAGAAGCAGCACGCAGGTCGCGATCAACTCGTCGGTGGACAGCCGCTCGCCGGCTTCCTCGGCGGCGATCAGCTGGGTGATCAGATCGTCCCCGGGCCGTGCCCGCCGCTCCTCGACATAGCCGCGCAGGAAGGCGGCGAAATCGGCCGCCGCCTGCGCCGCGCGGTCCTCGATCGCGCGGGTGCGGCCGGCCTGGTACATCGCCACCATCGCGTGCGACCAGACCAGAAGCTGGTCCTTCATCGCCTCCGGCACGCCGAGAAGCCGGGCGATGATCACCACCGGGATCGTCTCGGCGAAGGTCGGCAGCAGGTCGAACGGCCCCTTCGGAAAGGCATCGATCAACTCGTTCGCCAGCGCCGCGATCTCGGGCTCCAGCCCGGCGATGCGGCGCGCGGTGAAGGCCCGCAGCACCAGGCCGCGCAGCCGGGTGTGCCGCGGCGGCTCCAGTTCCAGCATCGAATTGTCGTCGATGGCGTAGAAGGGTCGCAGATGATCCGGCACCGGCGGGCGGTCGCGCCGCTCGCGGCCGAAGCGGCGGTCGCGCAGAATGGCGTTGACCGCGGCGTGGCTGACGGCGCAGGGCTGGTCAAACTCCTCCCAGACGACCAGCGGACCGAGGGCGCGCATCCGGTCGTAGAAGGGATAGGGGTTCTGGACGAAGTCCGGCTCGGTCGGCGATTGGGTGATACGGGGCAGCGTCATGGAGCAACGCAAGACCGGGCAACGCAGGACCGGTCCGCGCGTGGACCGCAAGCCAACCTGTTGAAAGGAATTGTCATAAACCGTGATCGCATCGCGGACGATACCTTTGGGAGCGCGCCAGTGGATACGAGCGGCGCGCGTCCCCGCCGCGCGAGCTGAAAAGTTTCATTGCGGTTAACGACGCAGATTTATGGAACATGATCAATACCTTGCGCGGGCGTGCAAATTTGCACGCCCGCTTCGAAAGGAACCTCAGGCGCGCGCCAGCGCCGCCAGCACCCGCGCCCAGGACCGGATGCCCTTGTGGAAGCTTTCCAGGTCGTATTTCTCGTTGGGGCTGTGGATCTGGTCGTCGTCGCGCCCGAAGCCGATCAGCAGCGAATCCATCCCGAGGATCGTCTTGAAATAGCCCGCGATCGGGATCGAGCCGCCGCAGCCCACAAAGGCCGCCTCGCGCGGCCATTCATCCGAGAGCGCCTGGCGCGCGGCCTCGTAGGCGGGATGATCCGTCGCCATGACCGAGGCCGGCCCGGCCGAGTGGTTGATGAACTCTACCTTGCAATCATCGGGCACGCGGGCGCGCACGAAGGCCTGGAACGCCTCGCGCAGCTTGGCAGGGTCCTGCTGGCCGACCAGCCGGAAGCTGACCTTGGCCGAGGCTTTCGACGGCAGCACCGTCTTGAACCCCGCCCCGGTGTAGCCCGAGATCATGCCGTTGATCTCGCAAGTGGGGCGCGACCAGAGCATCTCCAGCGCGGTGCGCCCCTTCTCGCCCGCCGGATGTTTCAGCCCGACCGCGCCCAGGAACGCCTCGGCATCGAAACCCAGTCCATCCCATTGCGCGCGCAACTCGTCCGAAATCTCGGGCACGTCGTCGTAGAAGCCGGGCACCTGGATGCGGCCCTCCTCGTCATGCAGGTCGGCGAGGATGCGCGCCAGCACGCGGGCCGGGTTCATCGCGGCGCCGCCATACATGCCCGAATGCAGGTCCCGTTCGGGCCCCGTGATGATGACCTCCTGCCCCAGGAGCCCGCGCAGCATTGTCGAGATCGCCGGCGTCTGCGGGTCGAACATGCCGGTGTCGCAGATCATCGCCAGATCGGCCTTCAGGTCGTCGCCCCGTTCCTTCAGGTAAGGCACCAGCGACGGCGAGCCCGACTCCTCCTCGCCCTCGAACAGGATCGAGACCTGCACCGGCAGGCTGCCATGCTCGGCGATCCAGGCGCGACAGGCTTCGACGAAGGTCATCAGCTGGCCCTTGTCATCGGCCGCGCCGCGGGCGCGGATAACCTTGCCCACTGCCGTCTCCTCGACCTCGGGATCGAAGGGGTCGCGGTGCCAGAGCTCCAGCGGGTCGACAGGCTGCACATCATAATGGCCGTAGAAGAGGACATGCGGTCCCTGCCCCGCCGCCTTCCCCGGGGCCCCGTGCGCCACCACCATCGGATGCCCCGGTGTCGCGTCGAGCCGCGCCTCGAATCCGAGCGCGGCCAGATCCTCGCGCAGCCACTGGGCGGCGTCGGCGCATTGCGCGCGGAAGGCCGGATCGGTCGAGATCGACGGGATGCGCAGCAGCGCCTTCAGCCGCTCAAGGGCTTCAGGCAGGTCGGCATCGATGCGGTCAAGAACGCGGACAAGCGCGGCGTCATCGGTCGGCGGGGTCTGGGACACGGGTCAGGCCTCTTTTCATGAGATCGGCGGCAGGCTAGTCGCGGGTCCGGGGACTGTCCAGTGGTGCCCCGGTTCCGTTTCGGCGCGCGCGATGATAGATCTGGCGCAAAGCTTTCGGAGACCGCGATGCCCCTGCACCGTCTGACCCTACCCCGCCTGCCCCTGCCCAGCCTGACCCTGACTCGTCTGCCCCTCGCCGCCCTTGCCCTGCTGGCCGCGCCGGCCCTGGCCGAGCCGCTCCCCGGCGCCCAGGTCGACGCGATGCTCTTTCCGCCCGCGCCGGTCGAGGTGGTCGCCTATACGGTCGAAGGGTTGAGCCAGGACGAGATCTCGCTTCTGACGCAGGTCGCGGCGAGCCAGAAATACTACGCCGCCGTGGCCTTTGCCCCGGCCGAGGGGATTCTGGCAGAACCCACGGTCATGGCCGCGAACTTCCACAATGTCGATGCAGCCCGCGCCGCCGCCATCCGCCAGTGCAACGACCGCCGCCAGGGCGGCCGCGCCTGCATCATCGCCTTCGAGGTGCGCCCCCAGGGTTGGGAGCCCCGCGCGCTGCAATTGAGCGCCGACGCGACCGAGGCATTTTCTGCCGGCTTTGCCCGCGCCCGCGCGCCGCGTGCCTTCGCCATCTCGGAGGCGACCGGGCAGTTCGGCGCGGGCAGCGGCGCGGATGCAGCCGCCGCCGCCCTCGCCGATTGCCGTGATGCCCCCGGCGCCGGCGATTGCCGCATCGTCATTGCCGACTGAACCGGGTGCGACAAATTTCGAAGTTGATCTGAGTCATGTTATATGGGCATGGCTCGCGGTAACCGGACAGAACCGATCCAAGAACCGCAGTTGTGCTGCACGCTGCCCCAGCCCGTCGCCAGGGAGAACGAATTTGACCTACGACGCCGCCCTCGATACCGCCCTGCAACGTCTGCATGACGAAGGCCGCTATCGCACTTTCATCGACATCGAACGCCGCCGCGGTCACTTCCCGCGCGCGATCTGGCGCAAACCGGACGGGACGGAGAAGCAGATCACCGTCTGGTGCGGCAACGATTATCTGGGCATGGGTCAGCATCCGGTGGTCCTGGCCGCCATGCACGAGGCGCTGGACACCACCGGCGCCGGTTCTGGCGGGACCCGCAACATTTCCGGCACGACCGTCTGGCACAAGCGCCTGGAAGCCGAGCTGGCCGACCTTCATGGCAAGGAAGCCGCGCTCGTCTTCACCTCGGCCTATATTGCCAATGACGCGACGCTTTCGACGCTGCCGAAGCTGTTTCCGGGCCTGATCATCTATTCCGACACGCTCAATCACGCCTCGATGATCGAGGGGGTGCGCCGCAACGGCGGCGCGAAACGCATCTTTCGGCACAACGACTTGGCGCATCTGCGCGAGCTTCTCGAGGCAGACGACCCGGCCGCGCCGAAGCTCATTGCCTTCGAATCGATCTATTCGATGGACGGCGATTTCGGCGCGATCGAGGCGATCTGCGACCTGGCCGACGAGTTCAACGCGCTGACTTATATCGACGAGGTGCACGCCGTCGGCATGTACGGCCCGCGCGGCGCCGGCGTGGCCGAGCGCGACGGGCTGATGGGGCGGCTCGACATCATCAACGGGACGCTGGCAAAGGCTTATGGCGTGATGGGCGGCTACATCGCCACGAGCGCGAAAATGTGCGACGCGATAAGGTCTTACGCGCCGGGGTTCATCTTCACAACCTCGCTGCCGCCGGCCGTGGCGGCCGGTGCGGCGGCCAGTGTGCGCCACCTGAAGACCGACCAGCAACTGCGCGACAAGCAGCAGGAACATGCCCGCATTCTGAAGATGCGGCTGAAGGGGTTGGGCCTGCCGATCATCGATCACGGCAGCCACATCGTGCCGGTGCATGTAGGCGATCCGGTGCACTGCAAACGCATCTCGGACATGCTGCTGGACCACTACGGGATCTACGCGCAGCCGATCAACTTTCCGACCGTGCCGCGCGGGACCGAGCGACTGCGCTTCACCCCCTCGCCGGTGCATGATCCGAAAGACATCGATGCGTTGGTTCGGGCGATGGATGCGCTCTGGTCGCATTGTGCGCTGAATCGTGCCGAACTGTCGGCGTAAGCGATTAGGGCCTTCAAAGAATCGTCAGTCTCTGGTAAAAGGTAGCACAAGGGATAGGTGCAATCCGAGCCGCATTAACAACTTTTTGGCGAATCGGGGCAACTCAATAACCCGTTCGGGCAGGCGATACAGGGACAGCTTAATGATCTGGCGCAAGGATCAGGCTCCGGCAGAGCAGCGCACAGCCCCTAGGGGATTCGACGATTACGAATTGAAACTCGGTGATTTGCTGCGCGGAGAGCGCGCGACGCTGGGGAAGTCGTTGATCGACGTGCAGCGCGAATTGCACATTCGCGCGGCGTATATCGCCGCGATCGAGAATGGCGATCTGTCGGTATTCGAGACCCCCAGCTTCGTGGCAGGATTCGTCCGCTCCTATGCCCGCTATCTGGGGATGGATGCGGAATGGGTCTACGCCCGCTTCTGCGAAGAGCACGATTTTGCCGTCCAGCACGGCATGTCGGGCTTTCACGCGAACAAGAGCCAGCCGCGCCCGACGCAGCAGCGCGAACCTGTTCTGACCGGCATGGGCCTGCTGCCCGATCCCGACCCATTCTGGAAACGGATCGAGCCGGGCGCATTGGGATCCCTTGCGGTCTTGATCGCACTGATCGGCGGGCTTGGCTTCGCCGGCTGGACCGTCCTGCGCGAAGTTCAGCGCGTCCAGGTGGCCCCTGCCGATGTGGTTCCGAACGTCGTGAGCGAATTCAATCCGCTTGCCGATGAGGCGACGGTGGCGACGACACTGATCGACACCGATCCCCTGGACGCGCCGTTGACCGGCCGTCGTTCGAATGCTGCCGAAGGCCATGTCCGCGTGGCCCGCCCGCAGGCACTCGACGTGCCCGTGATGACGCCACGCGACGGCCCCATCGCCGCGATCCAGCGCAGCGAGACGGTCGAGGCACCCACCATCCGCACCGATCTTGCCATCGCCGAGGCTCTGGCCGAGGTGGAACCCGACACCGCCACGCCGCCGCGCGTCCATGACGAGGGTCCGGCCACGGTGGAACTGCTGGCCGTGCGCCCGGCCTGGGTCCGGGTGCGGGCCGCGGACGGCTCGGTTATCTTCGAGCGGATCCTGAACGCGGGCGAGACCTATACGGTGCCGCAGACCGAGATGCCGCCGACGCTGCACGCTGGCAACTCGGGTTCGGTCTATTTCCTGATCAACGGCGAACCGTTCGGCCCTGCCGCGCCGGGCGCCAATGTGGTCCGCGATGTCGCCTTGGCACCGGAGGCGTTGAACGAACGCTTCGTGCAAGCCGACCTGACGCGCGACGCCGATCTTGCCGTGATGGTCGCGAACCTGCGCGACGAGTGAGCCGGGCCGCACTATCGCCGGTTCGTGCGCGTTCCTCCTTCGTACGCTGATAGCGCCTGCACGCATTGCCTCGCCCGGCCGATGCGCTTATCTCCACGAACAGTGTCGCAGAAAAGGGCCCCGAGCATGTCGCACAATCCCATCCGACCCTGGCGCAACATCGATCGGCGCAAGTCACGCCAGATCATGGTCGGCACGGTTCCGATCGGGGGCGATGCGCCGATCACTGTGCAGACGATGACCAATACCGCGACGACCGATGTCGCCGCCACCGTCGCCCAGGTCCTGGCCGCCGCCGAAGCCGGTGCCGATATCGTGCGCGTCTCGACCCCGGACGAAGCCTCGACCCGCGCGTTGCGCGACATCGTGCGCGAAAGCCCCGTGCCGATTGTTGCCGACATTCATTTCCACTATCGACGCGCCATCGAGGCCGCCGAGTCCGGCGCCGCCTGCCTGCGCATCAACCCCGGCAACATCGGCTCGCCCGACCGCGTCCGAGAGGTGATCCGCGCAGCCAAGGACCACGGCTGTTCCATCCGCATCGGCGTGAATGCCGGCAGCCTGGAGAAGCACCTGCTGGAAAAATACGGCGAGCCCTGCCCCGAAGCGATGGTCGACTCCGGCCTCGAGCATATTCGCATCCTGCAGGACAACGACTTTCACGAGTTCAAGATCAGCTGCAAGGCCTCCGACGTCTTTCTGGCCGCCGCCGCTTACCAGCAACTGGCCGAGGCGACGGATGCGCCGATCCATCTCGGCATCACCGAAGCCGGTGCGCTGATGACCGGCACGGTCAAGTCGGCGATCGGTCTGGGCAATCTGCTCTGGATGGGGATCGGTGATACGATCCGCGTAAGCCTGAGCGCCGATCCGGTCGAGGAAGTGCGCGTGGGCTACGAGATCCTCAAGGCACTGGGGCTGCGGCACCGGGGCGTGAACATCATCTCCTGCCCGTCTTGCGCGCGACAAGGCTTCGACGTCATCAAGACGGTCGAGGCCCTTGAGGCCAGGCTCTCGCACATCAAGACGCCCATGAGCCTGTCGATCATAGGCTGCGTGGTCAACGGCCCGGGCGAGGCGCTGATGACGGACCTGGGATTCACCGGCGGTGGCGCCGGATCCGGCATGGTCTATGTCGCCGGCCGGCAAAGTCACAAGATGTCAAACGCACAGATGATCGACCATATTGTCGAACTGGTCGAACAGCGCGCGGCCGAGATCGACGCCACGAACGCCCCCGCTGTCGCGACGGCGTGAAGTAAGCGCCGAGCCGACCAGTAGGTCAGGGTCGAACAACTGATACCAACGGCACCATAAACTGAACTGCGCCCATTCGCGGAGTGTGATTGAGGCGAGGCGCTGCGGCATGCCGATCAAGGTGTTCGAGGCGAAGCAACAAACATTGACGATGTCCTCGTAGGTTTCGAAGACGCGGTTGGCGAGGTTGTTCAGCGACTTCGGCAAGGCAACGGCGGCGGGCATGGCAAGTTGGAGCCGGTGCGTGGGGGCTCAAAGCGCGGATGGCGCAGAAAGGCGACCTGACGCTCGACGAACTGGTGGTCGAACTGACGGATCGGCACGGCATCGCGCTCCACCGCATGGCCAAGACGACCGGCTGGACACCCAAAGGCACGCGCCTGGTCGATCACGCCCCGGAGACGATGGCCGCCATAAGCGGATTCGAACTCTATCGCAAAAGTTCGCAACCTTGAAAACAAGACCCTGAAAAGCTTTCTCTTGTTCGCCACGCTTCGCCTTGACGTTACAAGCCGCGAGGCACTGGGAGAAATCCGGGGCAAGGGGCGGCTGACCGTTGCCAAGGTTAAAACCGCCGCACGGGCAAATACCATGACGGCGGCGGAACCGGGCTTTTCCTGCGCGTGGACCCGAACGGCGGGCGCTTCTGGATTCAGCGCATCACCGTTGACGGCAAGCGGCGCGAAATCGGCCTAGGCGGCTTTCTCGTGGTGACGCTGGCCGAGGCCCGCGAACCCGCGCTGGCGAACAAGCGACTGGCCTATTCGGGCGGCAACCCGCTGGCCGAACGGCGCAAAGCCCGCGAAGTGCTGACCTTCTCGGACGCCGTCGAACGGTATCTGGCCGCAAAGCTGCATGAATTCCGCAACGAGAAGCACCGGAAGCAATGGCGCGCGACGCTCGACACATACGCCCGGCCGGTGCTGGGCGATACGCCGGTGCAGGCAATCACGGTAGCCGATGTGCTGCGCGCGCTCGACAAGGCGGCGAAGGGCGACAGTCACCTTGCGCTGGCGCTGGCCGATGTGCCGCGCTGGTGGGCGGAATTGCGCAAGCGCGACGGCATAGCCGCGCGGGCACTGGAATTCCTGAACCTGACCGCTGCGCGCTCGGGCGAAGTGCGCGGCATGACATGGGATGAAGTCGACTTCGGGGGCCGGGATAAAACCGACGAAACCGACACAACCCCTGTTGTGACACTTGCGACTTCAGCGACATGGACCATTCCCGCGTCACGGATGAAGGCGGGCCGCGAACACCGCGTGCCGCTCACCCCGGAAGCCTTCG
>CAZKSE010000151.1:0-9706 GCA_964555305.1 uncultured Rhodobacter sp. | reverse complement strand
CGACCACGCCTTCCTGTGCCGGACCAGTGCCGGGATCGATCCAGAGTTCCGCCGCCAGCGCATCGGCGCTGGGGCGTTCCCCGGTGGCCAGCAGCGCACCCGCATCGGGATCCTCGCTCAGGATGCGGTCGGCCTCGCTGTGGCCCAACACGCGGACCAGCAGCCAATACGGGGCTTCCGCGATCATGCGCCGGGCGAGTGCCCGCGGCGGCGCGGCAACGCCGGTTCCGGTCGGCATGCGCCCGCCTGCGATGGCGGTGGCGCCCAGCGCGAAGACATCCTCCGCGAGCTTGAGGCGGATGCCATTGTCGCGCCCGTCGCCCTGACCGAACTCGGAGATACGCATGACGACGTCATCAAGCCCGAGGCGGGGCGACCGCAGCCGGATCACATCCCCGGGGCCGAGGTCGGCGCCCTCGCGGTTCACCACGATCTCGCCCGTCAGCAGCGGCACCGAAAGCGCGCGCAGGTCGCGCTCAGCCACGCGGATCGCCAGCGCCTGGTAGCGGATCCCCGGATAGTCGAGCGTGGTCGCGATCACCTCGCCCATGGCCTGGACCCGGGCTGTGTCGGTGACAGAGACTGCTCCCGTGTCGTCGGTCCAGGCATCGGTGAAGCGCACGGTCACGCTGTTCACCAGGTCCGAGGGCGCGCGGCGCCCCAACCGCCCCCAATCCACGACATTGGTCTCATCAAAAAGCGGCAGCGCGCTGGCGGTGTAATCCGCCCGGATCAGCCGCAACTCCCAGAGCCCGGTGTGCCGGTCGATGAACAGCGTGGCATCGATATGATCGAGAACGCTGGCGATGAACTCCTCGATGGAACTGTCCTGCTGCCAGATCAGCGAGAGGCCGAAGCCCTCGGTGTAGAGCGTGTCGGCTGCAGCGGTGAAGCTCGCCCCGATCTCGACCGTGGAGTACCCCAGCCCCCAGTCCCGGTTGGTCAGGCATTCGCGGATGATATGGGCCGGGTTCATGTCGGGCCCGTTCCCGAATGCCCCGCGCAGGGAGGCCACCAGCGCCTGCGGGTTGCCAGGCGGGATCACCGGAACGCCGTCCACGGGCGTGTTGTCGATGCGCGCGGTATAGGTCGTGTTGGCCAGCGCGATGTTGTAGCCGAAGATGTCGATGGGCGGCAGGCTGGCGATGGTGGCTTCGGCCGCGTCGACCGAGGAAACGGGCGAGGGTTCGCCATCGGTCACGAAGATCACGATCCGCCGCTTGGACCCGCCACCGGCAAAGAAGGCCCCGGCCTCGGCAAAGGCCGCGTTGAAGTTGGTGCCGCCCGAGGTGCTGTTCGAGAGCGCCAGCATCCAGTCTTCCAGCGCGGCATAGTCGTCCGGGCCCATCTCGCGCCGCTCGATGGAGCCTGCGACGCCCGCGTTCCAGAGCACGATGCGGATGTCATTGGGCCGGTCGGGATCGACGCTGGCCCCGATCTCGCGGATCAGCGCCGCGACGCCCGCCTTCTGCGCGGCCATCCGCGTGCCTGACATCGAGCCCGAGACATCGAGCGTGATGTAGATCGCCGCATCCGAGATATTGGCCTCGGGCACGATGGGGGCCTTCTCGGGATACCATTGCACCGCACCTGCCTCGCCGGTCAGCACGCGGGTCACGCGCACCGCCCAGGGCTTCAGGTAGGGGTTGATGCCGAGATAGACCTGCCGCAACACGAGGCTGCAGATGCCGCGATAGCCGGGCACGTCGCCATTCATGCGCGCGGCCAGATAATCGTTCTGCGCCTGGCCCGACCCGCCCATCAGCACATCGACATCGCCGACAATCCCGCCCTCGCGGCTCTCGCCGCCGAATAGATCGGGCTTGCCGATGCGGATGCGCCCGCCACCGGCACCTGCGTTGCTGGCGGCGCTGGTGGCCTCGAATACCTCGACCGACTGGGCAGCAAAGGTCAGCGCCTCGGGCAGGACGGACCAGGTGGTGACATCGGCCGCGGGGTCGAAACTGACTTCGCGCAGCGTGATCGTCTGGCGCGTGCCATTCGCCAATTGCAGCCTGTATTCTTGGCCGATACGCACTTCGGCGCGCGTCCCCGGAAAGGTGATCAAAGCCCCGGTATCGCCCGCCAGCGCCGCAGTTGCCGCCATGCCCGCGACTGTGCCGATCCGCGTTTCGACCGCTGCACCACCGCCCGAGACGCTGCTGCCGGTGGTGACGGACCACGCCGTGCGCCGGTCGACGAGGATCTCGCGGATCGCGTCCACCGGCCCGTGGCAGAGCGCCAGATGCATCCCCAGCGAATAGCGGAAGCCGACGGTCTGCGCCTTGCTACGCCCGCCCATTACTGGCCTCCGATGCCGTTTCTCGCATCTCCGCGATACGGATCACCGGCTCGACCAGCGCATCCCCGGTTGCGCGCAGTCGGTCGGCCTCGATGCCGTGCGCGAGGAAATCCTGCCAGGAGAACCCATGGCGGCGGAACCATGGCCGTACGCCCGCGAGGCAGTAGCGCGCGTCGCGCAGGTCCTGGATCGTCACGCGCGTCATTTCTTGCCACCTTTCTTCTTGATCGGGTCCACCCTCAGGTCGCCTGCCCAGACGACGTTCGGCCCGGTGATCAGTACCGTGCCGAACACCACCGGGATCGGTCGCCCTTCCTCGGCGGTGGGCAGCGAGAAGTCGTCGAGCCCTGCCGCCTGGGGCTTCTCGATCTTCGGGCGCGGGCTCAGCGCATAGGAAATCGCCGAGAGCACCAGCCCGAGAACGAGCCGTGCAATAAAGGTCCAGACCATGAGGATTGCCGCTTACGGGAAAATGCTGCGCGCGCTTCAGACGATGGAGCCGCCGCCGAGCGGGTTGCGGCCCGGGATCTCGGGAAAACCCCCGAAATTGAGAAGATTGCCGAACTTGGCCGCGCAGGTGGCTGCGCGCAGATCGCAGCCAGGCGCGATGTCGAGCAGGACCGGCAGTGGCTCGCCCGTGTCCGGGTCGATCTCGGGTGTGGCAAAAGCTGTCGCCAGTTCCGGCATCGGGCGTGAGAGGGTCAGCACCGCTCCGGCATGGCCGGTGATGAAGCCAAGCTGCACGCCAAAGCGCAGCACCCCGCCGCGATACCAGCCATCGGGCTCGGCTGCCGCTTCTGGGATCGTCACGGACAGACCGGTACCGGTTATGGCCGTCACCGTGCCAGTCAGCCAATAAAGCGCGATGTCGAGTCCGCAGCCGCGCCCGTAAAGCGCATGGCGACAGAGCCGCTGGTACTTCGCCCGCACGCCCGCACGCCCGCGCGGCGCAGCGTGCTGAAGATCGACTCCGCCTGCAGCAGGATACGCTGCCCCTCGACTTCCGCCCCCACCACGCGGCCCTTCCAATGCGCGACGGTCTCGCCGAGCACCTGCTCATGGCCGCGAAAGATCGTCAGCGTCATGGGCGTGTTGCCCAACGGGGCGAGGAATCGCCGCGCGAAGGCATGCGAGACCGGCCAGGTCAGTTCCAGCCGCCCGCGCTCGATCTCGCTCGTCTGCACCACATCGCCATGGGCGATGGCGGCGGGCTCCCAGGTGATCTCCGCCCCGCCGCTTCCGGCGCTGGTCCAGGTCATGGCACGGCTGGTGAAGCGCGAGACCAGATCGCCCTCCACGAACTGGTAGAGGAAATAGGGTTGGCCCTCGGCAGGCGAGGATTCGACGGTGGCGTAGGTCATGAATGGTGATCCACGGTTGACACCTTGTGACCGTTGCAAGCGAAACAAGACCACAGCGACTTGCGCCGGATTGAACTGCGGGTCTCGGACGAGCACATTCCGTCCAAGTCGCTTCTCCTGACTCTTGACCGGCGTCGCCGGGGCTTCGAGGGACCGCTGCAGAACCGCGGTTGTACCAGATGTCGCCAGATTCTCCGCGCCCGCTTTGGGAAACCGAAGGGAATCACCCACCGCTTCTTCCTGGTCATCGGTCGACGCTGCAGGAAGCCGTGCCTTCAAGACGACAGACTGGTGGAATTCCCGGCTTTCAGGCGCTCGGCTTGCTTTGTCGCGGGGCGATGCCTATTGTTCATGTCATGGCGACGTTCTCTCCTCTGGAAAGGTTCCGGATCAATTCCGGTTCGCTGCTGACGCGGTCTCTGCCCCGGGCAAAGGCCGTCGCCTGCTGACGCCTCCCCCGGGGTACTATTTCCAAGAACACATTGTCAGCCAAGCGGGCTTCAGCCTGCAGGGGAGTCGTCCACATGCTTCGAAATCTCGACTGCCCGTACCTGTCTGGTGCCGGGAGGATCCACGCGCCTTTTGCTGCAAAGACAGCGCCCGAGCCTTGCGAGATCACCGACTTGCGCCCTGTCAAGGCTGTGCTTGGTGTCCGTGACCACTGGGCGCTGTCCGAACACCGGCGGCGCTGCGAGGAACTGAGCGGGACGCGTTTCTTGTGCTTTGTCCGTCTGATCCGCGCGAAATTGTTGGATGCGCATAGGTTCCTCGGGCGTTTGTGAGACCATAATCAATGGCCAGCACATCAACATCTCGCATCGACAAACTTCTGTCTTCCATGGGTTATGGCTCGCGTAGTGAAATGGCGCGAATGGCCAATGATGGGCGGATCACACTGGACGCCGCGCCGCTGCGGGACGTCACCAGACGCATTGCTGTCACGCCGGATCTGCCAACCCGCATGAAGCTCGACGGAGAACTGATCGATCCGCTTCCGGGGATGGTCATCATGCTGAACAAGCCTTTAGGCATGACTTGTTCACACGAGGACGAGGGCGCACTGGTCTATGACCTGTTGCCAAAGCGGTGGAGACGGCGCGACCCGAAAATCTCGACGATCGGGCGTTTGGACAAGCAGACGTCCGGTCTCTTGTTGCTGACAGATGATGGCGACCTGTCCCACCGTGTCATCAGCCCCAGGCGAAACGTCAAAAAGAGCTATCGCGTAAAGCTGGCGCGCCCTCTCAATGGTGCCGAAAGTGAGCTGTTTGCTACCGGTACCTTGCTTCTGAGACATGAGAAAAAGCCGCTTGCACCCGCCAAGATGGAAGTGATCTCGGAAACCGAAGCCATACTCACTATCAGTCAGGGTCGGTACCATCAGGTTCGCCGCATGTTTGCTGCCGTCGGCAATCATGTTCAGGAAATACACCGCGAACGTCTGGGTGGTCTCAAACTGCCTGACGGCATGGCGCCGGGTCAGTGGAAGCTGCTGGAGAGTGATGAAGTCGCCTCGATCTTCGAATAGCTCGTGCAAACCGACCATGGGGCAACTTGTGATTGCGAAAGTGACGGGCAACATTGCTTTACTTCATTATGCCGCCCGATGCTTCACTCCGCCAGCTCCACGATCGGCAGCGTCACCTCGCTTGCCACCGAGCCATGTCGGATCTCGACGCGATCGGCATCCGCCCGTATCGCGTTCAGGAAATGCAATTTCGTGCCCAGAGGCACTGACTCCCCGAGGTTGGAACTGAGCGTCAGCCGGTGGTCCGGGCCCTCGACGATCGCGGCGGTGATCGTCCGGAACCGCAGCGCATCCGGCATTTCCAGCAGGATTGCGCGGCCGACATAAGCAGGCAGCGGCGCGACCGGTGCCACGCGCATCAGCACCGAGCCCGAGGTCATGGCCGCGCGCAGCTGCAGCTCATGGCCCCAGCTCGGCAGCCAGAAGCTGGCCTGCCGTCCGCGGAGCGACCAGAGCCAGCGCCGCAGGGCGTGACGCGCGGTAGGGCCTTGCGCCTTCAGCGTGATCGTTTCACTGCGTTCGAAGACGTCGCGCATCGGCTCGACCACCACCGGGCCGAAGCCGTTGTCGACATATTCGACTGCGCGGCGCAGACTGGTGCTGAGCGGGCGGCGCACAAGGCTTGGATCGGTCTGGACCGGGCGGCCGAGATAGGTCGGCAGCACCGGTGCTGTGATGTCCGGGGCATCGCGCAGCAGGAAGCTGGCGTTGACCGTGCCATCGCTTTGCCTGCGGCGCGCGACCTCGATGGCCGAGGTCAGCACGCCTGGGCGGATCGGTGCGACCGTGATGCGCGGCGCAGCAACCACCGGACTGGGCAGTTGCAGCACCAGAGGCTCCGCCAGGATCAGCCGGTCGGCCTGAACGCTGCCGATGGTGACCGCCGCCGCCTCTTTGCCATCGACCGCAATCGCCGCTAGCTCCCCGGCCCGGAAATCCGCCAGTGCCGTGTCGAGCAGGATCTCGGTCGTGCCATGCACCAGATCGGCGTCGGGCTGCAGCGCCATGTGCCAGAGCGGGATCTACCAGTCGCCCGCGAACCCGGCGCGTGCCAGTTCTGCGGCGCGTGCCATCCCCAGCGCATCCAGCCGATGCCGGAAGGTGACGATCTCGCGCGGGCGGGGTCGGAGCGCGATCCGCTGTTCGCCCGCGCGCGATGTCAGCACATCGGTGCGCCATTCCAGCACCTCGGTGATCTCCTGCGCCGCCGGGAAGGGCCAGAGCGGTGGCGGCAATGGCCCTCCCACCTCAGGCATTCAGCGCACTCCGGTTGCGCCGGATGACGTTCAGGATGGCTCGCTCGCCCGAGGGCGTGGCGAGGTAGTCGCCCACGACGGACGGATCGAGCACGTTGATGATGCGCGTCGACATGTCTTGCGCGGCAGCGCCGGGGCCGCGCATGTCGCCATTCATCTCCACGCCCAGCCGCCCGTCGCGCCCGCGCCGCAGCGGCAGGATGGCCTCGGGCCCGGCCTCGCCCATCAGCCCGATGCCGCGCGAGAAGGGAAACACCGTCGGCCGGTCGACCACGCCGCCGCGCGCGAAGGCGGTCAGCTCCTGGCCACCGGCGAAGACACCGCCTCGCGCGAAGCCGAAGAGGCTGCCGAGGAAACCGCCCCCGCCGCCCATGCCCGAGAAGGCGCGCATGATCGCGTTCTCGATCGGCTTGAAGGCCAGCTCGATCAGCCGGTTTGCCAGGTTCTGGGCGATCCGCGAGATGGCGCTGGCGAAGGTCTCCCAGGTGAACTCGCCTGATTTCAGCGCTTCCTTGATCGGCCCAACGATGTCCTGCGCGAGGCCTTGGGCAATCTCGCGGGAGCGTTCCTGCGCGGCGCGCACCGCCTCGGCGGTCGCCTCCCAGGCATCCCGCGCGGTGTCCGCAGCCGCGCGCAGCGCCTGGCCCGCTCCCCGACCGGCACCACCCGCGCGACCCGCGGCCTCGCCCGTGGTATCGAGCGCATCCTCGAGGCTCTCGGCCGCGATGCGCGCGCCGGTGAGGGCGGTTTCCGCATCAGTGCCCGAGGCGGCCACAGCCTCGCGGAGGGCCGCCACCGACTCCAGCGGCGCTGTTGCCGCATCGACCACGCCGGACATCACCTCGCGCAGTGCCTCGGCCTGGCCGCGCGCCTCTTCCGCATAGGTGCCCAGCCCCAGATCAGGCATGGTGATCGGCTCTGCCGTGAACGCCGCCTGAAACGCCGCGCGTGCCTCAGTCCCGGCCTCAGCTGCCGCGCCCGCGAAGGGGTTGTCGATGCGGCCGAGTTCCAGATTGCCAATGAGCGAGATACGCCGCTCGATGCCCAGCGCCTCGAGACCGGCATTGATCCCGTCCAGAAACCCGTTGATGCGGTTCCCGACGCCATTCAGCATGGCCTCGACGCCCGCGATCAGCGCATTCGCCGCTTGGAAGGCGAAATCCCCGATGGCCCCGGGCAGCGCACCCCAGAGCACCTTGATCGCATCCAGCGTTCCCTGAAAGGTGTTAAGGGCGGCATAGCCAAAAGCGACCACCGCTTCCAGCGAGGCCTGCAGCGCCTCGGCGATCGCGGCCTTGATGTCAGCCCAGCCCGCCATGATCGCGAGGCCCATGACGACGGCACCCAGCTTCATCCGCTCCCACACCTCGCGGGCAAGATCGCCGAGAAGCGAGAGCGCGTTCCCGAAGCCGCCGGCCCCGCGCACAAGCCGGCCGAACCAGTGGATCAACTCGCCGGCCGCGATGACGAGGCCGATCAGCGGCAGACGCAGCAGCGCGCCACGCAGGATCACCAGCGCCATGGCGAGCCCGCGCACGGAGGCTGCAGCGGCGATCTTGGCGGCAACGAACCGCCCGGCCATCAGCGTGGCGATCCCGGCGGCATAGGAGGTGAGACGCCCGAGGTTCTCGAAGAGCACACGGATGGCGATGCCCAGCGGCCCGGTGGTGCGTGCCACAGTGGCCATGGCATCGGCCACCGCCTCCAGCGCAGGCGCTGCGGCCACGGCGAGCTGGTTCGACAGCCCGCGCCAGATCAACCCCAGCCGCGAGATCGCGTCATTCGTCCGCTCGATCTGCGCGGCATCCTGATCGGAGACCACCACGCCGAAATCGCGTACGTCCTGTGTGGCCTGACGCAGCGTCGCCGTGTCGATCCGCGTGAACACGAGTGCCGCCCGGTCGCCAAAGAGCTGCGAGGCCACCGCCGCCCGCTCGGCCTCGGGCACAAATTCCGCCAGCCGGTCCTGAATGAGCGCGATGCGCTGGTCGAGCGGTAACGCCTGCAGCTCGGTGGCCGACAGCCGCAGCCGGGTCAGCGCATCGACGGCGGGCCCCGTGCCGGCAGCGGCCTGGCTCAGCCGTCGGGTCAGCTGCATGGCGGCCTGTTCGACCTGTCCCATCGACACGCCCGCCAGATCGCCCGCGCGCTCGAGCACCTGGATGCTCTCGACCGTGGTCCCGAGCGAGGCGGCCAGCTTGGCCTGGCTGTCTATAACCTGCAGGCCGGAACGGATCATCGCTGTCGCCGCCGCTGCAATCGCCGCTGCGGCTGCGGCCATCGCCACCCGCGCACGCCGGGCGAAGGCTGCAAGCCGGGCATTCGCCCCTTCCATCTCGCGCGACAGACGACCGAAGCCGCGCGCGCCAGCCTCGCCGACACCCTCGAGCTCGGCCTTCACCTGCCGCCCGCCGGTGGCCGAGAGGCGGACGCTGACGCGTTTCTCTGTCATCGGTCAGCCTCCCTGCTGCCATCCATCTGATCATTGAGATGCCGCGCCATCACCGCCTCGATCACAGGCAGGAACTCGGCTGTGGCGCGGGCGTCCACGCCCATTGCCGCCGCCATCGACAAGGCTGCGCTCATGTCCCAGCCCAGCACGACGCCAGGCACGGCCCGGATCTGACCGCCAAGCCGTCCGGCCAGATCCCAGACCTGCCAGCCCTCGAGCGTGCGCGGTGCGTTCAGGATTTGCGGGCAGTCCGGGCACGCCCCTTCGCAGGCCGCGCAATAGCCGTCGCCCCCGCTCCAGACCCAGTCGGCGAGGGCGCGGAGGCGTTTTTTTCCTGCTCGAGCTCCAGACCCTTCGCGACATAGCCCATCTGAAATTTCTCGAAGATCGGCCAGATATCGAGCAGCGCGGCGATGCCCTCGGGCGTTACCGGCGTGGGATTGCCCTCCGCATCACCGACCCCGTCCCAATCAAGGATGGCACGTTCGGCCAGCGCCTTGCCGAAGACCACGGCGATCTCGTCGTCGCTGGTGCCTTCCGGCAACCCGCGCACGGCCGGATCGCTGCGGGCGGCCACCATCAGTGCAGTGGTCAGCGGCTCGACCCGGACGCGTACGCCAAGGCCGAGATCGAGCCAGTACGGCTCGCGGGCGAGGTTCAGGCGAAGCATGGATCATGTATGGATACCCCCGCTCGCGCAAGTTGGCTTTTGAACAGCATTGACGTGTGATCGGGTGCGGTCATGTATCAGGCCTGTTGCGCACGGTGCCGCATGGACGTGTCACGGTTTGGTGCCGCTTCGTTGAT
>CAZKSE010000150.1:0-9750 GCA_964555305.1 uncultured Rhodobacter sp. | reverse complement strand
CATGCGGTGCTCTCGATCCCCTGGGAAGAGCTCGAACCCGGGCCCGTCGGGCGGTATCTGGAGGTGATCGACATCGACCCGCCCAGTCGGCTGGCCTATGCGCCGGTCGATCTGGATGCGCCGGCGCTGCTGGCCTGCGACGGGCTCGCCCCGTCCGAAGCTGATCCGCGCTTTCATCAGCAGATGGTCTATGCCGTTGCCATGCGCACGATTGATGCGTTCGAGGAGGCGCTAGGCCGCTCGGCACTCTGGGCGCCGCATGTCACGCGCGACGCGCAAGGACGCGAGACGGCCCATTTCATCGAGAAGCTGCGCATCCATCCCCATGCATTGCGCGAGGCCAACGCGTATTACAGCCCCGACCGACAGGCGCTGCTTTTCGGCTATTTCCAGACCGGTCGGCAGAAAGGCGGCGCGCTGGTCTTCACCTGTCTGTCACACGACATCATCGCGCATGAGGTCACCCATGCGCTGCTCGACGGGTTGCACAGGCGCATGCGCGAACCCACCAACCCCGATGTTCTGGCTTTTCATGAAGCCTTTGCGGATGCCGTCGCGCTCTTTCAGCATTTCAGTCTGCCGGAAGCGTTGCGCAGCGAGATTGCGCGCACCCGTGGTGATCTGGGCCAGGAGGGGCTTCTGGGTGGGCTGGCGCAACAGTTTGGGCAGGCCCTGCACGGCCACGGGGCGCTCCGCGATTTCCTCGGCAAACACGACGAAAATGGCGAATGGCACCCGCGCGCGCCCCATGCCGACGATTACGACACCCATCGCACCAAAGGTCCGCATGCCTTGGGGGCAGTTCTTGTTGCGGCGATCTTCGATGCCTTCCTGCGCATCTACCGGAGTCGCGCGAGACAGGCCGTGGGGCTCGCCACCGGCGGCTCGGGCGTTCTACCCGAGGGCGAACTGCCCACCGATCTGGTCGACCGCCTGACCGAGGAGGCCGCGCGTGCCGCACGGCATGTTCTGCGGATGGTCATTCGTGCGCTGGACTATTGCCCGCCGGTCGACATAACCTTCGGCGAATACCTGCGCGCGTTGGTCACCGCCGACCGTGACATGGTCCCCCATGACGACCTTCACTACCGCGTTGCTTTTGTCTCGGCCTTTCGCGCGCGCGGTATCCGGCCCGAAGACGTGCGCCATGTCTCGGCCGATGCGCTGCTCTGGGAAGAGCCGCCCGAACAGCCCAGGGATCTGGAGGACGTGCTGGGAAAGATGTCGCTGGATTGGCGGCGGGGACGCGACAGGGCCGCCATCGCGCGCATCTGCGAGGAGAATGCCAGCCATATCGGTCAATGGCTTGACCGACGCGCCTCGGACATGGTTCTGAGCGGGTTCGGCCTGATCCGTACACCGAAACAAGGCCAGCCGCTCACCATTGCGACGGAACCGGGAATGCTCCACCCGTTCGCCGTCCAATCGGTGCGCCCCTGCCGCCGTGTTGGCCCCGATGGTGACACACGCCGCGACCTTGTTGTCGAGATCACGCAAGACTGGACGGCCGACGCCATGCCCGGGCGGCGTTTCAGTGGCGGCGCGACATTGCTGATCGATCTGGAAACCCGGCAGGTCCGGTATTGCATTCGCAAGCGCGTCGCCAACGTAAGACGCGTCAAGGACCAGATCGGTTTTGCCAGTGGCGCGCGCGCGCTGACGATGGCCGACAGTGCCTTCGGGATCGTCCGACGCGGCGGTCCATTTGCCGCACTCCACGCCGAGCCCGCCAATTCGCTGGGGACAACCGATGGCTGAAACGAGAAAGGCGAAGTCCCCCAAATCGACCAGGCGCGCGGCCGCTGGCCGCAAGAAGTCCGACAACGCATCCGAGTGGCGCGCCCGTGTGCGGATGTATCGCCAGGGGATCGGTGACTGCCTGCTGGTCAGCCTGCCGCGTCAAAAGAGCGAGGGGCACTATCAAATTATGATCGATTGCGGCGTCCTTCTGGGCACGCCGGATGCACGCGGCTGGATGCGGCGCATCGTTGCCGACATCGCCCAGACCACGGGCGGCCACGTCGACCTTCTGGTCGTAACGCATGAACACTGGGACCATCTCTCGGGCTTTCTGGACGCGGCCACGGAACTCGACGCCATCGAATTCGGTCAGGTCTGGATGAGCTGGGCCGAAAACCCAGACGACCCGCAGGCGCGCGCCCTGGACGCCGCGCGTGAACAGGCGATCCGCGCCCTCCGCGTCGCCGAGGCTCGGCTGACCCTCGCCGGCGCGTCCGAGGCCGAATCGCTCGGCGATCTGCTCTCGCTCTACGGTAGCCGCGGGCGGAGCACACGCGATGCGCTCAATGCCGCCCGCGCCCGTGCGCCAGGGGGCAAGCCTCACTATGTCGAGCCTGGCGAGACCCTCAAGCTCGAAGGAACAACGTCTCGGGTGCATGTACTGGGTCCCCCCCGTGACGAGGCATTGCTGCGCCGATCGAACCCACGCCAGGGAGAGGTCTACGGCATTGGCGCAGGCCTGTCCGTCACCGATCTTCTGAAGCTGATGGGCGCAAACGAAGGTTCCGACCGCCAGCCTGCCGACCCAGCGTCGGAACACCATTTCGCCGCCCGGCTCGACGATCAGCCCGACACGCCCTTCGCCGCGCGATGGGGCATCCCGCTGCAGACGGCGCGCAGCCTGCCCTTCTTTGCCCGCGCACTGGAATCGGCCGACCAGGAATGGCGGCGTATCGATATCGCATGGCTCGATAGTGCGCTTGATCTGGCTCTTCGGCTGGACCAGGACACCAACAATTCCAGTCTGGCGCTGGCAATCGAGCTTGACGGCGGCGAGGTGCTGCTGATGGCCGCCGATGCGCAGGTCGGCAACTGGCTTTCCTGGCAGAAACTCGAATTCGAGGATGGCGCCCAAACTGTAACGGGCCCGGACCTGTTGGCCCGCACCGTCATCTACAAGGTCGGACACCACGGTAGTCACAATGCCACCCTGCGCAAGAACGGGCTGGAGCAGATGTCTGAGCTGCAAACGGCGCTTGTCCCGGTCGATGAGGCGGTCGCCCTGGCGCGGCGCTGGACGCGGATTCCGCTGCCGGACCTGCTCAAGGCGCTGGACACAGCCACGGGCGGACGGGTTCTGCGCGCCGACGCCCCAGCACCGAAAGGTGCAAAAAACATCGACGCTACGGCTTTACGCTTCGACGTTTTCATCTGATCCTGCCTCACCTCACGCAGAAGCGAGGTCTTTTCGGTAGCTTTTCGCTGTCCGGGTTATAGTTTGATCTCCGGACGCGACGGAAGCTTGGCCTTCGGACGTGTGAGTTTAAAGCATCGGAATCGGAATGGGCGTGATCGGTCGATACGTTGGACAGGGCTTGGCGGTGCTCGGGGTCACGGCCCTTGCCATCGTGATCTGGGCGGTATGGCTGCCTGCATCGCATCCGGTGCTGGAGCGCTTGGGCATCCTCGGCCCGCTGGAACGTGCAGGACTTCCGATCGCCAGCGCACCGGGGGAAAACGAGGCATCGCAACGCGGCGGCCCCGGCGGCTTTGGCAGTGGCGGCGCCGTCACCGTGATCGCCGGCGACATAGAGGAATTGGCGCTGCGCGACCGCGTCAGTGCCATCGGCACCGGCGAAGCACGCAGGTCTGTCATTCTTTTACCCGAAGTCTCGGGTCGCGTGGTCGAGATCACCGCCAATGCCGGCGCCTGGGTTGAGGCGGGAACAGTCGTTGCCCAGTTGGACGCCGAGGCCGAAAGCATCGCGCGTGACCGAGCGCGCCTGATGCTGGACGAGGCACTGGACACCGCCGAACGGCTGGAACGGCTGCGCGCCAGCGGAACCGCGACCGCCGTTCAGATCCGCGAGGCAGAACTGGCGGTGCGCAATGCGGAACTGACGTTGCGCGAGGCCGAATTCAATCTAGAGCGCCGCGCCGTGCGCGCACCCATCGATGGCTGGATCGGTCTGATCGATGTCGAGGTCGGCGACCAGGTCGGCACAAGCACACAGATTGCCCGTGTGGATGACCGCTCGGTGCTGCTCGTCGATTTTCGTGTGCCTGAACGCATGGTCGGCCGCATCGCCCCGGGCGACAGCCTGAGCGTGGCCCCCCTGGCAAGGCGCGACATGCCTCTTGAAGGCCAGGTTCGTGCCATCGACAGTCGCGTCGACCAATCCGGCCGCAACCTGCGCATTCAGGCCGAGATCGCCAACGAACTCGATAGTCTGCGTGCGGGGATGGCCTTCGCCATCGAGATGGAATTCACCGGCGACCCCTCCCCCGCCGTTGACCCGCTGGCGATCCAGTGGTCGAACGAGGGGGCATTTGTTTGGGTTGTCCGCGATGGTCTGGCACGCCGCGTCGAGGTGCGTATCCTGCAACGCGCCAACGGCCGGGTCCTGATCGCCGGCGATCTGCAACCCGGGGAGAAGGTCGTTCTGGAAGGTGTGCAGGCTCTGCGCGACGGTACCGAGGTCGAGACCCGCGCACGGGGCGAACGCCGCAGCGACCGCAGCGAGAGCGAGGTTCAGGCCAGCGCCGATCCCGCGCAGTCCGAGACCTGAGGCCGGCATGAGCGATCCGACCTTGAACGGTTCCTCGTCGAACGCCCGGTTGCCGCAGGACCGTTCGGACGACGCTGCCCGTTCGGGTACTGCGCTGTTCATTCGCCGCCCGATCCTGGCGTTCGTGCTGAACGCCCTGATCGTCATCGCCGGGATCGCCGGGCTTCTCGGCGCCGAGGTTCGCGAACTGCCGGATATCGACCGTCCCGTGGTCACCGTGACCACCACCTTCTCCGGCGCCGGCCCCGAAACGATCGACCGAGAGGTCACCGGCATCGTTGAAGGCGCCGTAGGCCGCGTGGCCGGCGTGCGCGCCATCTCCTCGGAATCGCGCTTCGGTCGCAGCCGTGTCACGGTGGAATTTGGCGACAGCACCAATATCGACGTCGCCGCTACCGACATACGGGACGCCATAGGACGCATCCGCAACCAGCTGCCCGACGACATCGACGAGCCGCGCATCATCAAGGCCGATGCCAATGCCGACGCGGTCATGCGTATCGGCGTCACCTCCTCGGGGCGCTCGGTCCAGGACCTGACTCGACTTGTCGAGGACATGGTCGAGGATCGGCTGATCTCGGCCCCCGGCGTGGCCGACCTGCAGGTTTTCGGGCGGCGTGACGCGGTCTTCCGGATCGATATCGACATGCTGGAACTGGCCGCGCGCGGACTTAGCCTGGCCGATATTCGCAACGCGCTGCGCGACGTGGCCTTTGACGTGCCTGCCGGCGCGCTGCAAACGCGCGAGCAGTCCATCTTCGTGCGCACCACTGCCCCCGTCACCACGCCCGAGGATTTCGAAGCATTGATCCTTCGCGCCGATACGCGCTTGGGCGATGTCGCGCAGGTCTCGCTGGGACCGGCGCCGGGGGAATCGATCCTGCGCGCCAACGGGGAATCGGGCATTGGAATCGGTATCATTCGCCAAGCCACGTCGAACACGCTCGACATCTCGGACGCCGTCACCGCCGCGGTCGAGGAATTGCAGCAGATCCTGCCCGAGGATGTGTCGATCTTCATCACCTCGGACGAAGCGACCTTCATCCGTGGTGCCATTGTCGAAGTCCTGAAGACCCTTGGCATGGCCCTGATGATCGTGGTCGCGATCATTTTCCTCTTTCTGCGCGACGTGCGCGCGACGATGATCCCGGCGATCACCCTGCCCGTGGCGCTGGTCGGAACGCTCGCTGCAATCTGGCTCGTTGGATTTTCGGTCAACGTGCTCACGCTACTGGCACTGGTTCTGGCGACGGGCATGGTTGTCGATGACGCCATCGTGGTGCTTGAAAACATCGTCCGCCGTCGGGCCGAGGGGATGGGCCCTCGCGCCGCCGCGGTCCTGGGGACGCGGCAGGTCTTTTTCGCCGTCGTCACCACCACCGCGACGCTGGCTGCGGTCTTCGTGCCGCTGTCCTTCCTGCCGGGACAGGCCGGCGGGCTTTTCCGGGAGTTCGGCTTCACGCTGGCCATGGCAGTTCTGCTGTCGTCGATCGTGGCACTGACACTGTGTCCGGTGCTGGCCAGCCGCCTTTTGCGCGAGGCCCCGACCGACACGCCGGCGCGCGGTCCGATGGTCTGGCTGGGCGACCGGCTGGCGAGCGCCTACGGCTGGACGCTGCGCGGGGCGCTCAAGGCGCCGCTGGCCGTGGTCGCAGCCGCTGCGCTTTTTGGTCTGACCGCGATCTTGCTCACAGGGCAGATCCGCCAGGAGCTGACCCCGCCCGAAGACCGCGCCGTCGCCCTCCTCAGCGTGCGCGCGCCGCAGGGCGTCTCCCTCGAGTACATGAACGGCAAGATGCTCGAAATCGAGCAGTTGGTCCGCCCGCTGCGAGCCTCGGGCGAGGTCACGAATGTGTTCTCGATCTCGGGCTCTTTCGGGCGGGACAACCGCGGCTTCATGGTGCTCACCCTGTCCCACTGGGACGATCGCGTCCGGTCGCAGCAGGACATCGTCGCCGACATCAACGCCAGCCTGCGCGAGGTCATCGGCGTGCAGGCCTTCGCAATCCAGCCGAATTCCTTGCGGATTCGTGGCGCCGGCCAGGGCCTTCGGTTTGCCATCGTCGGCTCGAACTATGACGAACTGGCCCGCCAGGCCGAGGCGCTGGTCGAGCGCATGCAGGAAAACCCGGATCTGGGCCTAGTACAGCTGTCGTTCGAAACCACCCAGCCGCAGCTTTTCATCGAGGTCGATCGCCGCCGCGCCGCCGACCTCGGAATCGCGATCGACGGGCTGGGCGAGGCGCTGCAGGCAGTGCTCGACGGGCGCACGGTGGGCACGGTCTTCATCGAGGACCGCAGCTTTGATGTGAAGATGCTCTCCACCAGCACCCCGGTCCGCGACCCGACCGATCTGGAAAACATCTTCGTCCAGGGTTCGGGCGGGCAGTTGCAACCGCTTTCGACTTTCGTCACGCTTGAAGAACGCGCGATCGCCCCCGAATTGGGCCGCGAGGCCCAAATGCGCGCGGTCGAGATTACCGCCGGCCTCGCGCCGACCATGGCCCTGGGCGACGCGCTGGCCGAGGTGAATCGCCTCGCTGCCGAGATCTTGCCGGCGGAGTCGCGTATCGTGCCGTTGGCCGAGGCGGCGACGCTTGACGAGACCTCGGGCGGGATACTGATCGTCTTCGGCTTCGCGCTGCTGGTAGTCTTCCTGGTCCTGGCCGCGCAATTCGAGAGCTTCATCTCGGCGCTGGTGGTCATGGCGACGGTGCCTTTGGGCTTGGCCTGTGCGATCTTCGCGCTTCTGCTCACCGGTGGCAGCCTGAACGTCTATTCGCAGATCGGATTGGTGCTTCTCGTCGGGATCATGGCCAAGAACGGGATTCTGATCGTCGAATTTGCCAACCAGCTCCGCGACCAGGGTGCCAGCGTCGCCGAAGCTGCGTTCGAGGCCGCGACGATCCGCCTGCGCCCGGTTATGATGACCATGGCGTCGACCGTGCTCGGCGGTGTACCGCTGGTGATGGCCTTCGGCGCCGGCGCCGAGGCGCGGGAGGCGCTTGGTTGGGTGATCGTCGGCGGGCTGGGTCTGGCGGCACTGATGACGCTCTATCTAACGCCGGTCGCCTATCTGCTGCTCGCGCGCTTCACCACACCCAAGGCGGCCGAGGCCGCGCGCCTGATTCGCGAACTCGACGCCGCCGCCGATCTCACACCGCGAGATCGACCTGCACCGCGCCCCTCTGCTACCCCGGCAGAGTAGCACGGCGCCCGCGCCCACGGGGTGGACGGGGTGTAGTCTCCGCGCCCGGCAATCAGACAGACCATCGATCGTGGTCACGCTCAGCCCGCCTTCAGCCCCGCAGTGCTCATTTGCAGCGTCCAACCTGCCGGGGGGGCGTCGCGCGCCAGCAGTCGCTCCAGCTGCCAGCGCGTCCCCTCGCTCAAGGGCGGCAGCGCCTGTAATGCCCAGCGGCTTTCGACCCCGGCGATACGGCTCTCGGCCTGCTCCTGCATCATCAGCACGCCCAGCGGCGCCCGCCGCCCGGCACCCGCCCCGTCCCTCGCCCGCACCACTCCCTCGGCTGCAGCGCGATGCAGCCGGCGGACTTGGCGCAGATCGGGCGCGGCGATCAGGGCGGCCAGCACCAGCGCGACCGCACCGCTGCACAATGCCTCTTCCGCCGCCCAGAGGATATCGGAGGCACGTGGGCAGGCGACAGTGATCAACGCGCCCGGATCGACAAAGGGCACGAGCCCCTGCGGGCAGAGCTCTTCCCCGCTCCAGGCAGGCTGCAACCACAGAACCGGCCCCTCTGCCTGCGCCCCCGCGGCCAGCGCCGCGGCCAGCACATGTCGCGCACTTCCGGTCACTTCATGCACCCGCCCCCGCGCCATCGCCATTCCTGGCAGCGGGTCCAACGGCTTCAAAGGCGCAGGCAGGGGCGCCGACAATTCCGCCAGAACCGCCGCCAGCCGCGCCTGCACCACACGGGAATCATTGGCATCCAGCATGGAGGAAGATTATCCTGTTCTATTTTTGTTCTCAATCCTGCGTGCCTTGCCTTCCCCCCGAAACCCGCTAGGTTGCCCCCGTCAGAAAAGGGACCGCCCCCATGCAACAGATCTCCCTCGGCCACTCGGGTCTCAGCGTTCCAGCCTATTGCCTCGGCACAATGACATGGGGCACCCAAACCCCGACCGAGGATGCTCACCGCCAAATCGATATGGCGCTTGATCACGGCATACCCTTCCTCGACACGGCCGAAATGTATCCAGTCAATCCAGTGACCGCCGAAACCCGCGGCCGCACCGAAGAGGTGATTGGCGCATGGATGGCACGCAATCGCAGCCGCGCCCGGCCCATCCTCGCCAGCAAGGTCACGGGCGAAGGCAGCCCCGCGATCGAGGGCGGCGCGCCCCCGATCGACGCCTCCCGCCTGCGACGCGCCGTCGACGAAGCGCTGGGACGCCTGCAAACCGATGTGATTGACATCTACCAGTTGCACTGGCCCAACCGCGGCTCCTACAACTTTCGCAAGAACTGGAGTTACGTCCCGCCAACCGATGCCCGCCGAGCCATTCGTGCCCACATCCTGGACGTCCTGATCGAGGCGCAGAAACTCATCGCCGAAGGGAAGATCCGCGCCTTGGCACTATCCAACGAAACCGCTTGGGGCATGGCAAACTGGATCACCCTGGCCGAGATGAACGATCTCCCCCGCCCGGTCACCGTACAGAACGAATATTCACTTCTCTGCCGTCTGGCCGATACCGACTTGGCGGAGCTTTGCGCGATCGAGCAGGTTCCGCTGCTGGCTTTCTCTCCGCTCGCTGCGGGGCTTCTGACAGGAAAATATGCCGGCGACGTCATCCCCGACGGATCGCGCCGCGCGCACCGGCCGGATCTGGGGGGACGGATCACACCGCGGGTCTTCAAGGCGGTGGCCGCTTATCTAGGACTGGCACGCGATTGGGACCTCGACCCGGTGCAGATGGCACTTGCCTGGTGCCGCAGCCGCCCCTTCCCGGTAATCCCGATCCTCGGCGCGACCACTGCAGAGCAACTGGGGGTTCAGCTTCCCGCAACAGAGCTGACCCTGCCATCGGAATTGCTAGACGCCATCGATGCCGCCCACAAGGCGCATCCGATGCCCTACTGAATAACAGGGATTGCGCTGGTTGCCGTTGCTGCGCTCGCGCAACGAAACGTCGCCTTGCGACTAAAGCATTTCGGCGGAAACTTGAATCGCAGGATTCCCAGCGGCTTTTGTTT
>CAZKSE010000149.1:0-9803 GCA_964555305.1 uncultured Rhodobacter sp. | reverse complement strand
CCATCGGCCGCGCCGCGCGCAACGCCGAGGGGCGGGTGATCATGTATGCCGACCGCACCACCGGCTCGATGGAACGCGCGCTCGCCGAAACCAACCGCCGGCGCGAGAAGCAGATCGCCTACAACCTGGAACACGGCATCACCCCGGCCACGATCAAGAAGAACGTCGAGGACGTGCTCTCGGGCCTCTGGCAGGGCGACACCGACATGAGCCGCGTCACCGCCAAGGTCGAGAAACCGCTGGTCGGCGCGAACCTCGCCGCCCATCTCGACGGGCTGCGCATCCAGATGCGCAAGGCCGCCGAGAACCTCGAATTCGAGGAAGCCGCCCGCCTGCGCGACGAGATCAAGCGCCTGGAGACGGTCGAACTGGCCATCGCCGACGACCCGCTCGCCCGCCAGTCGGTGATCGAGGACGCGGTCGAGGACGCCACAACCCGCTCCGGCCGCTCCACCGCCGGCCGCCCCGGCCAACGCGGCGGCGTGAAGCGGCGCAAGAAACGCTAGGCTGCGCGACGCCCGCGCCCGCCCCTATCGGCCCAGCGCCGCGGCGATGGCCAGCACGATGACCGCGCCGATGGCGGCGACCACCAGGATCGCGAAGAGCCCGTAGGCGGCCAACACGCCGGCGCCCGCCAACGCCAGCACGAAGGGCGCGGCCAGCGCGGCGAGGATCCCGATGACGATGTTGCGCGCCTTGTTGCGCCCGCCCGTCACCGCCGAGGCCAGAAGCCCCGCCAGCACCCCGATCACGATCAGGATCAGCCCGCCGATCCCGCCCACGACTTGCAGGAATTCCTCCATCGCGCGCGCTCCTGTCCCTTCTTCGGCGCGCGACTGCCGCGCGGCCCTTGCGCGATGGTGCGCCCAGCGCCGGGCGGATGCAAGGCCCGACCCAGAGCATCGGCGGCCCCTCGGCGGGCCATCGGCGGCCCATCGGCGGGCCGTGGTTGGAGCAGCGACGCGCCGACCGGCATTCCCGTTCCCGCTCCATACTCCGGCCCCATGCCCGGCTCCATGCCCCGACCCCCTGCTGCGACCCCGTGCCCGGATGCCGCAGGCGAAAGATTCCCCCTTGTGCGAAATCCGTGCCGGGCGTATGCGCGTCAGTGGGACACCCTTCCCCAACGAAGGGCGAATATCTGGAAGGATACCATGACCGACGCCAAGACCCCGGCCGCGCGGCCGGCAAATCCGCGCTTCTCCTCCGGCCCCTGCGCCAAGATCCCCACATTCTCGCTGGACCTGCTCGCCGACGCGCCCTTGGGCCGGTCGCACCGGGCCGCTGTCGGCAAGGCGAAGCTCGCCCGCGCCATCGAACAGACGCGCGACGTGCTGGGCGTGCCCGCCGACTACCGGATCGGGATCGTCCCCGCCTCCGACACCGGCGCGGTCGAGATGGCGATGTGGTCGCTCCTCGGGGCGCGGCCCGTTGAAATGCTCGCCTGGGAAAGCTTCGGCGAAGGCTGGGTGACGGATGCGGTCAAGCAACTCAAGCTCGACGCCACCGTGCGCAAGGCCCCCTACGGACAGATCGTCGACCTCGCGCAGGTCGATTTCGACAAGGATGTCGTCTTCACCTGGAACGGCACCACCTCGGGCGTGCGGCAGCCCGATGGCGACGCGATCCCGTCGGGCCGCGCCGGCCTGACCATCTGCGACGCGACCTCTGCCGCCTTCGCCATGGACCTGCCCTGGGACAAGCTCGATGTCGTGACCTTCTCCTGGCAGAAGGTGCTGGGCGGCGAGGCGGCGCATGGGATGCTGATTCTCAGCCCCCGCGCGGTCGAGCGGCTGGAAAGCTACACGCCGCCCTGGCCGATGCCGAAGATCTTCCGCCTGACCAAGGGCGGCAAGCTGATCGAGGGCATCTTCAAGGGCGAGACGATCAACACCCCCTCGATGCTCGCGGTCGAGGATTACCTGGCCGCGCTGGACTGGGCGCAATCGATCGGCGGGCTGCCCGCGCTGATCGCCCGGGCCGAGGCAAACGCGCAGGTGATCCACGACTTCACCGCCGCGAACGACTGGATCGCCAACCTGGCCGAGGATCCGGCGACGGCCTCCACCACCTCCGTCTGCCTGAAGTTCACCGACCCCCGCATCGCGGACGGCGCGGCCTTCGCCAAGGCGGTCGCCAAGCGGCTGGAGGGTGAGGGCGTCGCGCTCGATATCGGCGCCTACCGCGACGCGCCGCCGGGTCTGCGCATCTGGTGCGGCTCCACGGTCGAGACGGCGGATGTGCAGGCGCTGATGCCCTGGATCGACTGGGCCTACCGGGCCGAGATCGCCTCCCAGATGGCCAGCGCCTGAAAGTCTCTTTAGTTACCGAACCCTGACTCCGGCGCGCGCCTCTGCCACCCGCTTGCCACCCACCTGCCACCCACCTGCCACCCGCGTGCCACACGCGTGCCAGCCGCAAAAATGGAGCCCCGCATGGCCCCCCGCGTCCTCGTTTCCGACAAGCTTTCCGAAACCGCCGTCCAGATCTTCCGCGACCGCGGGGTCGAGGTCGACTACCTGCCCGACCTCGGAAAGGACAAGGAGAAACTCGCCGAGGTGATCGGCAACTACGACGGCCTCGCCATCCGCTCGGCAACCAAGGTGACCGAGAAATTGCTGTTGAATGCCAGCAAGTTGAAGGTCATTGGCCGTGCCGGCATCGGGGTCGACAACGTCGATATCCCGGCCGCCTCGCGCCGCGGCGTGATCGTCATGAACACGCCTTTCGGCAACTCCGTCACCACCGCCGAACACGCCATCGCGCTGATGTTCGCCGTCGCCCGCCAGATGCCCGAGGCCTCCGCCTCCACCCATGCCGGCAAATGGGAAAAGAACCGCTTCATGGGCGTGGAATTGTTCAACAAAACCCTCGGCGTAATCGGCGCCGGCAATATCGGCGGCATCGTCTGCGACCGCGCCCTGGGCCTGCATATGAAGGTCATCGCCTACGACCCGTTCCTGAGCGAGGAGCGCGCCAAGGCGATGGGCGTTCAGAAGGTCGAACTCGACGACCTGCTCGCCCGCGCCGACTTCATCACCCTCCACGTCCCCCTCACCGACAAGACCCGCAACATCCTGTCGGCCGAGAGTATCGCCAAGACCAGAAAAGGCGTGCGCATCATCAACTGCGCCCGCGGCGGCCTTGTCGATGAAGCCGCCCTGGCCGAGGCGATCAGGTCCGGCCATGTCGCCGGCGCCGGCTTCGACGTATTCGAGGTCGAACCCGCCACCGACAGCCCGCTCTTCAACCTGCCCGGCGTGGTCGTCACCCCGCACCTGGGTGCCTCCACGACGGAAGCCCAGGAAAACGTGGCGATTCAGGTCGCCGAGCAGATGTCGGACTACCTGCTGACCGGCGCCGTGCAGAACGCGCTCAACATGCCCTCCGTCACCGCCGAGGAAGCGGCGGTCATGGGCCCCTGGATCAAGCTTGCCGGCCATCTGGGCGATTTCGCGGGCCAGCTGACCGACGAGCCGATCCGCGCGATCAACATCCTCTACGATGGCCTGGCCGCGACGATGAACCTGCGCGCGCTCGACTGCGCGGTGATCGCCGGCGTGATGAAGGCGGCCAACCCGGACGTGAACCTGGTCTCGGCCCCGGTTGTCGCCAAGGAACGCGGGGTGAAACTGTCCTGCACCACGCAGGAAAAATCCGGCGTCTTCGACGGCTACATCAAGCTGACGGTGGTAACCGACAAGCGCGAACGCTCGGTCGCGGGCACCGTCTTCAGCGACGGCAAGCCCCGCTTCATCCAGATCAAGGGCATCACCATCGACGCCGAGGTCGGCGCGCACATGCTCTACACCACCAACGAGGACGTACCGGGCATCATCGGCCTTCTCGGCAACACGATGGGCAAGAACGGCGTCAATATCGCCAACTTCACGCTCGGCCGGTCAGGCCCCGGGCAGGATGCGATCGCGCTTCTCTACCTCGACCAGGCGATCGATCCGAAAGTGGTTGAGACGCTGAAGAACACCGGCATGTTCAAGCAGGTCCGCCCGATGCAGTTCGACGTCGTCTGAGCCAGGGCACAAGGGGGACGACATGCGCAGCTACGCGATCGGCGACATCCACGGGCAACTCGAGCTTCTGCGGGCGGCCCATGACTGGATCGAGGCCGATCGCGCCCGCGCGGGCGACCCCGACGCCCCCGTGGTGCATCTGGGCGATCTGGTGGATCGCGGCCCCGATTCGGCGGGGGTGATCGAATTCCTTCTCCGCGGTCGGGCGGCAGGGCGCAACTGGGTGGTGCTCAAGGGCAATCACGACCGGATGCTGGCCAGCTTCCTCGATGATCCGAAGACGCGCGACCCCGGTCTGCGTGCGCATCTGAGCTACCTGCACCCCGCCATCGGCGGCGCCGAAACGCTCGAGGCCTACGGCGTGCACGCCGCCGCCAACCGCCCGGTCGCCAAGGTCCATGCCGATGCACTCGCCGCCATTCCCGATGCCCATCGCGCCTTTCTGGCAAGCCTGCCAACCTATCATCAACGCGGGACTGTCCTGTTCGTCCATGCGGGCATCCGGCCCGGTGTGCCGCTGGCCGAGCAGACCGAGACCGATCTGGTCTGGATCCGCGCGCCCTTTCTCGACCACCCCGGCCCGCATCCCTGGCTGGTCGTGCACGGCCACACCGCCATCGAGGAGCCGCGCCATTACGGCCACCGCCTGAACATCGATTCGCGCGCAGCCTACGGCGGCCCGCTGACCGCCGTCGTGATCGAGGAACACGCGGTCTTCGTTCTGGGCCCCGACGGCAGGCGTCCCCTTCTGCCCACCGTGGACTAGGGCTTAACCCCGGTTTCACCTCTGCCGGTTACCCCTGATCCCCGGGTGTAGCGGAAAGGGTGCAGCAATGAGCCGGCAGAGCAATGCCGCGCCGACGATCATCAAGCGCAAGAAGGTGATCCAGGGCGGGGGCCATCACGGCGGTGCCTGGAAGGTCGCCTACGCGGATTTCGTCACCGCGATGATGGCGTTCTTCCTGATGCTCTGGCTTCTTGGCGCCACGACCGAGGACCAGCGCAAGGGAATCGCCGATTACTTCTCGCCGACGACCGCGCTGCGCGACATATCGGGCGGCGGATCGGGGATGTTCGGCAACGAGGACATGCGCGAGCGGCGCATCAATCCGATGTCGGTGGGCGAAGCGGCGAATTCCGCCGCCGCCGCGCAATCCAACCCGGGCGAGGCCGAAAGCTTCGAGCGGATCCGCGAGCGGCTGGAAGGGATGGGCGCCGAAAGCATGGTGCTGGCCGATGCGCTGCGCCATGTCGTCACCCGCCTGAGCGACGAGGGGCTGATCGTCGAGATCTTCGACCTGCCCGGCGCGCCGCTGTTTTCCGACGATGGCGACGGGCCGATGCCGGTGACCACGGTCCTGGTGCGACTTCTGACCGAAGCCTTCGGCATGGTCCTGAACCCGCTCGCGATCGAGGGACACACCCGGACCTACACCGTGGTGCAGGCGCATGACCCGCGCTGGGGCCTGTCGACCGCCCGCGCCGACCGCCTGCGCCAGATGTTCGAGGAGGCGGGGATGGACCCGCAGCGCACCGCCCGCGTCACCGGACATGCCGACCGGCGGCTGACCCATCCCAATCCGATGGCCGTGCGCAACAATCGGATCGAACTGATCCTGTTGCGTGAAAGGGGCGGCGACCGTTCGGTGGCACCGCGTTCGGACTGAAGAAGGCAACGGGGGCCTGCCGCTAGGAACCGGCGAACCCCGCCTGCGCCGCGCGGTCCAGCACCGCATCGACCATCGCGCCGGCGCTTCCGGTGAAATTGACCGGCTCCAGGATCCGCGCCAGCGCCGCGTCATCCAGATGCGCCGTCACCTCGGGCCGGGACCGTAGCGCATCGCGCAGATCGAGGCCCGCGTCGATTGCATGGCCAGCGGCCTCGGTCACGAGTGTCTGGGCACGCGCGCGGCCCAGATGCGGCGCCAAGCCAGCCATCGCCGCCTCGGCCATGATCACGCCCCCGCCGATGTCGAGATTGGCGCGCATCCGGCTCTCATCGACCTCCAGCCCGGCCAGCATCGGCCGGGCATGGGCCAGCGCCCCCGACGCCAGCAGGAAGGACTCGGGGATGACCATCCATTCGACGGGCATCGCGGCGATCCCGCGCTCGTGTTCCTGCACCTGGCTTTCCATCGCCTGCCCGACCAGCCAGCGCAGGCGCGTGGCGATGGCGACAATCTGCGGGCTGGCGACCGGGTTGCGCTTCTGCGGCATGGCCGACGAGCCGCCGCGGCCGGGCTCATGCGGTTCGCGCGCCTCCGCCACCTCGGTTCGCATGAGCATCGCCACCTCGGTTGCAATGCGCCCCAGTAGCCCGCCGAGGCCGGCCAGCCAGAAGACCGCCTCGGCGAAAGTGTCGCGGCCGGTGTGCCAGGTGATGTCGGGATCGCGCAGGCCCAGCTCGCGCGCCAATGCCGCGCGCACCACCGCGCCGCGGTCCCCCAGCACCGCGAGCGTCCCTACCGCACCGCCGAACTGCACCGCCAGCAGCCTCTCTTTCAGCGCGGGCAGACGGGCATGGTGGCGCAGCGCCTCGTCCAGCCAGCCGGCGACCTTGTAGCCAAAGGTGATTGGCGCGGCATGTTGCTGAAAGGTCCGCCCGGCCATCGGCGTATCACGATAGCGCCCCGCCAGCCCGGCGAGCGTCTCGATCACCGCCACCAGATCGCTTTCGATCCGCCGCAACCCCTCGCGCATCTGCAAGACCAGCCCGGTGTCCAGCACATCCTGCGAGGTGGCGCCCCAATGGACATGGCGCGCGGCCTCGGGCGGGCAGGCGGCGCGCAATGCCGCGACCAGCGGTACGATGGCGAAACCCACCTTGTCGAATTGCGCCTTCATCGCGGCCGGATCGAGGTTCTCGACCCGCGCCGCCTCGGTGATCGCCTCGGCGGCCGATGCCGGGATCACGCCCACCGACGCCTGCGCACGCGCCAGCGCCGCCTCGAACATAAGCCAGGACGCAAAGCGCGCCTCATCGGAGAAGACCGCGCGCATCACGGGGGCCGAGAACTGGTCGGCGTAATAGGAACTGTCGAAAAGCGAGGCGGGCATCGGTCCGATCCGGCGGGCTGGCCGCCAAGGTCTGGCACAAAGACGCCCGCCCGTCGAGGGTGCCGCCTAGCGCCCCTCGAACTGCGCAGGCCGTTTTTCAAGGAAGGCCATCACCCCTTCGAGGAAATCGCGCGACTTGCCGCACTCGCCCTGCAACCGCGCCTCCAGCGCCAGTTGCTGATCGAAGTTGTTGGAAAGGCTTGCCCGCATGGCCTGCTTTACCGCGCGGTAGGCAACGCTCGGCCCCTTGGCCAGCTGCCCTGCGCGCGCGCGCCATCCCGCGTCAAAATCCTCGTCGGCGAAGACTTCCCAGATCAGGCCCATCGCCACCGCGTCATCGGCCGTCACCTTGTCGGCAAAAAGCGCCTGGCCCATGGCGCGCGCAAAGCCGACCTGACGGGGCAACCAGTAGGTGCCGCCGGCATCGGGGATCAGGCCGATGCGGGCAAAGGCCTGCAGGAAGACCGCCGAGCGCGCGGCGATCACCACATCCGCCGCCAGCGCCAGGTTCGCCCCCGCACCCGCCGCGGCGCCGTTGACCGCGGCGATCACCGGGACCGGGCAATCGGCGATGGCGCGCAGCATCGGCTCGTATTCCTCGCGGAGGATCCGCTCCAGATCAAGCTGATCGACCGGCACCCCGCCGCCCAGGTCCTGCCCCGAACAAAAGGCCCGCCCCGCGCCGGTCATCACCAGAACCCGCATCCGCGTGCCCAGGTCGCGCACCGCGTGCAGGATCTCGGCGCGCATCTGGGTGTTGAGCGCGTTCATCAGCGTCGGGCGGTTCAGCGTGATGGTGCCGACGCCGTCCTCCTCGGTCACGATCAGGGTCTGGTAGTCCATGCGGCCCTCCTGCGGCAGATCCGCCGGGACCTTAGCCGGGTGCGGCCGGATGGGCAAAGCCGCAACCTTGCGTCAGTCGCGCAGAATCTCGCGCAGCCGCGCCTCTTCCTCGGGGCTGAGGGGTTTTTCGGGTGCGCCCCGGCGCCGCAGCGCCATCCCCGCAATGCCAAGCGCGCCGATCAGCATCAGCGGTGCCGACACCCAGAGGATCAGGTTCACCCCGTCCCGGCGCGGGCGAAGCAGGATGAACTCGCCGTAGCGCTCGACCAGGTATTGGACAACCTGGGCGTCGGTATCGCCCGCGACCAGCCGTTCGCGGACCAGAAGCCGCATGTCCCGCGCCAGTTCGGCATTCGATTCGTCGATGCTTTCGTTCCGGCAGACAACGCAGCGCAGATCGACCGAGATTGACCGCGCGCGGCGTTCCAGATCGGGATCGGCCAGGATCTCGTCGGGCTGCACGGCCAGGGCAGGCGCGGCCGGCAAGGACAAACCGATGACGAGGGCTAGAAGAACCAGGCGCAGGGTGCTTAGCATCGGCTCACTCCGCCGGGTGGGCCTGGGCGGGCGCAGGGCGCGCGCCGGCCGCGACGCGGAAGCGCCGGTCCGAGAGAGAGATCAGCCCGCCCAGCGACATCAGGATGCAGCCGGACCAGAGCCAGTTTGCAAAGGGCTTGATATAGGTCCTGAGCGCCCAGCCCCCGCCTTCCTGGGGATCGCCCAGGGCCAGATAGACATCGCGGAAGAAGCCGTAGTCGATCGCCGCTTCGGTGGTGGGCATGCCGGCGACCGGATACATCCGCTTCTCCGGGCGCAACTCGGTCACAAACCGACCTGCGCGTTCGACATCGACGAACGCCATGGTCGAGACATAGTTCGGCCCCTGCACCCGCTGCACATCGGTCAGCGTCAGCGTATAGCCCTCATGCTCGAAACTCTGGCCGATATGGGCGACGCGGATATCCTCGGTCTCCCATCCCAGCATGGCGGCGATGGCGAAAACGGTGATGCCGAGCCCCGCATGCGCCGTGGCCTTGCCCCAGTCCGCACGCGGCAGCCGCGACATGCGCCGTAACCGCTCGACGGGGCTGCCGCGGCCGCCGCGCAGCCATAGGTCGGCCAGTGCGCCGGCCACCACCCAGACGCCCAGCACGACACCGATGGGTGCCATGATCGCGCCGCCGGTCTGCAGGGTCCAGGTCAGCGCCCCCAGCGCGATTGCCAGAACGCCCACCCCCCAGAGTCGCCGGACCGTGGCCAGCAGGTTGCCGCGCTTCCAGGGCAACATCGCGCCGATCGGCAGCGCCACCGCCAGCGCCACCATGAAGGGGGTGAACGCCGCGTTGAAGAAGGGCGGGCCGACGGTCAGCACGCGGTTGAAGAACATCTCGGCCACCAGGGGCCACATCGTGCCGATGAAGACGACGAAGCTCGACACCGCCAGAAGCACGTTGTTGACCACCAAAGCCGATTCGCGGCTGACGGTGGCAAAGACGCCCTTGGCCTCCATCGCGCTGCCGCGCCAGGCAAAGAGCATCAGCGCGCCGCCCATGAAAAAGGCGAAGATCATCAGGATGAACACCCCGCGCTCGGGGTCCGAGGCGAAGGCGTGGACCGAGGTCAGAAGCCCCGAGCGCACGATGAACGTGCCCAGAAGCGAAAAGCCGAAGCCCAAGATCGCCAGAAGGATCGTCCAGGCCTTCAGCGTTTCGCGCTTTTCCACCACGATGGCGGAATGCAGGAGGGCGGTGGCAAAGAGCCACGGCATGAACGAGGCGTTCTCGACCGGGTCCCAGAACCAGAAGCCGCCCCAGCCTAGCTCGTAATAGGCCCACCAGGACCCCAGCGCGATGCCGATGGTCAGAAAGACCC
>CAZKSE010000148.1:0-9806 GCA_964555305.1 uncultured Rhodobacter sp. | reverse complement strand
GCTGCACTCACGGCCGTTCGCAGTCGGCGGGGCAAGTGCCCCGCCGCTGGTTTTATCAACGTCCACGGATCCGGGGGTCGAGCGCGTCGCGCAGGCCGTCGCCGATGAAATTCACGCTCAAGACGGTGAGCGAGATGAAGACGCCGGGCCATACGACGCGGGCGGGATACTGCTCGATCCAGTCGCGCCCGTCATAGAGGATCCTGCCCCAGGTCGGAAAATCGGGCGGGAAGCCCAGCCCGAGGAAGGAGAGCGCGGATTCGGTGATGATCGCCGAGGCGATCCCCAGCGTCGCCGACACCATGATCGGCGACATCACGTTGGGCAGGACATGCCGGGTGTTGATCCGCCGCGAGGGCGTGCCGATGGAGCGCGCCGCCAGCACGAATTCCCGCTCCTTCAGGGCCAGCACGTCGCCGCGCACGATCCGCGCGGTCTGCATCCAGCTGGTGATCGCGATGGCCACCACGATCAGCGTGAAGACGCCCATCGCCTGGCCGAAAACGCCTTCGAGCGCGTCGCGGAAAAGGGCCACCAGGATCAGCAGGAGCGGCAGCAGCGGCAGCGCCAGGAACAGGTCCGTCGTGCGCATCAGCGGCGCGTCGAGCGGGCGGAAATAGCCGGCCAGCACGCCGATCAGCGTGCCCAGGATCAGGCCCAGCAACATCGCCGTCAGGCCCACCGCGACCGAGACGCGCCCGCCATACATCATCCGCGCCAGCAGGTCGCGGCCCAGCTGGTCGGTCCCCATCGGATGCGTCCAGCTGGAGCCGAGGTTGCGCGAGCGGATGTCGATCAAGCCGGGATCGACGTTCCAGATCCAGGGCCCCACGGACACGAACAGGATGATCGAGACGAAGACGAGCATCCCCGCCATCGCGCCCTTGTGGGTCTTGAACTGGTCCCAGACATCCCACCACTGGTTGCGGGGCGGGCGCAGCGCGTGGATGTCCTCGGCGTCGGGGGGCGGGGCGGCGGTGGCGTCAGTCATAGCGGATCCTCGGGTCGAGAATGCCGTAGAGCACATCGGCGATCAGGTTGAAGAGCACGATCAGCACGGCGAAGATGAAGGTGATGGTCTGCACCATCGGCCAGTCGCTGGCATAGATCGCACGGATCAAGGCGTCGCCCAGACCGTTCACGCGGAAGATCTGCTCGGTGATGATGGCGCCGGTGAAGACGGTGGGAATGCCGATGGCGATGACGGTGACCACCGGGATCATCGAATTGCGCAGCACATGCACCATCACCACCGACTGCTCGCGCAGACCCTTGGCGCGGGCGGTGCGCACATAGTCCTGGTTGAGGTTGTCGAGCATCGAGGCGCGCATGAAGCGGCTGATCTGGCTGGCGTTGTAGAGCGCCAGCACGGCGACCGGCATCACGATCTGGCGCACCTGGCGCATGAAGCTGTCCCAGTCGGTGACGCGCAGCGTGGTGTCGTACATCGACGGGAACCACCCCAGCCAGACCGAGAAGATCAGGATGAAGACGACGCCGGTGAAGAAGGTCGGCACCGAGAAGCCGACCATCGACACGAAGGTGCCGGCCTGGTCGAACCAGGAATACTGCCTGTAGGCCGAGATCACGCCGATCGGCAGCGCGATCAGGATGCCGAAAAGGTAGCCCAGCCCCACGACCCACAGCGTCTGCGGGATCCGCTGGACGATGATGTCGCCCACCGGCGAGCGGGTCTGCCAGGACAGGATACGCGGCCCGTCGGGCGCGATGTCCCAGCCGGTCGAGCGGGCGATCATGTGCAGCGGCTCGTTGATCACCATCATATGCAGCCACTTGACGTAGCGCACGACGACCGGCTCTCCCAGTCCCAGGGCGGCACGGATTTCCTCGCGCACTTCCAATGGGATGGTCAGTGGCAGGCTCGCGGTCGGATCGCCCGGCGCCATGTCGAGCATCAGAAAGACGACCAGGCTGATCACCAGCACGGTCGGAACGGCAAAGGCAAGGCGCCGCAAGGTATAGGTGAACATCGGCTAAAGCCCCCGCGGATTGGGCGGTGGTCGAAAGGGAAGCCCGCCCCGGCCAGCCGGGGCGGGCGGTCAGGCATGGATCACTGCTCGATCCGGTACCACTCTGCCTGGTTCCAGTGCTCCGAATCCCAGACGTTCAGGACGACGCCACCCAGCGTGGTCGACTTGGCCGAGACCCGGCCCCGCGCGACCAGCGGCAGATGCGCAAAGTCCTGCACGAAGATGTCGTTGAGCTGAATCACGAGTTCCTGACGGCGGGCCGGTTCGGGCTCGCGGTTCAGTTCGGCCCAGAGGCGATCATATTCTTCGTTGCAGTAGCGGTTGATGTTCTGACCCTGCCACTGCGTCTCGGGGCGCGGTTCGCGGCCACAGCGACGCTGTTCCAGGTGCGGCGTCGGATCGGTGCCTTCGAAGAGCGAGGCATACATCTGCACGTCGGCCCAGAACTTCACATAGGTGTCCGGGCTCGAGGGGTCCGAGCCGAAGAACACGCTGGCGTCGATGTTGCGCAGGCGGGTATCGACCCCGATCTCGCGCCACCACTGCTGGATCAGTGCCTGGAAGTCCTGGCGCACCGCGTTGGTCGAAGTCTGGAACAACAGCTCCAGCCGCCGGCCGTCTTTCGTGCGGATGCCATCGGAGCCGCGCTCCCAGCCGGCTTCATCCAGAAGCTCGTTGGCCCGGTCGATGTCCTGCACCAGGCAGTTGTCGTTGTTGGGCGAGGCCATTGCGGGCGGGGCCACGATGAAGTTGCAGGTGGCCATGCCCATCGGGCCGAAGCCGATTTCGGTGAGCAACTCGCGGTCCAGTGCCCGGCTCAGCGCCTCGCGCACGCGGATGTCGCTCAGGATCGGGTGCGGATGCATCCGCGTGCCGCGCTCGTTGTCCGGCAGTTCCGGCGAGGGATCGGTGAAGTTGAGCTCGATCCGCTCCATCAGCGGGCCGAAATCGACCAGAAGCTCGCCGCGGCCACCGGCCTCCATCTGCGCGATCACCTCGGGGGCGAGCTGCAGGTTCCAGGCGTAATCCATCTCGCCGGTCTGGAAGACGGCGCGCGCCGCGCCCATCGCGTCGCCACCCCCGGCCCAGGTGATGGATTCGAAATAGGGCTGGTTCGCCACCCGGTAATTCTCGTTCATGACGAATTCGACGACGTCATTGGGCTGGAAATTCGCCACGCGGTAGGGGCCGGTGCCGATGGGAGCGAAGTTCTGTTCGGTGCATTCCGGCGCGCGCGCGCCCATGCAGTTCTCGAACTGCGCCCGCTGGATGATCGGCGAACCGGCGCCCACGAAGGGCAGGTAGGGGTTCGGCGTCGCATCCTCGAAGGTGATCTTGATGGTGCGCTCGTCCTCGGCCTCGACGCTTTCGATACCGGCGAAACGGTCGCGATAGGCGCAGCCGCCTTCGGGATGGGTGCAGTATTCATAGGTGAAGACCACATCATCCGCGGTCACGTCGCTGCCGTCGGACCAGAGCAGGCCGTCCTTCAGCCGCCAGGTGATCGTCTTCAGATCCTCGCTGACGCCGCCGTTGTCCAGCGTCGGGATTTCTTCGGCGAGCCAGGCGACCAGCTGACCCTCGTTGTCGAACCGCGCCAGCGGCTCCAGCACGATCGAGGAGGCGTTCATCTCCTTGGTGCCGCCCGACAGGAACGGGTTCATCGTCGACACCGCCTGCCAGTAGATCATGTTCAGATGGCCGCTGGAGCCGCGTTCGCGCTCCTCGGCTGCGGCAAGCGCGGGGAGCAGCGCCAGCGCCGCCACCGCGCCCATCAATTTGGTTCTGTGTTTCATGCATTCTCTCCTTGTTGGATATGCTCGGACCTCGTCGTGGCGCCGGTGGAATCGGCGCTCGTTCTTGTCTTTGGCATTGTGGCGTCGTGCAGGTGACAGGCCACGAAACGCCCCGGTTCGACCTCGCGGTATTCGGGGTCGATCTGGCGGCAGATGTCCATCACCTTGGGGCAGCGCGTGCAGAAGTTGCAGCCCTTCGGCGGGTTGGACGGCGAAGGGACATCGCCCTTCAGGATGATCCGCTCGACCCGCGCCTCGAGCGCCGGATCGGGCTCGGGGACGGCGGACATGAGCGCTTCGGTATAGGGGTGGAGCGGCTTTTCATAAAGCGCGTCGCGCGGGGCCAGTTCGACGACCTTGCCCAGATACATCACCGCCACCCGGTCGGCGATATGCTTGACCATGCTCAGATCGTGGCTGATGAACATGTAGGTCAGCCCGAAGCGTTCCTGTAGCTCTTCCAGCAGGTTCACGACCTGCGCCTGGATCGACACGTCGAGCGCCGCGATCGGCTCGTCACAGACGATGAACTTGGGGTTCAGCGCCAGTGCGCGGGCGATGCCGATGCGCTGCCGCTGCCCGCCCGAGAACGCATGGGGATAGCGGTTGGCGAAGTTGCGGTTCAGACCGACCGCATCCATCAGCTCGTAGACCCGGTTCAGCCGTTCCTTGCCGGTCAGCTTGCCGTGCTCTTCCAGCGGCTCGGCGATGATCGCGGCCACGGTCATGCGCGGATTGAGGCTGGCCTGCGGGTCCTGGAAGACCATCTGCATGGTCGGGCGCAGCTTCCGCAGCTGCGCCTGGCTCATCGTGCCGATCTCGGTCCCATCGATCCGGATCGACCCCTCAGTGATGTCGTAAAGCCGCAGCACCGCGCGCCCGCAGGTCGACTTGCCGCAGCCGGATTCGCCGACGACGCCCAGCGTTTCGCCCTCGTAGATGTCGAAGGTGACACCGTCGACGGCCTTCACCGCGCCGACCTGCCGGCGCAGGAAGCCGCCGATGATCGGGAAGTGCATCTTGAGGTTCTTCACCTCGACCAGTTTCCTGCCGCCACCGCTCATACCGGCTCACCCGTGCGATGGTTCCAGAAGCAGGCGGTGTCGTGTTCTTGCCCGATGTCGCGGCGCGGCGGATTCTCGCGGTGGCATCGGTCGAAGGCGTGTTCGCAGCGCGCCCGGAAGGGGCAGGCAGTCGGGTGCCGTCCCAGGATCGGCGGCTGGCCGTCGATCACGCGCAGCTTCTCCTCGCGCGGCTCGCGCAGCTTCGGCACGGTCTTCAGAAGCGCGCGGGTGTAGGGATGCGCGGGATTGGCGAACACCTCGCGCACGGGGCCGTGTTCGACGACCTGACCGCCGTACATCACCAGCACGCGGTCGGCGATGCCGGCGATGACGCCCAGATCGTGGGTGATCCAGATGATCGCCATGCCCAGTCGTTGACGGAGCTCTTTCACGAGTTCCAGAATTTGCGCCTGGATGGTCACGTCGAGCGCCGTCGTCGGTTCGTCGGCGATCAGCACCTTGGGGTCGCAGGCCAGTGCGATGGCGATCATCACCCGCTGTCGCATCCCGCCCGAGAACTGGTGCGGGAAATCCTTCAGCCGCCGCTCGGCGTCGGGGATGCCGACCAGTTCCAGCAATTCCTTCGCCCGGACCCGCGCGCGCTTGCGGTCCATGCCCATGTGCCTGCGCAGGGGCTCCATGATCTGGAAGCCGACGGTGAAGACCGGGTTAAGGCTGGTCATCGGGTCCTGGAAGACGAAGCCCACCTCGCGGCCGCGCACCTTGCGCAACCCTTCGGGCGTGGCCTTCAGCAGGTCGCGCCCGGCCAGCATCACCTCGCCTTCGCGCACCTCGGCGGGCGGTGAGGGCAGCAGGCCCAGGAGCGACATCATCGTCACCGATTTGCCGGAACCGGATTCGCCGACCACGCCCAGCAATTCGCCGGGCCGCAGGCTGAAACTCACGGAATTGACGGCGTGGATCTCACCCGCACGGGTGCGGAACACGGTCTTCAGATTCCGGACGTCAAGTACGGGCAAGGCCCCGTCGGGCATACTTCCCTCCCCAGGGATATTTTGTTGTTTGGCGCCCGTGTTCGGGTTCGCTTCAGCCGCCACCTTTACAACAATCGTCGGACCCGGCAAGACAAAAACCCAAGGTTGCATCTTGGCTTGGTGCCGAGGTCGCCGAACCGCCCGGTTCCTGTGCGTCGCGACGCGCAGCCGGGCAGCGCCCGTCCCGCTGAAGGAGAGCTTGATGCCCAGCCCCGAAATCCTGTCGCCGCGAACCATCCTGGAACGGCTGATCGCCTTTCCCACCGTGAGCGCCGACAGCAACCTGCCGCTCATCGACTGGGTGGACGACTACCTGGCGCAGCACGGGATCTCCTCGGTGCGGGTGCCGTCGCCCTGCGGGACCAAGGCGCATCTTTACGCCCAGGCGGGCCCGTCGGTGCCGGGCGGGGTGGTGCTTTCCGGCCACAGCGACGTGGTCCCGGTCGAAGGGCAGGCCTGGACGACCGACCCTTGGGCGCTGACCGAGAAGGACGGCGCACTTTACGGCCGCGGGACCTGCGACATGAAGGGATTCGTGGCGCTGTCGATCGCGGCGATGGTCAAGGCCGCGCGCCTGCCGCTGGTCCGGCCGCTGCAACTGGCGCTGTCCTATGACGAGGAGGTGGGCTGCATGGCCGTCGCCGATCTGGCCGATGCGATGGTCGAGGGACTTCCGCGCGCCGCCGCCGTGATCGTGGGCGAGCCGTCGATGATGAAGCTCGTGACCGGGCACAAGGGCGGGCTGGGCTACCGGGTGCATGTGCGCGGCCATGCCGTCCACTCCTCTCGCCAGCCCTACGGCGTCAGCGCGGTGATGGAGGCCGCGCGGCTGATCGACTGGGCCAACCGCTGCAACGCCGAGAATGCCGCGCGCACGCCCTCGGCTTTGGCGGCGCCCTTCGATCCGCCCTTCACCACGCTGAACGTGGGCCGGATCGCCGGCGGCACGGCGCACAACATCACCGCGCAGGATTGCCATTTCGACCTGACCTTCCGCGTCGTCCCCGGTGAGGAACCGGCCGACTGGGCCGCGCGCGCCGCCGACGAGGCCACGCGGATCGCCACCGCGATGCAGGCCGTTCAGCCCGACACCGGCATCACGCTGGAGCAGGTCTTCCATGCGCCCGCCCTCTCGCCCGAGGTCGATGGCGGGGCCGAGGCGCTGGTGCGGCGCATCACCGGCGACAACGCCGCCCATGTGGTCAGCTACGGCACCGAGGGCGGGCAGTTCCAGGCGCGCGGCTATTCGGTCGTGGTCTGCGGGCCGGGGGATATCGCCCAGGCGCACCAGCCCGACGAGTTCCTCTCGCTCGCGCAATTCGCCGCGGCCGAGGCGTTTCTGGACCGGGTTCTGGACGACCTGGCGGCCTGACCGCGCCGGCAGCACATGGGCCGGGGGACGCGGCAGGGGGCAGCACCCTTGCCCTTGCCGCGGCTTCGCGCGATGACACATGTGAACCTTTCCCGAGAGCGGAGTCGCCCGATGCCCGTCAAGAACCGCTTTGCCGATCTGCACGCCGCGCTGACCGAGATGCGGCGCGATTTCCACCAGCACCCGGAACTGAGCTACGAGGAACACCGAACCGCCGGCATCGTCGCGGCGAAGCTGCGGGAATTCGGTTGCGACGAGGTGGTCGAGGGGATCGGACGCACCGGCGTCGTGGGCGTGATTCGGGGCCGGTCGACGGCGTCGGGACGGGTGGTGGGGCTGCGCGCCGACATGGACGCGCTGCCGATCCACGAGGCGACGGGGGCGGCGCATGCGTCGCAAACCCCCGGCAAGATGCATGCCTGTGGCCATGACGGGCATACCGTGATGCTTCTGGGGGCCGCGCAATACCTGGCCGAGACGCGCGCTTTCGACGGCACCGCGGTGGTCATCTTCCAGCCCGCAGAGGAAGGCGGCGCGGGCGGCCGCGCGATGGTCGAGGACGGGCTGATGGATCGGTTCGACATCCACGAGGTCTACGGCCTGCACAACATGCCCGGCCTGCCGGCGGGCGAGTTTGCCATCCGCGCGGGCGCGATGCTCGCCTCGGCCGACGAGTTCTCGATCACGGTGACCGGCCGTGGGGGCCATGCCGGGATGCCGCACAACGCCATCGACACCACGCTGGTCGCCAGCCATATCGTCGTGGCGCTGCAATCCATCGTCTCGCGCAATGCCGATCCGCTGGGCTCGATCGTGGTGACGGTGGGCAGCTTCCACACCGACAGCACCGCCTCGAACGTCATCGCCAACGAGGTGCGGCTGCAGGGGACCGTCCGTTGCCTCGACCCCGCGCTGCGCGACCTGGCCGAGGAACGCATCAAGGCGCTGGTGCCGGCGACGGCGCTCGCTTACGGCGCGAGCGTCGATCTGCGCTACGAACGGGGCTACCCGGTCACCATCAACGCGCCCGAGAACACCGAACACGCCGCCGCCGCCGCGCAGGCCGTCGCGGGCGGCATCGACCGCAACGCCCGGCCGATCATGCCGGCCGAGGATTTCTCCTTCATGCTGGAAGCCCGCCCCGGCGCCTATATCTTCCTCGGCAATGGCGACTCGGCGCAGTGCCACCACCCGGCCTATGACTTCAACGACGCCATCATTCCCACCGGCAGCAGCTGGTTCGCCACCCTGGCCGAACAGCGCATGCCCATCGCCTGACCCAAAGGAGCCTCCATGCCCGTCAAGAACCGTTTCGCCGAACTTCTGCCCGAAATCACCGCCTGGCGGCGCGATTTCCACGAGAACCCCGAACTGCTCTACGAAGTGCATCGCACCGCCGGCATCGTCGCCGAGAAACTGCGTGAGTTCGGCTGCGACGAGGTCGTCGAGGGTATCGGCAAGACCGGCGTCGTCGGCGTGATCCGCGGCAAGGCCGACGGCTCGGGCAAGGTGATTGGGCTGCGCGCCGACATGGACGCGCTGCCCATCAACGAGATGACGGGCAAGCCGCATGCCTCGAAGACGCCGGGCAAGATGCATGCCTGCGGCCATGACGGGCACACCGCCATGCTGCTGGGCGCCGCCAAATACCTGGCCGAGACGCGCAATTTCGACGGCACCGCCGTCGTCATCTTCCAGCCCGCCGAAGAAGGCGGCGCGGGTGGCCGGGCGATGTGTGAAGACGGCATGATGGAGCGCTTCGGCATCCAGGAAGTCTACGGGATGCACAACATGCCCGGCTTTCCCGTCGGCCATTTTGCCATCCGTGAAGGGGCCTTCTTCGCGGCGACCGACACCTTCCAGATCAAGCTCGAAGGCAAGGGCGGCCACGCCGCCAAGCCCCACGACACGATCGACACCACCGTTGTCGCCGCCCAGCTGGTCACCGCGCTGCAGACCATCGCCGCGCGCAACCATGACCCGGTGAAGAACCTTGTCGTCTCGGTCACCTCGTTCCGCACCGAATCCGAGGCATTCAACGTCATCCCCCAGCGGGTCGAGCTGCGCGGCACCGTCCGCACCATGGACGCCGAAACCCGCGAGCTGGCCGAGACGCGCATCAAGGCGCTCGCGACCGGCGTCGCCGCGGCCTTCGGCGCCACCGCGCAGGTCGAATACATGCGCGGCTATCCGGTGATGGTGAACAGCCCCGAACAGACCGCCTTTGCCGCGGAGGTGGCCAGCAAGGTCGCCGGTGGTTGCCAGACCGCGCCGCTGGTCATGGGCGGCGAGGATTTCGCCTACATGCTGGAAGAGCGTCCCGGTGCCTATATCCTGGTCGGCAACGGCGACACCGCGCAGGTCCATCACCCCGAATACGATTTCGATGACAACGCCATTCCCGCCGGCTGCAGCTGGTGGGCCGAGATCATCGAGCAGCGGATGCCTGCCGCCTGATCGGAAAAATGCCTTCGACAACAAAAAACGCGCCCCAGACGGGGCGCGTTTGCATTTGCGGGTCAGCGCGCCTCAGCGCAGCCGCTTCTTCCAGTCGCTGATCCGCGCGCGCACCACGACCGCGAGCCCCA
>CAZKSE010000147.1:0-9862 GCA_964555305.1 uncultured Rhodobacter sp. | reverse complement strand
CCCGCGACCCCGGCTTCCTATTGCCCGCCCCCCCGGCAGTCAATATTGTGTGGCAGACCGTTTCGCACAGGTGATCCATGGCCAAGACCCCACCCTCCCTCACACCGCAGGACAGTCTGGTGGCGCTGATGGTCGCCGTGTCGGTCGCGGATGAACATATCCGGACCTCCGAGCTTCTGAACATCCACCAGCAGGTGAACACGCTGCCGGTGTTTTCGGATTACGACGCCGACCGCATGCAGCGGATGGCGCAGACGGTCTTCGACCTGCTGGAGGAAGAAGACGGGTTGGACGCGCTGTTTGGCCTGATCCGCGAAGCGCTGCCCGACCGCCTCCGCGAGACCGCCTACGCGCTTGCCTGCGACGTGGCGGCGGCAGACGGCAAGCTGGAACAGAGCGAACTGCGGATGCTCGAGGAGATCCGCCACGAGCTGGCGATCGACCGGCTGGCCGCTGCGGCGATCGAACGGGGTGCCCGCGCCCGCCATATGCGCTGACCGCGTCAGCGGCGCAGATGCGGCCGCGCCAGCCGCAAGGCTGGCTGCGCAATTTCCGGCGCGCCCACCCGAACGCTATTGATCAAGCTGTCAGCTTTGCCTGCGCGAGTGCCGCTGCGGGTGTCGGCTCGTCGATGTCGACGGGTGGACCTTCGTCGACGGGGGGCGGGCGATCTTCGGCCTGGGCCTCGGCGGCGCGCAGATGTGCCAGCATTCGCTCGGCATGGGTCGTCGTGCGGCGCAGCCAACGCAAGGCATCTGTCAGGGCAAAGAGCCGGGGCGGCGCGGCCTTGCTCGACAGGATGCGCCGGCGCAACCGATCTTCGCGCCGCCTGAGCCGCGCCAAGGTCCGAACCAGCCGCTGATCCAGCGCCGCCAGCGCCGCGTCGCGTGCCTTGCGGGCGATCACATCGCCCGGCTCGGCTTCCGGAAGGGCGTGGGCGATGCGCCGCAGGACCGCGCCCAGGTGCCGTGCTTCGCGGCGCAAGAGCGGCTCGTAGAGCGCCACGGTGAGCCGGTTGCCCTGCCCGGCCCGGAAACCCAGGCGGCGCAGGTGGTCGGTGAGCGCCATCAATTCGCCGTAGCGTTGAAGCTGGCGGGTGTTGCCTTCAGGAAGCGGGATCTGCGCCAGATAGGCGATCAGTCGGTCCATGTCCTGGGTAAAGACGGCGGCGTCGAATGCCAAATCCGGGCGCCGGGGGCCGGGCGACAGGGCCTCTCCCAAAAAACCCACCAGCGTCACCATCTGCCGCCGCGCCTGGGACAGGACCATATCAAGGGCGGCCGGCGGATCGGCCTGATAGCGCGGGTCGAGCACAGCGGCCGGGGATTCGGGGCGGTCGGGCACCAGCCGTTCGATCGCACGACCGAACGGACCCACGATGGGAAGGAACAGAAGCGCCCCCATCACAGTAAAGCCGGTATGAAAAACCACCAGCGCCAAGGTGGGATCGCGGACCCAAGGGGTTTCAGCAAAGAGGCGCATGAACAGGTCCAGAAGCAGAAGCGCGACCACACCCTTGACCAGATTGAACGCCAGATTGGCCAACGCCGTACGCTTCATCGCCACCGGCCCGCCGAGGCTGGCAAGGATTCCCGTGAAAGTGGTGCCGACGGTCATGCCGATCACCATGGCCGCGGCTTGCGGAAAGGTCACATGCCCCGCCGCCAACATTACGATGGCGGCTGCGACCCCGGCACTGGAGCTTTGCGTGACGACCGTGATCGCCACCCCCAACAGCAGCAGTTGCACCCGCCCCCAAAGCGTGTCGGCTGGCAAGGTCTCACGGCTGAGGAGCCCGTCGAAAAGGCCCATCCCGTCCTTCATCAGGTCGATCCCGATAAAGATCAGGCAAAGCGCCGCCAGCATGCCCCCCAGCCGTGCCGCGCGTCCCCGGCCGAGGATCTTCAACAGTCCAGCGACGAACAGCACCGGATAGGCGACCGTGCCGAGGCTCACCTTCACCCCGAACAGCATCACCATCCACCCGGTGAACGTGGTGCCGATATTGGCGCCCAGCACGATACCCAGCGACTGCCCGAAACTGAGGATCCCCGCCCCGACGAAGCCCAGTGTCATGACGATCGTCGCCGTCGACGACTGGATGAGCGCGGTAACCGCCGCCCCCGCGATCATGCCGCTTGCCGGCCGGCCGGCATGGCGGCGCAGGGCATCGCGCGCCCCCTCGCTGAGCAGGACGCGCAGTTCCTGTGTCAGCGCGTGCATCCCGTAGAGAAAAAGGCCCACACCCCCCAGCAGCAGGATCAGCTCGTTCGGCATCAGGGATCACATGGCGCTGGCATGATACATGTTTCAATCAGCACGCGAAGGCGCGCAAGCCGAAAGGCGGGTCAGCCGTAGACGACCGACCAACGCTCCAGCAGCGCCTGCTGCAATCCGCGCGCCCGTTGGGCCCATTCGCGCGCGCCGGGGGGGCGTTCACGCTCAGCCGCGCTAAGGCGGGCCCGACGGTCGACATCGGCACTGAAGATCGCAAAAGCGATTGACCGCCCGCCGGGCGTGCGCGCATAGCCGCCAAGGCCCGAAGCAAAGCTGAGCGTGCCGGTCTTGGCGCGCACTTGGATCGGATGATTGCGGATCTCTCGCCCCTGATTGTCACGCATCGGGTGTTCGCGCAGGATCTCCGGCAGCACCCCCTCGCCGCCGGCGGCAAACAGAAACCGCGCCATCGCCGCCGCGGTCACACGACTGTCAACGCCAAGGCCCGAATGGTCGACGAACCGCATCCCCGGGGCGGCATAGCGCGCGGCGATCCACTGCCCCATTTGCGCCCCGGATTGCGCGAGGGATTGCACGGCCGCGTTCTGCCGACGCGAGGCCGCAAGCCCAGCCGCTTCGGCAGTGATGTTGGTGGAAAAGCGCAACATGCCGCGCATCACCTCGGGCAGCGGGTCGGAGCGATGCTCGGCCAGGATCACGCCGCTCGCGCCGGAAACGGCCTGCGGCGGGGGCACGGCGCAGCCACGGGCGGCCAGCAGCGCGCGCAGCACATCACCCGCATAGAGCGCCGGCCGTCGAACCGGCAGCCAGCGCGAACCGGTCCCGCTGAGCGCCGGACGGGCGACCGTCCAGATCTCGCGCGCGCCGGACTCGGAATGGGTGTAGACTGGGCCCTGCCGCGCCACCGCCTCGATCCCGATCACCGAGACGGGCGGCACCTCGCGGTCGCTCCGCGCGTCCATCGACAGATCAAGCCGCCCTCCTGCGTTCTGCCAGGCGAAATGCACGCGATTGAAGTTCAGGTTGAGCCCGGCGATCGCAGGGTTGTAGCCGGCCTGGACAGGCTGGTCGTTGGCGATGGCGGGGATCGGGGGCAGCGCGGCGTCATCGACCAGAAGCCTGCCCTCGACCCGGCGCAAGCCCAGATCGACCAGGCGCTGTGCCAGCGCCGCCAATTCGCCCGTCTGCAGGACCGGGTCACCACCGCCCTGCAGCACCAGATCGCCGCGCAGCGTCCCACCCTCGATCTGCCCGCCGCTCGCCAGGACCCGCGTTGCAAACCGATGCTCGAGACCCAACTGGAAGAGCGCATAAAGCGCGGTCGGGGCCTTGGCGACAGAGGCGGGCGGCAGCGGCGTCTCGGCGCCATGCGCCTCCAGCACCGCGCCGGTCGCCATGTCGATCGCCATCAACCCGGTCCGCCCGCCCAACCGAGCCCCCTCGATCAATGCCTCGACCGAGGGGGGCGCGGGACGCAGACTCAGGCCCGGGCCGGGACGCACCGGCGGGCGCGGTGATCGCGCGGGCGCCAGCGCCGATGCCGGCCCCGCAGCGATAAGCGCCAACCCGCTGGCAAATCCCGCCAGAAGCTGTCGCCGGCTTGGCGCGCCGCGGTTCAATTCCTTGCAATCGCCGGACATTCCTCCCCCAGGCTTGCCCACGGGGGCAATCATTATCGAAGCGCTGCAGAGAGGCAAGTTAAACCAGAGTTCAGCAGATCACGTCGCCCCCGCGTCCCAGCGCCAGTCACCCGCGCGGCGCAACGCGGTCGAGGAGTCGCGCCGCATCGGCATGTCTAGATAGACCCAGGCCGGCGCGCGCCGATGCGCCAGTCGCGTGGCTTGTGCGGCCGGCAGACGCGCGCTGGCATATTGCCGCGCCGCACGCGCATTCAACGCCGCCATCCGCTGCCCGGGACGCGCCAGAACCGCAACCGGCACCCGCTCCAGGATTTCCTGCCAGCTTTCCCATTGGTGAAAGCTCGCCAGGTTGTCGGCCCCCATCAGCCAGACGAAGCGCTGCAGGGGATAGCACTGCTGCAGTCCCCGCAGGGTGTCAACCGTGGCGCGGGTGCCCAACCGCGTCTCGATATCGGTGACGCTGACGCGCGGATGGTCGATCACGCGGCGGCACGCGGCAAGCCGCGCATCCATCGGCGCAGGCGCCGCGGTCTTCAGCGGATTAGCCGGGCTCACCAACCACCAGACACGGTCCAGCGCCAGCCGCTTCAACGCCTCGCGCGTCAAATGGGCATGTCCGGCATGGGGCGGGTCGAACGAACCGCCCAGCAAACCCACCGACTGCCCCGGCCCCGCCACCGGATCCTGCCACCGCATCCTGCCCCCTTGCCGGCCCGCGTCTCTCGATTGGCGGCACCATGACGACAAACGCAGGAGGCGCCAAGCCCCCCGCTCCACCCCTGGCAGCCGCACCCGGCGTCGCTTCCGCGCGCTGGGGCGTCGTCACGGGCACAGGAAACGTCCACATCGGTCCTATGCTTGCACCGCTTCCCGACCCCGTTGCGAAGGACCTGCGCGATGATCCTCTATCCCACGATCCAGCTTCAGAACGCCCGCTGCGTCTCGCTCCATCGCGGACGGCTCGATGAGCCCGAGATCTGGCATGTCGATCCGCTGGAAAAAGCCCATTCCTTTGCCGAGGCCGGCGCGGGATGGATGCAGGTAATCGATTTCGACGCCATCGCCGGCAAGGATAGCAGCCGTGACCTGGTGGCTCGCATCATCCGCGAGACGCCGATCAACGTCGTACTGGCCGGCGGCATCCGCACGCGCGAGCGGGCCGAGAGCTGGCTCGATGCCGGTGCCGCGCGCGTCGTCTTCGGCACTAGCGCCGTGATCAACCCGGCCGAGGTTCTGGAAACCGCGCGTTTTCACCCCGATGCGATCATTCTCGCCGTGGATGTCTTCAAGGGCAAGGTGATGAGCCACGGATGGCGCGAATCCTCGGCCTTCGCGCCAGAGGATTTCATCGCGCATTTCGAGGAGGCGCCGCTTGCCGCAGTCCAGATCACCGATATCGACGCCTATGTGGGCGATACCGAGATCGGCGTGGCGCTCATGACGCGACTGGCCCGCGGCACCCGCAAGCCCGTTATCGCCAGCGGCATCGTCCATACGCTCGACGACATCAGCCGCTTGAAATACGTCTACAACGTCGCCGGCGCAGTTGTTGGACGGGCGCTTTTCCGCCAGACCGTAGACCTGCGCGAGGCGCTGGCAGTCGCGCATACACCCACGGAAAAGCCCGCGCCCTTCGCCTGAACGGCGACAGCAGACGCTTGGCTTTCTGCGCTGCAGCGGGTAGATCGTCCGATCTGAACCGGGACTTGGGGTGCATTCTCAAGTGGCTATTCCGGCCGCCGATCCGCCGGACAAATCAGAAACGAAGAGATCCTCGGTCGGTTGGCGTTTGTCCTGCGGCCGGGATCGGGACATGAATGATCTCTCTTGATGCTTATCGTAGGCAGTGGACCGGCAATATCCGTGGCGATCTGCTTTCGGGGCTCGTCGTCGCACTGGCACTGATTCCCGAGGCGATCGCCTTCTCGATCATCGCCGGGGTCGACCCCAAGGTTGGACTCTATGCCAGCTTCTCGATCGCGGTGATCACCGCGATCACCGGCGGCAGGCCGGGCATGATCTCGGCGGCGACGGCGGCGACGGCGGTCCTGATGGTCACCCTGGTCCGGGATCACGGGTTGGAATACCTGCTTGCGGCGACGGTCCTCGCCGGGCTTCTGCAAATCGGTGCAGGCCTGACCGGCCTCGGTTTCGTGATGCGCTATGTCTCGAAATCGGTGATGACCGGCTTCGTGAACGCCTTGGCGCTTCTGATCTTCATTGCGCAACTTCCGGAGCTTGACCCGCGCCAGGTAACCTGGATTACCTATCCGCTCGTCGCGGGCGGGCTGGCGATCATCTATCTCTTTCCGCGGCTCACACGGGCAGTTCCCTCGCCTCTGGTGACGATCCTCGTGCTCACGGCGCTGGTCTGGGCCCTCGGGCTCGATGTGCGCGCCGTGGGCGACATGGGAGCGCTGCCGGATACGCTTCCGATTTTCCTGATCCCGGACATCCCGCTTAACCTGGAGACCTTGTGGATCATCCTGCCCTATTCGGTAGCGGTGGCGGTCGTCGGCCTTCTGGAGAGCCTGATGACCCAGAACATCGTCGATGACCTGACCGATACGAGTTCGAACCGGAATCAGGAATGCGTGGGCCAAGGGATCGCCAACACCGCCACGGGCTTCATCGGCGGGATGGCCGGTTGCGCGATGATCGGGCAGTCGATCATCAACATCAAATCCGGTGGGCGTGGGCGACTGTCATCGGCTTCGGCCGGTATCTTCCTGCTCATCATGGTGGTAGGGTTAGGCGATCTGGTCAGCATCATCCCGATGCCCGCGCTGGTGGCGATCATGATCATGGTGTCGATCGGCACGTTCTCGTGGTCCTCGATCGCCAATCTGCGCACGCATCCGCGCTCCAGTTCGGTCGTGATGATCGCCACCGTCGCAACCGTGGTCTACACCCACAATCTGGCGATCGGCGTGCTGGTAGGCGTGCTGCTTTCCGGCATCTTCTTCGCCGGGAAGATCGCGCAGCTTTTCCGCGTCACCACCGACATCAGCCCTGACGGGCGCGTGCGGACCTACCGGGTCGAAGGGCAGCTTTTCTACGGCTCAGTCGAGGATTTCATGGCCGCCTTCGACTTCAAGGAGGCGCCCGAACGCGTCATCATCGATGTCAGTCGCGCACATATCTGGGACATATCGTCGGTGCAGGCGCTCGACATGGCGGTGCTGAAGTTGCGCCGAGACGGGGCCGAGGTCGAGATCGTGGGCATGAACGCGGCGACGGAAACCATCGTCGACCGGCTCGCCATACACGACAAGCCGGGCGCGATGGACAAGCTCACCGCGCATTGAGGGAGGCAGAAACATGACCAACAGGATCATCGCCCTGGTGGATGGATCGATCTACTCGCAAAGCGTCTGCGAACATGCTGCCTGGGTCGCCGAACGAACCGGGTGGGCGGTGGAACTGTTACACATCCTCGGCCGTCGCGAGGGCACGGAGAAAGCCGACTATTCCGGCTCTATCGCGCTTGGCGCGCGCACGGCCCTACTGGAGGAACTGGCGGAGCTTGATGCGCAGCGCGCGCGCCTGATTTCCCACCGCGGCCGCGCGATCCTCGAGGACGCGCGCGCAATCCTCGACCAAGCCGGCATCAACGAGATAACCACGCGACTGCGCCATGGCGACATCGTCGACACGGTCGCCGAACAGGAAGCCGGCGCCGAGATGATCCTGATCGGCAAACGGGGCGAGGCGGCGGATTTCGCCAAAGGGCACCTCGGCTCGAATCTCGAACGTATCGTGCGTGCGAGCAAGCGGCCGGTCTTTGTCGCGGCAAGAGCCTTCAAGCCGATCACCCGGGTGCTGATCGCCTATGACGGCGGCGCGTCGGCAATGCGCGCGGTCGAGCATGTCGCCCGCACGCCCCTCTACCGCGACCTGCATGTCAGCGTCGTGACCGTCGGCAGCCCGAACGATACAACCCGCAAGCAGTTGGCGGACGCGCAGGCTGCGCTCCGCGCCGCCGGACTTTCTGCCGAGACCGAGGTCGTCAGCGGCCAGCCGGAAACCGCCCTGCCCAAACTTGTTGAAGAGGCGCCCTATGACATGGTCGTCATGGGCGCCTACGGCCATTCGCGGATCCGCAGCCTGATCATCGGCTCCACCACGACCGAGATGATCCGATCTTGCAAGGTGCCGATCGTTCTGACCAGATGACCGCATGGTTGAGCCCTCGGATGCCGAACTGCGTGAACGCTATCGCCCCAGCCTTGCGGCCGAGCCGCAGGATCTGCGCGCAGCCTCGGGTAGTACGACCGCGGTCGCGTTGGTCCAGCAAACCGTCGGACGGCTCAACCGGATGGAAGCAATGCAGCAACAGGCGATGTCCGCAGCGCAGGAAATCCACCGCCGCGCCCGCCTGAGCGCGGTCAAGGCGGCATTGCGGCGGCTGGACGACGGAGATTTCGGCTGGTGCGCCGATTGCGACGAGTTCATCGGCACCGAGCGACTGGATCTGGATCCCACGCTCACGCGCTGCGTCGGCTGCGTGCGCTGAGGCAAGGAATGCAAGGTTTCTTCGCTTTTCTGCGCGCCAATGCGCCCTGGCTGGCCGCCGGGTTCCTGCTCACCTTCGCCTCGAGCTTCGGCCAGACCTTCTTCATCTCGGTCTTCGCCGGCGAGATCCGCACGGCCTTCGATCTTTCGCACGCCGGCTGGGGGTCGATCTACGCTGTTGCCACCACGAGCTCTGCGGTGGTCATGGTCTGGGCCGGCAGCCTTACCGACAGGTTCCGTGTGCGCCACATCGGCCTGGGGGTTCTGATCGGGTTGGCGTTGGCTGCGGCCTCGATGGCGTGGATTGGCGAACTCTGGATGCTGATCGCGGCGATCTTCCTGTTGCGGCTCTTTGGTCAAGGTCTCATGGGGCACGCCGCAATGGTGGCGATGGCACGGTGGTTCGTGGCGACCCGCGGCCGCGCTGTCTCGATCGCCGGATTGGGCGTGGCGACGGGCGAGGCGCTGCTGCCGATCACTTTCGTCGCCTTGCTGGGCGGTTTCGATTGGCGGGTGCTGTGGCTGGTCGCGGCCGCCACGCTCCTTGCGCTGGCACCCGTGCTATGGTCGTTGCTGAGGCACGAGAGAACACCGCAATCCTTCGCTCAGGCTGCCGGCAGCACCGGAATACAGAACCGCATGTGGACACGCGGCGAGGCATTTCGACACCCGGTCTTCTGGTTGATGGTCCCAGCACTTATGGGACCCGCTGCTTGGAACACGGCCTTTTTCTTCCAACAGGTTCACCTCGCCCAGGCGAAGGGCTGGGCACATGTAACGCTTGTTTCGTTGTTTCCGCTCTACACGGCGACCAGCGTAGCCTTCATGCTGTTCGCAGGCTGGTTGGTGGATCGGATAGGCAGCATGCGTCTCGCCGCGGTCTATCTCCTGCCGATGGCGGCGGGGTATCTGGTGTTTGCATTGGCCGGGAATGTCCCGGTCGGAGCCCTCGGCATAACCCTGATCGGCGCGGGTGTCGGCCTGCACGTCACCATGATGGCAACTTTCTGGGCCGAGGTTTTCGGGACGCGCCACTTGGGATCGATCCGCGCCATGATGGCTGCCTTCATGGTTCTTGGAACAGCGCTGGGACCCGCGATAACCGGAGCGCTGATTGATCTGGGATTGACCTTTCCAACACAGAGCATCGGCATCTCGGCGTACTTCGTCGTCGCCGCCATCTTGGCGGCGTTAGCAGGAAGGACCGCGGCACAAATCGCCCATTAGACCCTGGTATGAAATGCAGCTCAGAACACTGCAGGCGCCTTCTGGAGCTGAAGGCGCCTGCTCTCATTTGATACTTCCGCCCCCCATTACGGGGTAAAGAAGACGGTACTCCCTGCGCTGCTGAGGCCAGTCAATCGGATGCGTCGGACCGACGCGAATCTTCGGGGCGCGTGCGGGCACGCTCTTGCATGAACGCGTCGAATTCGGTTTTGTCCTTGGCTTCGCGCAAACGGTCGAGGAAG
>CAZKSE010000146.1:0-9878 GCA_964555305.1 uncultured Rhodobacter sp. | reverse complement strand
AAAAACCGCCTGGAGGCAGGTCGCAATCGCGCGCGGGTTCCCTGGCAGGGTGATGATCAGCGTCCTTCCCCGCACCCCAGCGCCCTGGCGCGAGAGGATCGCGGTTGGCACCTCCGCCAGCGAGGCGGCGCGCATCGCCTCCCCGAAGCCCGGCAGATCCAACTCGATCACCCGGGCCATCGCTTCGGGCGTGCGGTCGCGTGGCGCAGGGCCGGTGCCGCCGGTCGCCAGGATCAGATCGGCGCGCCATTCGTCAGCCAATCGTCGGAACGCTGCGGCGACAGTTTCGGCGCCGTCCGGCACCACCTCGCGCCTGATATGGTGGGGCGAGGTCAGCACTGCGCGCAACCATTCCTCGGTCGCGGGGCCACCCCGGTCCTCGTATTCACCTCTCGCTGCGCGGTCCGATATGGTCAGAACCGCGATGCGCGCGTCACCCTCCACGCGCCGATCAGGCGGCATGAGCGCATCCCGATGCCGCCACCCAGTCGGCAATGGCAGCAGGATCGGCAGACAACTCGGTGGCAAGCCCGCCGGCAAAGGCGTCGAAGGCGGGCATGTTCAGCGCATTGACCCCGACCAGCACGGGCAACCCCCGATCAAGGGCGGCGGCGATCACGGGCACGAAGCCGCGCCCCTCGGCCTCCTGCTTGCCGAACTTGTTGACGATCAGAAGATGGGCGCCCTCCAGCCGGCGCGCGGCTTCGGCCACGGCAGTTTCCAGCGCGTCAGAATTCAGCCGGCATCCGCGGGCGTGTACGCCCAGATCCTGGCTGATCCGCAATACCGGCCCGTCCGGCAGGACATGGATATCCATGTCGCATTTCTCGCGCCCTTTGCAGGGCGGGTTGGTCTGCACGGTTCCGGCGGGCACGATACCCAGTGCGCGGATGCGCGCGACGGCGTCGGCCAGAAGGGCGTCGGTGGTGCCGCGTCCTGGAGCCGAGACATAGGCAAGTTGCATGGTGGGTCCTTTCGGTGTGCCGTCAGAACGGCAGGAATTCGATCAGGTCGCCTGCGGCCATCGCGCTGGCCTCGGCAGGGATGAGGGCCAACCCCTCGGCGCGCGCCATAAGGGCGACGCGGTGCGAGCCGGGCGCATCGAGGCACTCGATCATCTGCGCGCCCTGGGCCGAGTAGCCGAGGATTCGCGCAGGCCGGTATTCGCAACGCCCGGGTTTGTGGCGCAGCGGCGCAGCAAGGCGCGCCAATACCTTGCGCGGGGCGATCGGATCGATGCCCGCCATCGCCTCGGCCAGGCGCGCGCCGAGTACCGTCCAGGTCACGAAGGCCGCAACCGGGTTGCCCGGCAATCCCAGCCAGAGGGTCTGGCCCAGCCGGCCGATGGTCAGGGGCTTGCCGGGTTTCATGGCGATCTTCATCGCGTGGATCGTGCCGCCGGCCGCGGTGAAAACGCGCGCCATGTGATCCTCGTCCCCAACCGAGACGCCGCCGGTGGTGATCAATAGATCCGTGTGTTCGCAGGCATCGAGCAATGCCGCGGCAAGAAGCGCGGGGTCGTCGGGCAAGGCGGGCAGGTCCCGCCGGGCGATCCAGGGGGTATTCAGTGCGGCGGCCAGGATGGCATGGTTGGCATCCCAGATCTGACCGGGTCCAAGGGGCAGGCCCGGCGGAACCAATTCGGAGCCGGTGCAGAGAACCGCTGCTCTCAGCCGTTTGTGAACCGCGACCGTTCCGGCCCCGGCGGCGGCAATGGCACCGGCGATGCGGGCGTCCACCAACCGTCCGGCAGGAACTGCCGCGGCGCCCTCCGACAGGTCGTCTCCGGCGCGGCGGATATGCTGGCCGGGCTTCGGTCGGCGGGTCAGGGTGATCCGGTCGGCATTGCGCCGGGTGTCCTCTTGCGCGATGACTGCATCGGCGCCCTGAGGAATCGCCGCACCGGTCAGGATCCGGCAGGCGGCGCCCGGCGTCACCCCGCACGGCGCATCGCCCGCCCGCATCGTCCCGATGACTGGCAGGCTCCAGGGCCCGTCCCCCGACAGATCGGCGCAGGCTACCGCGAACCCGTCCATAGCCGCGTTATCAAAAGGGGGCAGGGGGCGCGTGGCGCAGACCGGACGCGCCAGCACGCGCCCGGTGGCCTGCGCGAGTGCCAGCGTCTCGGTGGACAGGTTGGGCCGGATCAGCGCCAGCCCGCGGGCGAGTGCTTCATCGACCGGCATCAAGCCATCGGCGGGGGCGTCGCAACCGCAGCGGTCGGGGTCGATCGCGCCAAGAGGGACATGCATGGTCATCCGGTCCTCCGGGGGTCGGGGCAGGTGGGCGGCAGCGGTGACGGCACGGTCCTCCGGGCGCGCATCTCGGTCAGCGCGGCGGCCTTGTCGGTCGCGGTCAGGCGCAGCCGGGCGAGGGGCAGGACCAGCGCGTTCTCGGTGATCAGATGCCGCCGCTCTGTCCGGGCGAAACGCTGCAACGCCACGCGGTCTTCCGGGGCGGGCAGGGCGCCTTCTGCCATGCAGGCCAGTGCGGGCATCAGTTCGGCGGCCAGCGCGCGCAAGGTGACATGCTCGCCTTGCAAGCGGTCCAGAAGGTCGGCGATCTCGTCTTCAGGGGTGGCGCGCCGGCGCAGGCGGGGGAACACGCTTTCGTCCTCATCAACGCGGTGATGTGGCAGGGCCCCGGTCAGGTTGTTCAGGATCCGCCGCGCCAGATCCGGACGGGCAATACGCGTCTCTGCCAGCACTTCCATGTCGCCGGCCATCTGCCGTTGCAGGAAGTGTTCTTCGTATAGTGCCTCGATCGGGCAGTGAGCCGCATCGAGGGCCGGCGGGCTGGGCCGCGCGCCAAGCGCCGCGGTGGCTGTCGGTCGTGGCAGGGTTTCGGGTTTGGCATCGCTCATGATAACGACTTCCTGTCCGTACAGGGCGCGCGCACAATACCCGCGCCCTGTCATGACGTTGGCCGGTGGGTGCTTCAGGCCGCGCGCAGGGCGATCCCCGTCACCTCGGCATCCGCGATCAATGCCTCGCTGAAGGCACGCGCGGCGCGCACCCAGGCGGCCTTCTCCTCGGCCGCACGCAACCGGGGCAGGACCGCCTCGAAGGGGAGCACCTCGCCGCGGGCGCGTGCATCCAGGCGGATAAGGTGGAAGCCGAAGCGTGTATCGACCGGGCCCTTGCTGATCTGCCCTTCTTCCAGTGCCTCCAGCACGGCCTCGAATTCGGGCACCGTGTCGCCCGAGGTTAGCTGCCCGAGCAGCCCACCGGTATCGCGCGACGAGCAGGCACTGTAACGGCGCGCCAGATCGGCGAAGCGTTCGGGGTGGCCCTGCAGATCTGCGAGCAGCTTCTCTGCCTGGTCCCTTGCCTGGGCGCGGGCGGCCAGATCATCGGGCCGCGCCGGGATCAGGATATGCGCTGCTTCGTAAAGCGTCGGGGCGCGAAACCGATCGGGATGCGCGTCGTAGAGGGCGCGCAGCGCTGCGTCGTCCACGGGCTGTGGCGACACCTCCGCTTCCATCAACTGGCGGATCAACGATTCATCATCGGTTTCCACCTGGCCGGGCGCGATCTCGATGGGCGCGGGCGTGATCCCCCGCGCCTGCGCCATCTGCAGCATCAACTCGCGCAGGGCGAGCGCCCGGGCCGCGGCCTGCCAGGCATGGCCCGGCTTGCCCTTTGGCGCGGGGTGGTTCTGCGCCTCTGCGGCGATCCGTTCGGACGAAATGGTGGTTCCGTTTACCGTGATCGGGGGCAGTAGCGTTTTCATGGCAGTCTCCTCATTCGGCCGGGTGGACGGGGCCGTGGCCTTTGCCACGGTCGCGTCCGAAGGGACGCAGGCCGGTGCGCACGGGTTTGGCCCCCTGACGCGAGCGGACGATCTGGTAACCCGGCCGCCACAGGAAGCGGATCGGCACCGACAGCATGTGCACGAGGCGCGTGAAGGGGAAGACCACGACGATCACCATGCCCAGGAAGATATGGAACTTGTAGAGCCAGTGCACATCGACCACTTCCTGCCAAGCATTGATCTGAAGGCCCATTACCGATTGGGACCAAGCCATGAACTGGAGCATCTTGGCGCCGTCCATATGCTCCAGCGTCAACACGATCGTCCCCATGCCGACGACGATCTGCACCCACAAAAGCACCAGGATGCCGATATCGGCGAAACTGGAATTGTTGCGGATGCGCGGATCGGACAGACGGCGATGCAGGAGCATCGTGCAGCCGACAAAGGCCGCGGCCCCGGCGAGCCCGCCGATGATCACCGCCATCCATTGCTTGAAGGAATAGGACACGCCGAGCGCATCAAGCACCCAGACCGGCGTGAACAGACCGATCAGGTGGCCGAAGAACAGCACGATGATACCAACGTGGAACAGGATCGAGCCCCACATCAACTGCTTGCGTCGCAACATCTGGCTGGAAGAGCTTTTCCAGGTGAAGGGGTCGCGTTCGTAGCGGGCGATGGTGCCGATCAGGGCGATCGCCAGCACCGCATAGGGCAGGATGCCGAAGATCAGGAAATCGAGGTCAAACATGGTTCGTATCCTCCTTGCTCAGCGACCCGCCGCATGGGCGGCACGGGTGGGGCTGAGCGGCATGTCCATTTTCGCCAGGATGTCGCGGCTAACCGGACACCCGGCATTGGGATCGGGGCCGAATGTGACTTGCGCCTCCTCCCAGACCGCGTCGAGGGCAGCGAGATCCTCTGGATCATCGTCGGCCTCGGCCAGAAGCACTTTCGCCTCCTCGGTCTCGGGTGTGGCCTGGGCCAGGGCGACCAGTGCCGAAAGCACCGGGGCATAGCTGGAATCGCGCCGTTTCAGCCGTTCGGCCAGCGCAACCAGGATATGCCCCGCATCCGCCAGGATTGCCCGCGCCTCGGCCGGCAGCCGGGTCGAGAGGAATTCCAGCAGGACCGGCAGATGGTCCGGTAATTCCGGCCCCTGCAGGTCGAACCCGCCGGCGCGATAGGTTTCCAGCAGGTCGACCATCGCGCCGCCCCGGTCCCGACTTTCGCCGTGGATATGCTCGAACAGATTGAGCGAGAGCGTGCGCGAGCGGTCGAACAGGAGCACATAGCGCTCCTGCAGATCATAGAGGTCGTGGCTTTCCATTTCGGACAGCAGCGGCTCGATGCCTGCGGCATGGGCCGGGGGCAGAAGCCCCTCGGCCAGGGTTTCGCGGATCGCAGGCACGGCGGCCTGCAGCTCGGCGGTCGGGTAGGTCAGCAGCGCTGCCAGGGCACGATAGGTTCTCATGAGCGAATGAACTCCTGCGGGCTGCGGAACTTCTTGCCACCACTGAAGAGCGAAAAGCCCGTGGTGCCGGTCGAACAGCCGTTTCCGTCGGTAAAGCCGCAGCCGCCCCTGAGGTCGTAGGCATCCTCGACCATTTCGCGGTGCGTCGTCGGGATGACGAAGCGGTCCTCGTAGTTGGCGATGGCCATGAGCTGGTACATCTCGTCGATCTGGGCGGGCGTCATGCCGACGCGCTTGGCGACCCCCAGGTTGACGACTCCATCCACGGTCTTCGATCGCATGTAGGAGCGCATTGCCAGCATCCGTTCCAGCGCCGAGACGATCGGTGCCTCGTCGCCCGCGGTCAGCATGTTGGCCAGGTAGCGGACCGGGATGCGCAGGCTGCGCACGTCCGGCATGTCGTCCTGGGCGCTGATCTTGCCCGCTTCGGCCGCGTTCTGGATCGGGCTGAGCGGCGGGACATACCACACCATCGGCAGCGTCCGGTATTCGGGATGCAGCGGGAAGGCGATCTTCCACTCCATCGCCATCTTCCAGATCGGCGACTTGCGGGCTCCCTCGATCCAGTCGTCGGGGATGCCTTCAGCACGCGCCGCCTCGATCACCTTCGGATCGTTGGGATCGAGGAAGACGTCGAGCTGCGCGTCGTAAAGCTCCTTCACGTCGGCCTTCGACGCCGCCTCGGCGATGCGGTCGGCATCATAGAGCATCACGCCGATGTAGCGGATGCGACCGACGCAGGTTTCCGAGCAGACGGTGGGCTGACCCGATTCAAGGCGCGGATAGCAGAGCGTGCATTTCTCCGACTTCCCCGTCGACCAGTTGTAATAGATCTTCTTGTAGGGGCAGCCCGAGACGCACATCCGCCAGCCGCGGCACTTCTCCTGGTCGATCAGCACGACCCCGTCATCCTCGCGCTTGTAGATCGCGCCCGAAGGGCACGAGGCCACGCAGGTGGGGTTGAGGCAATGCTCGCACAGGCGCGGCAGGTACATCATGAAGGTGTTTTCGTACTCGCCGTAGATCTCCTTCTGGATCCCTTCGAAGTTGTAGTCCTGGCTCCGCTTGGCGAATTCACCGCCGAGGATCTCTTCCCAGTTGGGGCCCCATTCGATCTTCTCCATCCGCTCGCCCGAAATCTTCGAGCGCGGACGCGCGGTGGGGAAGGCCTGCATTTCGGGCGCCGACTTCAGATGGTCGTAGTCGAAGTCGAACGGCTCGTAGAAGTCGTCGATCTCGGGCAGGTCGGGATTGGCGAAGATGTTCGCCAGGATCCGCCACTTGCCGCCCTGCTTGGGCTGAAGGGTGCCGGCCGCGGTTCGCGTCCAGCCCCCGTTCCAGCGCTTCTGGTTCTCCCAGTCCTTGGGGTAACCGATGCCGGGCTTCGTCTCGACGTTGTTGAACCAGGCGTATTCGACGCCTTCGCGGCTGGTCCAGACGTTCTTGCAGGTCACCGAGCAGGTGTGACACCCGATGCACTTGTCGAGGTTCAGCACCATGCCGATCTGGGCACGTACTTTCATTCCGCTGCCTCCTGGGTTTGGGTTGCAGAGTCGGTCAACGGCTTGTCGAGCCAGTCGATCCGATCCATCTTGCGCACGACGACTAGCTCGTCACGGTTGGCGCCCACGGTTCCGTAGTAATTGAACCCGTAGGATTGCTGGGCATAGGCCCCGATCATGTGCGTGGGCTTGGTGACCGTGCGCGTGACCGAGTTGTGGATGCCCCCGCGCTTACCGGTGATGTTCGACCCCGGCGTGTTCACGATCTTCTCCTGTGCGTGATACATGAAGAGGGTGCCTTCCTTCATCCGCTGGCTGACCACCGCGCGCGCGGTGATGACGCCGTTGGAGTTGAAGACCTCGACCCAGTCGTTGTCGACAAGACCGGCCTTCCTTGCGTCGATCTCGCTCAGCCAGACGACGGGGCCGCCCCGGTTCAGTGTGAGCATCAGAAGGTTGTCCGAATAGGTCGAGTGGATCCCCCATTTCTGGTGTGGGGTGATGAAGTTCAGCACGACGTGCTTTTCATTCGATCCCAAGGCCCGCGTCGCGTCCGCGGTGATCGTCTTCAGATCAACCGGCGGCCGCCAGGTGACGAAGAACTCGCCGAAAGCGCGCATCCATTCGTGGTCCTGGTAGAGCTGCTGGCGGCCGGTGACGGTGCGCCAGGGGATCAGTTCATGCACGTTGGTCCAACCGGCGTTGTAGCAGACCTCTTCGCTTTCGATCCCCGACCAGGTCGGGCTGGAGATGATCTTGCGCGGCTGGGCGGCGATGTCGCGGAAGCGGATCTTCTCGTCTTCCTTGACATGCGCCAGATGCGCGTGCTCGCGGCCCGTTGCCTTGCTCAGTGCTTCCCAGGCCTTCACGGCGACCTCGCCGTTCGTTTCCGGGGCCAGCATCAGCACGACCTCGCAGGCGTCGATCGCGGTTTCGATTTTGGCCATGCCTTTGGTCGGACCGTCGACATGGGTGCCGTTCAGCGCCTGAAGGTGATGTACCTCGTCCTTCGTGTCCCAGGCGATGCCCTTGCCGCCGTTGCCCACCTTTTCCATCAGCGGTCCGAGCGAGGTGAAACGGTGATAGAGGTTTGGGTAATCCCGCTCGACCGCGATATAGGCCGGCGCGGTCTTGCCCGGGATCAGGTCGCATTCGCCCTTCTTCCAGTCCGCAACAAAGGGCTGTGCGATCTCGCCGGGGCTGTCATGCTGCATGGGAAGCTGCACGACATCGGTCTCGACACCCAGGATCTCGGGCGCCACCTCGGAGAACTTCTTGGCGATCGCCTTGAAGATTTCCCAGTCCGACTTCGACTCGTAGGCCGGGTTCACCGCCGCCTGAAGCGGGTGGATGAACGGATGCATGTCCGAAGTGTTCAGATCGTCCTTCTCGTACCAGGACGCCGTCGGCAGCACGATATCGGCGTAGACCGCCGTTGTGGACATCCGGAAGTCGATGCAGACCAGCAAGTCCAGTTTTCCTTCCGGCGCCTGGTCGTGCCAGACGGCCTCTGCGGGTTTCTGGCGGCCTTCCTGCCCCAGGTCCTTGCCGAGGACCCCGTGGTCGGTGCCCAGCAGGTGCTTGAGGAAGTATTCATGCCCCTTGCCCGACGACCCCAGCAGGTTCGATCGCCAGACATAAAGGTTGCGGGGCCAGTTCTCGGGCGCGTCCGGGTCCTCGCAGGACATCTGCAGCTCGCCCGATTTAAGTTGCTCGGCAACGTAGTCCTTGACCTCCTTGCCGGCTTGCTTGGCAGCCTTGGCGACATCCAGCGGGTTGGTCTTCAACTGCGGCGCCGAGGGCAGCCAACCCATCCGTTCGGAGCGGATGTTGTAGTCGATCAGGCTCAGGCTCTCCCAGTCGCCCTTGGGTGCGGTGGGGCTCAGGATCTCCTTCGCGCTGACGGTCTCGTAACGCCACTGGTTGGTATGCGCGTACCAGGCCGAGGTCGAGTTCATGTGCCGGGGAGGGCGTGCCCAGTCGAGCGCGAAGGCCAGCGCGGTCCAGCCGGTCTGCGGGCGCAGCTTCTCCTGCCCGACATAATGCGCCCAGCCACCGCCGGATTGACCCACGCAGCCGCACATCACCAGCATGTTGATGACCGCGCGGTAGTTCATGTCCATGTGGTACCAGTGGTTCATCGCCGCGCCGATGATGACCATGGAGCGTCCGTTGGTCTTTTCGGCATTGGAGGCGAATTCCCGCGCGACCTGGATGATCTTGTCGCGGCTGACGCCGGTGATCCGCTCAGCCCAGGCGGGGGTGAACGGCACATCGGCGTCGTAGTTGTCGGTCACATGATCGCCCCCCAGGCCGCGGTCCAGGCTGTAGTTGGCGCAGAAAAGATCGAACACCGTAGCAACGAGCGTTTCGGTGCCATCGGCCAGCTTGATCTTCTTCACCGGCACGTTGCGTACCAGCACCTCGCCGCGGGCGTCGTTTTCCCACTGGGTGGTGGCCTGACCGCCGAAATAGGGGAAGGCCACACCCGCAACATCGTCGCGATCCTCGTCAAGGATCAGGCTCAATTTCGGGCGGACCTCGGCGTCACCGGCGCGCTCCTCGAGGTTCCAGTTGCCCTGTTCGCCCCAGCGGAAGCCGATCGAGCCGTTGGGCACGACCAGGTTGCCGCTGACCTCGTCGATGGCGACGGTCTTCCACTCGGGATTGTTTTCCTGCCCCAGCGCCCCGTCCAGATCGGCCGCGCGCAGCTGCCGGCCCGGCACCAGCATGCCGTCCTGCTCGTCCAGGCGAACCAGCATGGGCATGTCGGAATACTTGCGGCAGTAATCCTCGAAATAGGGGACCTGCCGATCCAGGTGGAACTCGCGCAGGATCACATGGCCGAAGGCCATCCCCAGCGCGGCATCGGTGCCCTGTTTCACCGGCAACCAGATGTCGCCGAACTTCGAAGCTTCCGAATAGTCAGGGCAAATGACCGCCGACTTGGTGCCCTTGTAGCGTGCCTCGGTATAGAAATGCGCATCCGGCGTGCGAGTCTGCGGCACGTTGGAGCCCCAGAGTATCAGGTAGCCCGCATTGTACCAATCGGCCGATTCCGGCACATCGGTCTGCTCGCCCCAGGTCATCGGCGAGGCTGGTGGCAGGTCGCAGTACCAGTCGTAGAAGCTCATGCAGGTGCCGCC
>CAZKSE010000145.1:0-10007 GCA_964555305.1 uncultured Rhodobacter sp. | reverse complement strand
CGCCAGGTTTTCAACCTGGAAAGAGGGGTTCGATTCCCCTACGGGCTGCCACTTTCATAAAAAATATGTAGCTGATACTGAGCGGGAAGCATCGTTTCGCCGGGGGTTCCAGGCATCTCGGTCTTCGGCGCGGTCGTTGGTCAGCGAACCGGAGGTATGGCGCCGGGGGCCGTCTGCGCGTCCGCGACCGCAATGTGGAGTGACCGCGCGATGCGTTCGGCAAGTTCGATCACATGGTCGGCGCCGGCAGGGACGCAGATCTCGCGGGCCGTTTCGCGAAACAGCGCGAGCCAGCAGTCGAAATGTGCGCCGCGGATCGGAAGTGGCGTGTGCGCAGGAACCGGACGGCCGTGATAGCGCCCCGTCATCAGCGCGACCGACGACCAGAAGGCAACCATGCGATCCAGATGCGGGTCCCAGTCGACGATGCGCGCCGCAAAGATCGGACCCAGCACCGTATCACGGCGGACCTTGGCGTAGAAGGCGTGCACCAGGTCATGCAGCACTTTCTCATCCAGCCCCGTCTCGGCCATGATGGCTGCGGTTCGGTCAGGGCGCACCGTGGTGGTCACCCGCAACTCATCTGGTTTGGGCTGCGACACGCTCAATATCCGATGGCGTATTGCACCATCATCAGCGATCCGCCGGCCGCGTTGAGGGCCCAGCCAATGGTCAGGACACGGGCGAGCCATCCCCACGCCTCGCGGTCGATCCCCATGGGATCACTAGTGATGTTGAAGGCGCTGCGCCAGATGCTCACAAGAATGTAGCCGGTGTAGATCAGTGCGATCGCGAATATCGGCAGCAGCGCCGGCAGTGGAACTGCGTCTTGCAACACCACGGCCAGAAGGAATGCCCCCCCAATCGTGCTGAACAGCACGCCGTAGATCCAGTAGAGTTTCCATAAGGGGCCTTCGCCGTGCCAGTAGCTGCGAAGCTCTCCGAAAAGGCCCTTCTCCGATTGACTGACAGTCATCACGGCCTCCGTTCGGTTCGGCCAGTTCGGACTGACCGTTGCGACTTGTAGAAAGCTATGCCTTAATTTAGGTATTGTAAATACCGAGTAGTTGCGCCCTTCTTCCCGGAGCACAGATGCGCCTTACCTCCTTCACCGACTACGGGCTTCGTATGCTGATGCGCATGGCAAGCGAACCCGCGCGCGCCTTCTCGACAGCCGATCTGGCAGAAGAGTTCGGGCTTTCACGAAATCACCTCGCCAAGATCGTTCAGCGCCTCGCCCGAGCTGGCGTAGTCGATACCCGACGCGGCGGCGGTGGTGGCGCCATTCTGGCCCGCCCGGCCGAAGAGATTCGGCTTGGTGGTTTGATTGGCGTGCTGGAGGAGGGGCAAGCGCTCGTGGAATGCTTCAACGCCTCTCGCGGCGCCTGCACGCTCGACGGCCGTTGTCGCCTTAAGGCCCGCCTGAGGTCGGCGGAGATGGCGTTTCTGAAGGATCTTGATCGCTCAACTCTGGCCGACATCGCGCTGCAGGCGCAGCCCCTTTCGTGATGCGCACTGCCCAGGAAACAGGAAGGAACACCGCATGACAAAATGGCTTCCCACCCTCAAGACCGACTCGCCAGAAGCGGGGTATGAGCTTGCCGTCAAGATGGCACGGGTCGCGATCAGGATGACCCAGCCCGATGCCGCAGTCCGCGACAAGCTGCGCCCGATCTACGCCGAAGACGCCGATGCACTCATCGCGTCAAGCCAGGTGGTGGCGACGCATTTTGCGACCGTCGCAGCGGCGAACAACTATTGGAGAGAGAGTTCATGACCGCCGTCGAGCGCACTGAAGAGGGTTTCGTTGTCGAAGCGAGGTTACTGGCCGATGTTTTCAAGCTGACTGAGGACGAGATCAGGATGAAAATGCGGAACGGGGCGATCACCTCGCGCTGCGAGGAAGGTCAGGGGAGCGATGCAGGGCGTTGGCGTCTGACCTTTCACCGCGGCGACCGCGCCTGCCGGTTCATCGTCGATCAAACGGGCGCCGTAATGACGCGGGCATCCTTTCCAATCCGAGGTGCATCGGATCCAGCGAGCACGCGTGGATTGCCCGCCGACCCGATCCGATAGTCCTGCCGTCCAGAGACCAAGGTCTGAAGTGTCAGAGCAGGCTCTGCAGAAGTTCGCGTGATGGCGTCCCGGTGACAGGCAGGCGTCGGCTGGCCTGATAGGCGCGGATCGCGGATTCGGTGTTGCTGCCGATCACCCCGTCGGCACCCTGCGTGTCGAACCCGCGTGCCGTCAGGCGCTGCTGCAGGGTGATCCGATCCGCTTTGGTCAGTCCCTGGGCATCGGGGGGAAAGCTGCCCCGCAGCGGCCCTGCCCCACCAATTCGGTCCGCAAGATGCCCGACGCCGATCGCATAGGCGTCGGAGTTGTTGTAGCGCTTGATGACACGAAAATTGCTTGTCGTGTTGAATCGGGGCCCGCCAGGCTGCGGCTGGATGACCGTGCCCGACGGCCCGCCGGTGCCGACCTCGCCACCCCAGCGCAGCCCGCGGGTCCAGCCGTTGCGTTGAAGATAGGCCGCGGCCGAGGCCAGCGCGTCAGACGGGTCGTCCGACCAGATATCGCGCCGCCCATCGCCGGTGAAATCCACCGCGAACTGAAGATACGAGGTGGGTATGAACTGCGTATGCCCCATGGCGCCGGCCCAACTGCCGGTCATGCGCGCGGCCGTCACATCGCCGTTCTGCAAGATCTTGAGGGCGGCGACCAGTTGCTGCTCGAAGAAGCGCCCGCGCCGTCCGTCAAAAGCCAGCGTCGAGGTAGACGAGATCACCGGCACGTCCCCGCGCCGTTCGCCATAGAAGCTTTCCAGCCCCCAAATGGCGGTGACGACCTCGGGTTCGACGCCGTAGCGGTCCTCGATCGCGGCGAGCGTGCGGCGATGGCGCGCAAGGGCCGCGCGGCCTTTCTGCACACGTTCCTCCGACACGGCGATGGAGAGATAATCCTCCAGCGTGCGGCTGAACTCGGTCTGGTTGCGGTCGCGGGTCACGACGCCGGGCAGATAGCCGGTGCCGCGAAGGGCGGTGTCGAGCGTGGAGGGTGAGATGCCTTCGGTGGTGGCGCGGGTGCGGAAGGAGGCGAGCCAGGTGTCGTAGGCGCTGTTTGGGACGGGGCGCAGGTCGGCGGGCAGGCCGGTGGGGGGGCTGGCGCTGCGGGTTCCGGGAAGGGGGCGGGCGCAGGCCGTGGCGCCGAGGGTCGCAAGCCCCAGCGTGAAAAGGCGTCGATTGATCTGCATGGGTCTGCTCACCTCTGGATACGTTTTTTTGCCATTCTGCAACCAAAGCGCGTTCCATACAATCGCGTGACGCCAGTAAGTTTCTCGTTATTTCAACGCCTTGCTGAGTTCACGGAAATGGCATGATGGGGGTGAGTGTGCTGGGGGGATCGCGGTCGACCGCGCCGGCGTGTCATGGGGTGGGGGTCGGAATGCCGGTTGAGCGGGCGATGAAACATCGCGCGGATTGGCTGGGGCCGAGGGCAGGATCGCTGGGCGCGCGAAGGCGTTCTTGCCGATCAGAAAGCGTATGACATGCGTTTGAACCGCGTATGGCAAGCGTATGGCAAGCGTATGGCAAACGTATGGCAAACGTATGGCAAAACGGGCGGAGAGCGCGAAGCGAAGCGCCGGGTGTGGGTATCGCATGGTCGGCGGGGCAAGGCGCGCCGGGGGGCGTGACGGACCCGGACCAATGCTCTCGTCCCCCCCTCGCCCCGGCGGCGCAGGCGTTCCATCGGTGGCTTTTCGCCGACACACGCCTGTGAAGCGCGAAGCCATCCCATCGCCCCTCCGGTTCGGGTACCTGCCTCGGCAAATGTGACAGCCGATTCACCGGAGACTTCGATGCGCTCAGACGACCACCACCCCTCGCGCAGGGGGTTCCTTCTTGCGGCCTCGGCCGGGCTTCTTGGCATGGGGACGCTTGGCGCAACGCCCGCCGCCGCCATCTCGTTCCTGCGACGCGACCCGCCCGCCGAGGGACGCCAGCTGCTGATGGTCAACCAGCGCACCGGCGAGGTCTTCAACGAGATCTACCACAACGGCGAGGGCTATCTTGCGGAGCCGCTGGCGCGGTTCGCGCATTTCGCCCGCGACCTGCGTGCCGGGGCGGTGGGGCCGATGGATCCGCGCCTGCTGGATCTGGCGGCCGATCTTCAGGCACTGGTCGGCCCCGAGGAGCCGCTCATTCTGACCCACGGGTTCCGGACGCCGGCCACCAACCGGCGGCTGCGCAACAGCGCCCGGAACTCGCTGCACATGGAGGGGCGCGCGCTTGACCTTACCCACCCGCGCCTGTCCGCCAGTGCCTTGCATCAACAGGCGCTGACGCTCGGCCGCGGCGGCCTGGGGCGCTATGCGCGGTTCATCCATGTCGATACGGGGCCGACGCGGCGCTGGTAGGCGCGCCGAAGCGGGGACATGGCCCCGAGCTAGGGCCCCGAGCTAGGGCACCGAGCTAGGGCACCGCGCCGCTGGTGTTCCGGTTCTCAAGCCATGTCAGCAGGAGGGCGGGCAGACCGACGGCCAGTCCAATGAGAGACATGTGCATATGCGTGAGCCCGAGGCCGATTGAGCCGGGGGATGCGAAGAAGAGGCCACCGACAAAGAGAATGACGCGCAGGACAATGCCGGCGACGCCGCTGCGCATCGATCCCAGGCCGGTGATGTAGCCCTGCAATGCCGAGCCGATGAAATAGATCCCGATCAGCGCGGTGACGGTGACGGTGACGACTTCACCCACGGTGCCCTGACCGATCAGCGCGGGATTGAGGACGAAGAAGAACGGCACGATGTAGATGACGCTTCCCAGCCGCATCGACGAGAGTGCCGCGCCCATCGGGCTTGTGCCCGCGACGGTCGCCGCGGCGAAGGACCCCAGCGCCACCGGCGGCGTGATGAACGACACCATGCCCCAGTAGAGAATGAACAGGTGCACCGCCAGCGGGTCCAGCCCCACGCGAATGAGCGCCGGGGCAAGAACCACCGCAAGGAAGATGTAGCAGGCGGTCACCGTCATTCCCATGCCGAAGACGAAGGCGGTCAGCGCGCCCATCAGCAGAAGCGGCAGCGCCTCGTTCCCGGCGAGGAAGACGAGGTCGTTGACCAGCGTTCCGGCAAGGCCGGTGGCCGAAAACGCGCCGACGACAAGCCCCACGCCCAGCAGAAGCGCGACCAGCTCGGCCAGAGCACGCCCGACATTGACCAGCAGATCGACGGCGCCCCGCAGGTCGAACCGGGTCGAGGGGAAGAGCTGGTTGATCGCGAGCAGGAGCGCCGTGGCGTAGAAGGGCGCGATCGTTTCCTGCCGGCGGAACATCATGAAATAGATCAGGACCGCGAAGACCACGATATAGGGCCAGCCGGATTTCACCGTTGCGCCAAAGGTCGGCAGATCCTCCTTGGCCATGCCGCGCAGTCCCTTGCGGCCGGCATAGGCGTCGAGTTGCACGAAGATGCCGAAGTAGAAGAGGATCGACGGGATCGCCGCGGCGAGGACAATCTCGGCATAGGGTCGGCCGAGGAACGAGGCCATGATGAAGGCGGTTGCCCCCATCACCGGCGGCATCAAGACCCCCCCGGTTGATGCGCAGGCTTCGGTTCCCGCCGCGAGACGGGCGCTGAAGCCCGACTTCTTCATCGCCGGGATCGTCACCGTGCCCGTGGTCATGACGTTCGAGATGACGCTGCCGGACATCGAGCCCATGAAGCCCGAGGCGAAGATCGCCACCTTGCCCGCCCCCCCGCGGAACCGACCGACGAGCGCGAAGGCAAGATCGTTGAAGAACTTGCCGCCGCCGGTGAACTGCAGCGTCGCGCCAAAGAGGATGAAGCCCACCACGAGTTGCCCGAACGAGCGCATGGGGATGCCCAGGGCGCTTTCGCTGGAAATGACGTGAAAGACGACCGTGTCGTAAAAGGAGGAGGGGAAGCCCTGGATCGGGCCGGGGACACGGTCGGCCACGATCGGGTAGAGCGAGAAAAGAAGCACCACCAGAAAGATGACCAGCCCGCCGGTGCGGCGCGCGCCTTCGAGGATGAGCAGCCAGAATGCGACGGAAAAGTAGAAGGCCGTCTGCGGCGCGCCGTATTCCCAGCCGAGCATCAGGGCGCGTTCGGCATTGAGCACGAAATAGGCCACCACCCCGACCGAGATCAGCGACAGAAGCGCGTCATACCAGGGCACGCGGTCCATCGGCGCGCCCTTCCAGGCCGGAAACGCCAGGAAGGTGACGCAGAGAAACAGCAGCGACAGCACATAGAGGTATTGCGGATCGAGGAGCGCAAAGCCGATGAGCTGGAGATTGAAGAGCTGGTTGACCGCCAGCAGGATCGCCGCGGCCGTGGTCAGCGCGACGATCGAGCGGTAGGGCTGCGGCAGAAGACGCCTGCGCAACTCCCGCGCCACCGCTTCGCTGGCCTCTGCCGGAAGCGGGTCGCCACCCGATGAAGGGTCACGCTGCGTCTTCACGTCCTGCTGCGCCATGCAGTCCTCCGATCTGGGTCAGGGCATTCCTGCGACAGGGCCCGCGACAGGGGATAAACGGCGGCGGGCCGTTGTGTCGCCCGCCGCGCAGGATGTCGCCGCGTGGTGCGGCAGGGGTGGCGAGACGGCCGGCGCCCGCAGGATCCGCCCTGCGATGCGCCGCCCTGTCGCGCCCCCGGCCGCACCGATGCGGAGATCAGGGTTGGAAGACCACGTCCATGCCCGCCGCTTCCAGACGCTCGGCGCGGAGCTGCATCCAGTTCTGCGCGAAGTCGTCGTCGGAGGGGTCGGTCTCCAGGAACTCGGCCCAGGCGTCCATCAGCACGCGCTGACGCTCGATCAGCCGGTCGTTGTGCTCTTGCGCGGCCTCGGTCCAGACGCCGATCTCGGTGTAATACCGGATCGCCCCCTCATGGTAGGGAACCGCCCATTCGAAATTCTGACGCTCAAGGGCCCAGCCCGTCGCCCCCGGTGCGGCGTCGGCATACTCGTCGAACAGCTCAACCATCGCCCGGGTCATGTTGTAGGTCAGATCGACATCCTGATCGGCATAGGCGATCAGCACCGGATAGGGATATGCCGCGCCCTCATGCGGATTGTCGGGCGAGATGCCGGCCCCCTCGGTCGCCATGTTCGGCGCGAAGAAGGGCGCCTTCTGCTGGAGCCGCGCCCATCCTTCCTCGTCGTCATGGGGGAACTCGATCCAGGTCAAACCGCGGGGGCTGGCCTCCAGCTGATAGGCCGGGCCCGAGGTGGTGGTGGCGAAGGCCGCATCGACCTGATCGTTGATGATCCCCTCCCACGAGGCGCCGAACCCGGGGAAATCGACCCGCTCGACATCATCCCAGGTGAGCCCGGCGAAGCCCAGCATCGCGGTGATGTTCTCGTTGAGCGCCGGCGCGCCCACCACCCAGGCGACGCGCTTGCCGCGCAGATCCTCGACGAACCGGGCGCCGGTATCGGCGGCGATCCCGATGCCGAGATTGCCGTCATCGTTCGAGGCGATCAGGACCCGCACGTCCTGCGGCCCCCATTCGCGGTCGCCGAATTCGAAGACGCCTTCCTGCGAGAAGTAGCTCGCGCCGATGCCGGTGGCCGAGAAGTCCACCCGGCGCTGGCGCAGCGGCACCTGCCGGGCGACGTCGTTGCGCCCGGGCAGCACCCGCAGATCCACGCCGACGACGTTGCGCAGCGCCGATCCGATGGCGACCGCCTGGTTGTAGCCGCCCGAGCCGGTGTCATAGGCGGTCCAGCTGACCGTGCGCGGCAGTTCGATATCGCTGGCGATGCCGGGCGTCGCCGCAACCGCGGTGACCGCCACCGCCGTCGCGCCCAGCAGGGCGCCGAGCCGGAGTGTTGTGTTCATTGTTGCTCCTCCCTTGCGTGTGTTCGGCGGGTTGTTCCGCACCAACGTCCTCCACTGACGCGAACACAGGATGATCAGCGTAGCGAGGCCTTCTGAATCGCACAAGTTGCTTGCGCGGCCTTGCGCCGAATTGCCCGGATGCGCGGGCCGGCACGACCGGGGCTTGCATCCGCGGCGTCGGCCACTGATGATGCCCCCCAGGAGGAGGAGCCGATGACCAGAGCCGTCGTGATCACCTGCGCCGTTACCGGCGCGTTCGGCACCAAGGCGCAGAACCCGGCGCTTCCCGTCACGCCCGAGGAGATCGCCCGCTCCGCGCTCGAGGCGGCGGCGGCGGGCGCGGCGGTGGTTCACATCCATGTGCGCGACCCGGAAAGCCAGGGCCCCAGCATGGATCTTTCGCTTTACCGCGAAACCGTCGAGCGCATCCGCGCGCAGAACGACGAGGTGCTGATCAACCTGACCTGCGGCGCCGGCGCACGGTTCGTTCCGGGCGCGCCCGAGCCGCGGTCGCCCGGGCCGGGAACGACGCTCACCACGCCCGAGGCGCGCGTGGCCCATGTCGAGGCCTTGCGCCCGGACATCGCCTCGCTTGATGTGGGGAGCCTGAATTTCGGCGAGCATGTCTTCGTCAACACGCCCGCGCATCTGAGGGTGATGGCCGACAGGATGCGCGCCGCCGGCGCGAAACCCGAGATCGAGGTCTTCGATCTGGGCCACATCGCGCTGGCCGGGAAGCTGATTGCCGAAGGCCACCTGGATCGCCCCCCGCTCTTCCAGGTCTGCCTGGGGATCCCGCATGGCGCGCCGGCAACACCGCAGACCCTGCTGGCAATGCACTCGCAACTGCCCGCCGACGCGGTCTGGTCCGGCTTCGGCATCTCGCGCGCGCAGTTTCCGATGGTTGCGATGGTGGCCGCGCTCGGCGGGCATGTCCGCGTTGGGCTGGAAGACAATCTCTATCTGTCGAAAGGGCAGCTTGCGCCCGGCAACGGCGCCCTGGTCGAGCGGGCGGTGCAGATCCTCGAATTGACGGGACACCGCGTGGCGACGCCTTCGGAGGCGCGCGAAATCTTTGGAGTGACGCCATGATCTCAGCCGATCTGAAGGGTCGTCGCGCGCTGGTCACGGGGGGTGCTTCGGGCATCGGGCTTGCGACGGTCAAGGCGCTTCTTCGATGCGGGGTGCGCGTGGCGATCAACCATCTGCCCGATGACCCGCGCGGACCCGACGAGGCGACGCGGCTTGGCGCCGTCAGCGCCCCGGGGGACGTCTCGCAACCGGGCGCGGCTGAGGCGATGGTCGCGCAGGCCATCGACACGCTCGGCGGCCTCGACATCCTGATCAACAACGCCGGCACGCCCGTCTCGCCCGATCCGGTTCCGTATACCGATCTGGATCGCCTCGACGAACCCTTCTGGGAGGCGATCCTGTCGACGAATCTTGTCGGCCCGTTTCGCTGCGCGCGCGCGGCCGCCCCCGCCCTGCGCGCGTCGCAAGGGTGTATCGTTTCGACCGCCTCCATCGCCGGGATGGGCGGGCAGGCCAGTTCGCTGGCTTACGGTGCCAGCAAAGCGGGGCTGATCAATCTCACGCGCAACCTCGCGCAGGCGCTCGCCCCGGAGGTGCGCGTGAACGCCGTGGCGCCGGGGTTGACCCGAACCCCCTGGACCGAAGGCTGGCCCAGGTCGCGAACGGAGCGGTCGCTGGAGAACACCTTTCTGCGCCGTTTCGTCGAGCCCGAGGATATTGCCGATGCGATGATCTTCCTCTGCGCGCAGCCGGCGATCACCGGGCAGACCATCGTCGTCGATTGCGGGCGCACCTTCACGACGACGCCGAACCGATGACCCGATCCACATCTGAAGCAATCTGCGCGGAGCCCACCACATGACCCAGCGCGCCGCCGACCTGCTGGTCGACTGCCTTGCCGCCCACGGAACAGACCGGATCTTCTGCGTCCCCGGTGAAAGCTACCTGCCCGTGCTCGACGCGCTGCACGGACGGGGCGACATCCAGACCGTGACCTGCCGGCACGAAGGCGGCGCGGCATTCATGGCGCTGGCAGATGCCAAGCTGGCCCATCGCCCCGGGATCGCCTTTGTCAGTCGCGGCCCGGGGGCGACGAATGCCGCCATCGG
>CAZKSE010000144.1:0-10015 GCA_964555305.1 uncultured Rhodobacter sp. | reverse complement strand
TTGAGGGTCTGGATCGCCTCGCCCGAGCGGATCAGCACGCCGCGCTCGGCGCCCATGCCGGAGCCCACCATTAGCGCGGTGGGCGTGGCCAGCCCCAGCGCGCAGGGGCAGGCGATGACCAGCACCGCGATCATCGCCAGGATCGCGCCCATCAGGGGCGAGATTTCGGGGTTGACCCAGGGCAGGAAGGCCGCGCCCCAATGAAGGATCGGGCGCAGCGTATCCGCGAAAGCCAGCCAGACGCCGAAGGTCGCCAGCGCGATCACCAGAACCGCGGGCACGAAATACCCGGTCAGCTTGTCGGCAAGCTCCTGGATCGGCACCTTGGAGCCCTGCGCCTCCTCGACCAGCTTGATGACCTGGCTGAGGAACGTGTCGGCGCCGACGCGGGTGGCGCGGACCTTCAACACGCCCTCCTTGTTGATCGTGGCGCCGATCACCGCGTCGCCCGGGCCCTTCTCCACGGGCACGGATTCGCCGGTGGCGATCGACTCGTCGAGATGGCTATTGCCGTCGACGATCTCGCCATCCGTGGGCACCTTGGCCCCCGGACGCACCACCATGATGTCGCCGGGCTGCAACTCGGCCACCGGCACCTCGACCTCCTCGCCGTCGCGCAGCACCGAGGCGGTCTTGGCACCCATGGTGATCAGCCGCTTGATCGCTTGGCTGGCGCGGCCCTTGGCGCGGGCTTCCAGGTACCGCCCGACGAGATGGAAGGTCATGATCGTCGCCGCCATCTCGATGAACGATGTCATCGGCCAGATGAAGCCCGCCAGCCCGATCAGATAGGGCGGCAGGCTGCCCATCGAGATCAGCACGTCCATGTTCGCTGTGCGGTTGGTGAGCGACCGCCAGGCCGAGACATGCGTCGCCCAGCCGCCGAACAGGAACACGACCGGAAAGGCCAGCACCGCGACGATCAGCAGATAGCCGGGAATCGGCTGCCAGAACATGTGCGGACCCATCAGCAGCATGATCAGCGTCGTCGGAACGGCCGCGATCCACAGCCGCTTCCAGGCGCGGGCGAGGTAGCGATCCTCCGAGGCAGCATCGCTGGCATGATCGGACGCCTGGCCCTCCTCGACCGCATCCACTTCGTAGCCCGCGCGCTCAACGGCGGCGCGGATGGACTTCGCGTCGGTCTGTCCCGCGTCGAAGGACACGCGCACCCGGTGATTGCCGATATTGGTGTCGAGCCTCTCGATCCCCGGCAGGCGGCGGATCGAGTCCGCCACGATCCCGGCGCAGTGATCGCTGCCCATCCCAGGCACCGTCAGGCGAAGCTCGCGCGGGCCGCCAGTCCCCTCGACATCATCGACTTCATAGCCAGCACGCTCAACGGCCGACTTCAGATCGGCCGCTTTGACGCGGCCCTCGTCGAAGTTTACGCGCGCGCGATGCGCGGCAATGTTGGTCTCGATCTTGCGCACACCATCGAGCCGCTCAAGCGAGGTGCGCACGATGCCAGCGCAATGGTCGCTGCCCATGCCGGGAATGGTGAAGGTGATGGTCCGGGTCGTGTCTTGCGTCAGGGACGCCATGGCCTGTCCTCCGAAATCGGTCGCCTCGGGGCTGCCCTTGCGGCAGGCCCGGCACACCCGGGCCAGTGGCCCGGGCGATCTGGATCAGGCGAATATCGGAGGGTGCAGAAGCGGCGGCGCCGAGAGGCTGCCGGTGAGGGCGTCGGAGGCCGGGCTGACTACGCTCGGCTTCCTGTTCCACGTCAGCGACGATGCGAGTGCGATGCCTGCCGCGGCAGGACAACACGCGGACGCGGCGCAGGCGAAGGCCGGAGCCTCGCCATTCACCTCATGGCAGCAGATCTCGGTCGCGGCCGCCGCAGCGATGGTCTCGACCTGGGATGGAGCTCGCGGCTGCACATGCGCATGCGCGGAGGACACGGAGGCAAACCCGACAAGCAGGACCACGGAGCAAGCGAGAGCCACGCGCATGAGCGCCCCCCTCCATCGCACCGATATCCAGTTCAGGTGTTCCAACTGCCTCGTTTCCCCAGAGACCCACGCATCAACTCTGCGCCGATTGTTCCCGGCACCGAATGACATAGATCAAGAGCCGGATCGGACGGCGCAAGCGCGCCTGACGCTTACATAGGGATTCCAGTAACAGGAAGGTCAAGTGCCAGCTCCGACATCAACAAGAAGGGGCGCCGCGCTCCAAGCGCCTCACCCGGGCCGGACCCGGGTGAGACGAGATTCAGATCAGTCGTTGAGCCGGAAGAGCGTGATTCCGTTCGGCCCCGCGCCGACCGCGAACGTGGCCACCACCTCGTCGGTCGCAAGGTCGATCATCGACACGCTGTTCTCGTGGATGTTCGTGACGAAAGCCCAGGCACCCGCTGGGCTGATCGCGACGCCATGCGGGCCGGCGCCGGTCCGGACGGTGCGCGCCTCGATCCCGGTTTCGAGATCGATGACCGAAACCGTTTCCGAGGGTTGTTCGGCACTGCCTTCGTTGGCGACAAGCAGGCGCGCCCCGTCGCGGGTGGCGCCGAGCTGGATCGGCCACTCACCGACCTCGAACCGCGCCGTCACTTCGTGCGTTGCAGTGTCGATCGACGCGACTGCGTTCGCATCGCGCAGGGAGACGAAGACCGACCCGCCGTCGGGCAGGAACTCGACCTGCACCGGCGTCGGTCCGACCGGGATGCGCGCGCGTTCAGTGTGCTGCGCGGCGTCGATCACCGAAACCGAGCCGTCCTGGACATTGGCGACATAGATCTCCTGTCCGTCGGGGCTCAGGCGCAGTCCGTGCGGATAGGCCCCGGTCTCGATCAGCGCCAGGCGTTCTCCGGTGGCGAGGTCGATGACCGCGACCGCATCCTGCCCGGCCACAGTCACGAAGGCCTGCGCACCGTCCGCATCCGTGACCACATGCGCCGGATGTGCACCAGCCGGAAAAGCCGCAACCGGCCCCGCCGCGAGATCCAACGGGTCGAGGATGACGATCTTGCCGTCCGACCCGCCGCCATGGGAGGCACCGTGATTGTGACCCTCTCCGGACCCGTGTTCATGATCACCCGCCGCCGGATCGCCGACTGCGAGTAGCCAGCGCCCATCCGCCGACAGGTCGACGTTGTGCGGAGCTATGGGAATGGAGACCGTGGTGACGGAGCCGTCCGCGAGGTCGATCCCGCTGATCGAGGCCCCGGCCTCGTCGGCGGTGAAGACGAATCCGGACAGCCCCGACGGCAAGGTGTCGAGCCGGCTTTCCGACAGCGGCTCGGCCTGCCGAAGCGAGGGGGAGTGGGCTGCGGCGCCGCCGAGGGCAAGTGCGCTGAGGCCGGCGGTCGTGGCGAGAAGCCGAATGTTGTGAGTGATTGTCATGTTCTGTGTTCCTGATTCTCGATCTGAAGTTCGATACGGATTGGCGGCTGGCCCGGCCGACGGCGCGCGTCTGTCACCCTGCTTCGCACGCATGCATCGAGGGAAACTGGCGTCACGAATGCGCTCGACAGCGACATGCGAAGACGTGCAACCGGTTCGGTTTGCGGAGAGTATCCGTCGCTGCCTCGAGCAAGATTCCGGCGCGGGCGGAGCCCCTCGGTGTCTCGCGTACGCAAGCGTCGCCGATATCCGGCCTTCGCCGCGGATCAAGCCGTCCGTGGTGGTCGAAACAGATCGTTCGGTGAATGCGGGACAATCGCCCTGACCGACGAAACAACGCTGCTCTTCGGGGCGGTTCCCCGGCCATCGAGTGTTTCGAGAACCAAAGCAGCCGAGGCGCAACCAATCGCGCCGCATCCACCCATTGTGGCATGGCTCACATGATCGTGCTGTTCGGCACAGAACGGGCAGGCTTCCGTGGGGCCACCTGGCGCCGTTTGAGCGCCGTGCGACGCGTGGGCGTCTCGCATTTCAGCTTCGGTCAGTTCCGCGGTGGGCTCACCGACTACGGTATGATGCACACCAGACAAAGGGACAAACACGATCAGCGCGATCACGCAGAGCAGAATGCCGAAGACAGCGGCGCTCTGATGTCGGTTGCGCAAGGATCACTCCAGTCAGAAGAGTTACCGCGAGTATCGCATTCGTTCGTACATGAGCCCGGCATGCCGCGGTTTGCAACCCGCGCGCCGTCTGGGATGACGATATGACGCAGAAGGTGCAAGTTATTCTCTGCACATCGCTACAGGCAAAGCGACAGGTCAGACCCGGGACGCCCGACCTTGTTCCGAGAAATGATCAGGAACTGGACTTGACTCTAAGGGTTCAGGTCGTGGCGCGAATTGATGGACTGAACGCCCCCTCACGCCGAAAGCAGCACGAATGACCGGTCACGCGGAAACGGAAAGCCGCGCCGCAATGCCGGCAGGACTGGAACACTTATGCTGCACGCGCGAAGCACACGGACGCACAGCGTCTCACACCAATGACCGCAAAGGGCTCCAAGCGGACTCAGCCAGCACGATCGAGGCCCTGCAAGGCTGCGTCATTTACTGCCAAGGGCTGGGCCACCGGGCGGGTTTTTTATTCGCCGACATGAAGCCACCTTCTGAAGGTCCCCGGTTCTATTGCCGATTTCGAGGCGTCGCACAATTTTTTTTGCGATTTCGTTTTTTGGCTGAGTAGATCGCACCCATTTACTGTGGGTTGGCAGATAAAGCCTACGGAAAACAGGTATTTGAGACAGAAAGGCAGAGCCCATGATCCAGATGATAAACACCACCGCGGCCAAGACAGCACGGACCCTGGTTCGCGTCACTGACACTTTTGACGGTCGCAAGCGCGGCACCGAGCGCCTGTCCATCGCCGGGGTCGAGGTCGTCCGGATCTGGCGCGGCAAGGCGGGCCGGCGTCAGTTCCACGACCCGGCCAAGGTCTACTTCGCCGAGGGCGTCGAGCTGGTGCGCGGCGGCTTCGCAATGGACGACGCCGGCCGGATGCACCCGGACGGTGAGACAGTGCTGTCCGTCGAGTTGCCTGCGGGCGCCGAGAGCACCCTCGAATTCGAGGTTCTGGGTGGCGATGACAACGCTGAAGAGCGCTTTTCGGAGGCGGTCGAGGCCAAGGCGGCGAAGGTTGAGAAGGACGACGTACAGGCGTATGAGTCCGCCCGCAAGCTTGCCTCCGGCGAACGCCAGGTTGACGTCAATGAGTGGGAATTGCAGTTCGGCTGCACTCCGCGCCCCATGCATCGCGGATGGGTTTACGCATACCTGCACCAGCGCGCGTACGAGCGCGACTGCCCCGCCGCCCTTCGTGAGGTGCGCGCCGCCGTTGGGCGCCGCGTCGCCGGCGGAGACCCCGAGACCCTCCCCGCTTGGTCCCATTCTGCGCACGAGCGGATAGCCATTCGCGCCGCCATCGCCGCTTGAGCCCACCGCCGGGGCCTCGCGCCCCGCCCCACCACCAACCCAGCGGACAAATAGGAATGAGCACATGAAGACCAAGATCATCGCTCAGATAATCACCAGCGCGCTGGAGTTCGGCAACAACATCCCGGACGCCACCGACGACCTCTTCGCCTACCTCACTGACGAATGCCGCATGTGCGAAGATCTCGCCAATCGCCACACGAACTCGATCGCCGCCGCCGCGCGCCAGAACGACGCGCTGGCCGGGTGCAAGCATGGGCTCAGCCACGAGCTCGACCGCCGGATCTCCGAGGTCCTCGGCGCCAACCTGCCGAGCAACATAGGCCAGGTCCTGACGAAGCGGCTGGCCAAGATCCTTGCCGCGCACGGCTACTGAGCGCCGCTCCATCGCCGGGACTTCGCGCCCTGGCACATCACATCCCCCGAAAGGTAGAGGCCATGACACGCAAAGCACTCCAGGAAGCACGTCGGAAAGAACTTCTCGCCGCGTACCTCTTCGGCCGGGCCGAGGCCCTTGAACGCGAGATTGACCATTTCGGCGACTACGACGACCGGCACGGCCCAGACGCTCTCGCGCGCGAGGCCGCCCGCCTCCGCGCCCGGGCCGAGGCGCTCGACCCCGTCGCCTGAGCGCCGCGATCTTACCCAGGGCCCATCGCCGAGGACGCGTTCGGCGTAGTTTTGCCGGCATCAGCCAACGCTGACAGAGGCGAATACGGGAGGTCGAGACGACGACCTGCACCGTCGTTCCGTGACATGGGCCAATTCTGAGGTCACGTTTCCCGCAGCCAGTCCTGCGAATAACGGACCCTTTCAACCCCCGCCAATCGCGCCAGACGGGTGAACTCCGCTTCCAGCGCTGCTCGACGTCCGGAGCCCATTCTTGCCCCGGCCTCGGGCCAAAAGGCGCTGACGTGCAGCGTTGCTGACGAACGCCGTGCATCTACACGTCCAATCAGTCGATCACCTTGCATGACTGGGAACACATAGTATCCGTATCGGCGCTTCGCCGCCGGCACGAAGATCTCGATCCGGTAGTGAAAGCCGAACAGTCGCTCCGCCCGGGCTCGGTCGCGCAGCGCCGGGTCGAAGGGCGACAGAACCCGGACGCGTGTCGATGGCCTGGGCAGCGAGTTGACGAGGTCGAGGAGCGCCCTGGTCGAAAAGCACCGCCGCCAGCTGCCGTCGACCATCTCAACGTCCAGCTCGACGATGCGCCCGCTGGCAAGGGCGCGGGCGCACCAGTGCTTCGCCTCATCCCGTGTGACGATCGCAAAGAAGGCTGCGAGTTCGCCGGCCGTGCCGAAGCCCAGGCGATCGAGGGCCGCGCTCATCGCCCAGTCGACGATCTCGGCATCCTCCCGGTGTGCGTTCAGGTGTTGCGGCGGGATGACCCGTTCGCTCAGGTCGTAGAACTTGCGGAACCCCCGGCGATGGCAAATCGCAAGCTGCCCGGAGCGCCACAGGTATTCAAGCGCAGTTTTCGACGGGTGCCAGTCCCACCAGCCCGAGCTGGTCCTTGCCTCGCCCTCGCCGACATCACGCGACGAGACTGCCCCGTGATCCGAGATCCGCCGCAGAATTGCGTCGATCTCCGAGCGCCAGCCATCGCGTCGCCATTTCGGCCAGTGCCGCCGCATCCGTGCCTCGTCGCGAACGAACTTCAAGCGCCAGAAGGGGTAGAACTGCATCGGTATGACCGCGGCGTCGTGCGTCCAGTGCTCGAAACCGGAGCGGTGGCGGGCGACCATGTCGTCCAGCGCCTGCGGACGATACTGCCCGCGGCGCGACCATAGGATCAGGTCATGCGAACGGGCGATCGTGTTGACGCTGTCGACCTGCACGAATCCAAGATCCGTCAGGACGCCCGCCAGATCCGTCCCGCTACCCGACCCGAACCCGTTCCCCAGCAACAGATGCCGGCCGAGAAACAGCCGGCGGGCCTCAATGTTCCGAAGAAGCGGTCGCGTCATGGGCACCTTCTGATGGCCGCTCCAAACACAGATCGCCAGTACACTGCCGATCGTACTTCGTCCACGCGAGATCAGGAAATGAGAAGGCAATGCTTGGCCAGGAAGTTGACGATCCGCTTCCGCATCGCGTTCGGCCTCAGCACCTCGGGTAGTTCTGGGTTTGTACCCTTCCGGCGCGCATCCCGCAGATGCCGGTTCAGCATCAGCCCGACGGACCCGAGAATCGCCACCAGAGTCAGGGTGAACCGATGACAAAAGTTGACACAATGCGCCGAAGACCGCCTGACGCGATCCGGCCCGTCATGTCGAGGGCCGGATCGGACAGACGGCCCGGGAGGCGCGAAGGAGAAAGAACGAGGACGCTGGCGCAAGCTTGACCCGGACGATGAACCGGACCGCATCAGCGCGCCGACGCTCCGGCACCTTGTCCGGCCGCTCAGGCAAGTGTCAGTACGCGATGGGCGGAGAGGTCGGTGACCTGCGCGGAGACTACCTGCCCGAACGGCGGGCGGATCATCGAGATGTCGATGGCAACAAGGTTCACGTTCTTGCGCAGAATAGTCGTCGCGAAGCCATTGGGGTTGTAACTTGTGATCCCGACGTCGCGCTCGACATGTCCCACGAGCGCGCGTCGCACCGAATCCTGGCATTCCGCCTGGATCAGCTTGTGGTTGAAGGTCGTCCTGAAGCTGTGGAAGTCGCGCTGCGCGTCGTAGATCCTGTGATCCTGGCGATATCGGGTAAACCGCTTCGAGAAGGTCTCGGTATAGGTCTTCTTGGACGCGCTCCGCTCGATCCAGGGGAACAGGCGCGGCTCGCCCTCCCGTTGGCGCTGCGCGACGAGTTGCATGAAGCCGAGCTTCAGCAGGTTGTCGTGGAGCGGCACCGTCCGCCGGGCGGCGAGGCTCTTGAGGCTCTGACCGGGACCCTGGCGGAGCACGATGCAGGGGATGTCGTCGAGCACCTGGATGTCCGCCACGTAGAGTTGAAGGATTTCTTCGCTCCGAAGCCCCATGTGCAGGGCGATGAGCGGTGCCCAGAACATCGGATCGCCGTTATCCTCAAGCGCGTCCTGGAAGATCGGGGAGCGGAACAGAACCTCCAGCCTTCCGCACCAGGTCTGCCGTTCGTTGTCCTCTTCCAGGGTCTCCCGCCGCTCGTACTCGGCGCTCTCCCAGATATGGTCCGCCATGAGGTTCCGGGCGAGATACCCCTTCTTCTCCAGGAAAACGCAGATCCTCTGGAAATCCTGCATGTGGCGATAGATGGTCGCGGTCCGCAGCCGCGGAAGACGGCCCTTCAGGAGCTCGGACTCGATCTTGCCGGGGCTCTCGCCCTTCTTCTGCATGCGGGTGCGCGTGACTTCCGCGTTGTGCCGTTCGGTCTCGTCCGCCTCGTCGGCGGCCTCCTGGGGAGACCGCCTGCTGGTCTTGGACTGATAGGAGCGAGGCAGCCGCGCCACGAGTTCCCAGGCCGCCTTCAGTTCGGCGTCGGTGACCCGGTCGAACGGCCTGTCACCGAGAATCCTCGTGAACAGACTCCCGGTCGAACGCACGTTCGGCGCCGAGTTCCTGGCCCAGCTCTCTCCGACCTTGATCGACGCCTGCTCGGTGGGCTTGAAGCTCCTGTAGCCCTTGCTTCGTAGGTCCACATATGTCGCCGTCGCCTCGGAAATCGTCGGGCATTTCAGCGGCGCCTCATGCGTCACGAGCGTTGGCCGGATCTCCGATGCAGCGGGTTGCCCGGCCGGCTGGGCCGGAGACGGCTCGGGGGCCGCTTGCGCGGCGGTCGCGGGGAGAGCGGCCGGCGCCGCGGCGGCAACGGGGTCCACCGCAATGGAGGGCGGCCGATCCGTTGCTGGAAAGATGGCTGGGCGCGCGGCGGCGCAGGGCGTCGGGACTGACAAGCGCGCGTCAGACGCGCCGCGATCGACGAGCACCATCGCGGCCTGACACGCGGCCGAAGGACCGTCGAAGATCCCCTGGTCGCGCCGGTGATTCTCCTGCTGTGCGTCCAGCATGACCCGGAGCGCCCGGAAGGCGAGCCGCTGCCAGTCCGGATCGGCTTCGTCGAGCGTGACGCCGAGCCGCGCGGCGAGGTCCCTGAGTGGCTGGCGCGCGATGTCCCGGTCGCGCAACGCGATCGCCTGCCGCAGGGTTTCGGTGGCCGCGTTCGCGCAAGCCAGCTCGTAGGCGGCGACGTCCGGCGTGCGTGCCGGCGCGATCTCGCGGGCGAGATCAGCCGACTCGATCAGGAAGCGGCACAGCTCGACGAGGAGCCTCTCGAAAATGTCCGGCGCGATCGGCATCGCCCACCCCTTCAGTCCGGCGAAGGCGATGTCGCTGAGGAGGGTCAACCTCTGAGCGAGCGCCTTCGCATCGGGAAGGACATGGGTGCGCAGCGAAAACAGGAGTGACGGTTTTTCGAAGGGGTGCGAACCCCCGGCGTCGTGGCGCAGGCGCGGCCAGCGACGGCGCCAGTGGAAGCCCGTCGGGCGGTATTCGAGATGGGGTTGCGAGATGCGCCTGGACCGCATGTCTGCGACTCCTGTGCCAGCGTTTGTGCCAGGCGGAGTGACAGAAAATGTGCCAGACCGGCGAATCTGCGACTCAAGGCCGCAAATTCGTTTCAGATCAACGACTTGAGATATTTGGCTCCGGCGGTAGGGATCGAACCTACGACCAATTGATTAACAGTCAACTGC